>NZ_JBSZKT010000009.1:0-236845 GCF_055690525.1 Streptosporangium sp. H13245 | reverse complement strand
AGCTGAACTCGCCCTTCCCGGGGCGCTGATCGGAGTCGTCGCCGGCGCCATGGCCGGGGGGCTGACCCTGCTCGCAGGGCAGCCCGCCGGCAGGGCCCGTTCACCGAGCCTGGAAAATCAGGCGTTGTCCTTCTTGGCCTCGGTCTCCTCGGCGGGAGCCTCGGTCGTCTCCTCGGAGGCCTTGGTCTCCTCGGTGGTCTCGGCCTTGGCCTCGTCGGCCTTGGTCTCCTCGACCTTCTCCGCCTTGGGGGCGGTGGCCTGGGTCTGGCCGACCTTGACCGTGTTCAGCGGCTCGGACACCAGCTCGATCACGGCCATGGGGGCGGCGTCGCCCTTACGGAGACCGATCTTGGTGATCCGGGTGTAGCCACCGGGACGCTCGGCGAAGGTCGGGGCGATCTCGGTGAAGAGGTGGTGGACGACGCTCTTGTCCTTGACGACCGTCAGCACCTGGCGACGGTTGTGCATGTCGCCCTTCTTCGCCTTGGTGATCAGCTTCTCCGCCACCGGGCGCAGACGCTTCGCCTTGGCCTCGGTGGTCTTGATCCGGCCGTGCTGGAACAGCTGGGTGGCGAGGTTCGCCAGGATCAGCCGCTCGTGGGCCGGGCTGCCGCCGAGACGGGCACCCTTGGTGGGCCTGGGCATTGCGTTCTCCTTGGGAGTAAACCCGCCCCGGCCGTACGAGGTACCGGGGTCGGGCCGGGGGCTGGAAGGCCCCCGTCATCGTGAAACTCGGTGACACCCGCGGTGACGAGGAGTCACCCGGTGTCACGGAACGCCGTGGGGCGTCCCGAAACTCAGTACTGCTCGGTCTCGACGTAGGCGCTGTCGTCGTCGTCGTAGCCGCCGCCGGCCACCGCGCTCGGGTCGAACCCGGGCGGGGAGTCCTTGAGCGCGAGCGTCATCTCGTGCAGCTTCTGCTTGACCTCTTCGATGGACTTGGCACCGAAGTTCCTTATGTCGAGAAGGTCCTGCTCGCTGCGGGCCACGAGCTCACCCACGGTGTGGATGCCCTCGCGCTTGAGGCAGTTGTAGGAGCGGACCGTGAGGTTCAGCTCCTCGATCGGCAGCGCCAGGTCCGCGGCGAGGGCCGCGTCCGTCGGCGACGGGCCGATGTCGATGCCCTCGGCCTCGACGTTCAGCTCGCGGGCGAGACCGAACAGCTCGACGAGGGTCTTACCGGCGGAGGCCACCGCGTCGCGGGGCTTCATGCACGGCTTGGTCTCGACGTCCAGGATCAGACGGTCGAAGTCGGTGCGCTGCTCGACTCGGGTCGCCTCGACCTTGTAGGTGACCTTGAGCACCGGCGAGTAGATGGAGTCGATCGGGATGCGGCCGATCTCCTGGCCCGGCTGCTTGTTCTGCGCGGCGGAGACGTAGCCGCGACCGCGCTCGACGGTCAGCTCCATCTCCAGCTTCGCCTTGCCGTTCAGGGTGGCGATGCGCAGCTCGGGGTTGTGCACCTCGACACCGGCCGGGGGCGCGATGTCGGCGGCGGTGACGTCACCGGGGCCCTGCTTGCGCAGGTACATGACCACGGGCTCGTCGTGCTCGGAGGAGACGACCAGGTCCTTGAGGTTCAGGATGATGTCGGTGACATCCTCCTTGACGCCCGGCACGGTGGTGAACTCGTGCAGCACACCCTCGATGCGGATGCTGGTCACGGCCGCGCCCGGGATGGACGACAGCAGCGTGCGGCGCAGCGAGTTGCCGATGGTGTAGCCGAACCCCGGCTCCAGCGGCTCGATGATGAACTTGGACCGGGTCTCCTCAAGAGATTCCTCAAGGAGGGAGGGACGCTGAGCGATCAGCATGTGAGATCTCCCTTGCATGGCGGCGCCCGCTATTTGACGCCGCTCGAACAACAGCATAGGTGCCGTACGGCAAAAAGCCGTACGGCACCTGAGGAGCCGCTACTTGGAGTAGAGCTCGACGATCAGCTGCTCCTGGACCTGGGTGTCAATCTGCTGACGGACCGGGAGCTGGTGGACCAGGACGCGCAGCGCGTCCGGGACGACGCCGAGCCACGCCGGGTACGTCTTGTCACCGGCGGTGGCGCGGGCCACCTCGTAGGGCAGGAGGTTGCGCGACTTCTCGCGGACCTCGACGATGTCGTGCTCGCGCACGCGGTACGACGGGATGTCGACCTTCTTGCCGTTCACCAGGATGTGTCCGTGACGGACCTGCTGGCGGGCGGCGTCGCGCGACTCCGCGAAACCGGCGCGGTAGACCACGTTGTCGAGACGGCTCTCCAGGATCTGGAGGAGGTTCTCGCCGGTCTTGCCGGTCTTGCGGTTGGCTTCCTCGTAGTAGTTGTGGAACTGCTTCTCGAGGACGCCGTAGATGCGGCGGGTCTTCTGCTTCTCACGAAGCTGGAGCTGGTACTCAGACTCCTTGGGACGGCCGCGACCGTGCTCACCCGGCGGGTAGGGACGGATCTCGATGGGGCACTTCGCGGACTCACACTTCTTGCCCTTGAGGAAGAGCTTGGTCTTCTCCCTGCGGCAGAGCTTGCAGTCCGCACCCGTGTAACGAGCCATTTTCTATCTTCTCCTGGGCGTCAGACGCGACGGCGCTTGGGCGGACGGCAGCCGTTGTGCGGCACGGGGGTGACGTCCTGGATGGACCCGACCTCAAGCCCGGTCGCCTGAAGCGACCGGATCGCGGTCTCACGGCCGGAGCCGGGGCCCTTGACGAACACGTCGACCTTGCGCATGCCGTGCTCCATGGCACGGCGGGCGGCGTTCTCCGCGGCCATCTGCGCCGCGAACGGGGTGGACTTACGAGAGCCCTTGAACCCGACGTGGCCGGCGCTGGCCCAGGAGATCACGTTCCCACTCGGGTCGGTGATCGAAACGATCGTGTTGTTGAACGTGCTCTTGATGTGGGCGTGCCCGTGAGCGACGTTCTTCTTTTCCTTGCGGCGCACCTTCTTGGGTGCACCCTGGCGGCTCTTAGGAGGCATTCTTTGCCTTCACTCCTGAGGTCTTCGGTCCTGCGGCTACGCGGACTACTTCTTACCGGGCTTCTTCTTACCGGCCACGGTCTTCTTCTTGCCCTTACGGGTGCGCGCGTTGGTCTGCGTACGCTGACCGTGCACGGGAAGGCCACGGCGGTGCCGGATGCCCTGGTAGCACTGAATCTCGATCTTGCGACGGATGTCGGCCTGAACTTCGCGACGGAGGTCACCCTCGATCTTGTAGTTGGCCTCGATGTAGTCGCGCAGCGGCACCAGCTCTTCGTCGGTCAGCTGGTGAACCCGCAGGTCGCCGTTGACGCCGGTGGCCTGAAGGGTTTCGAGCGCACGAGTGCGGCCGATTCCGAAAATGTAGGTGAGAGCGATCTCCAGCCGCTTGTCGCGGGGGAGGTCTACACCAACCAGGCGAGCCATGGTCGGGCATTCTCCTTCGTTATGGCGGAGGTCCTGCGCCTCACTTCCCCTCCCCATGCCCGGGGTGAGGGCCCCGGCCTCCGACCGGGGGTCTCCTGCGGGGTACGGCGTGAGCCGCCGGCGCAGGTGTGAGACACGATTACGTGAAAGCCCCACATGGATCGAGTCCGCCTCTTAGGAGCGGACTCTCACAGGGCCTTTTTGAAGCGACTAACCCTGACGCTGCTTGTGGCGCAGGTTGTCGCAGATCACCATGACGCGACCGTGCCGGCGAATCACCTTGCACTTGTCACAGATCTTCTTGACGCTCGGCTTGACCTTCATAGTCCTATTCGTCCCTCAGACGCGCTTACTTGTATCGGTAGACGATCCGCCCACGACTGAGGTCGTAGGGGCTCAGTTCGACGACAACCCTGTCGTCAGGAAGGATCCGGATGTAGTGCATCCGCATCCGCCCGCTGATGTGGGCCAGGACCTTATGGCCGTTGTCGAGTTGCACCCGGAACATCGCGTTCGGGAGCGACTCAACCACAGTGCCCTCGATCTCGATGGCGCCGTCTTTCTTGGCCATGTCCCTCGCGTTTCACTGATCGGTCGTCTGAGGCTTCGGAACACTAAGCAGCCGCGACCCAGCGCTTCGATGAGAGCGGCGGTTGCGACACCGCCGATGCGCAATGGTCATAGTGAACCGAAGAAGGAGTGTACGGCACCGGGCGAGGAAATGCGAAACACACGGCCGGTACCTTGACACAACCGCTACAAAGGATACCGCAGATCCCGAGCGGGACGGACGACACGGCTCGACGCGCGAATACTCGTGGCCCCATTGTGGCACGTCCGGCCAGGTCAGGCCAGCATCCCGGCCATCGGACCGGGCGGACGCCCTCGCCCTCGCCGCTCAGACGGGCCACCGGCCGTCCGGATCAGGTCATCCCCCGGGCCCCGGGGCCCTGTCGGCCGCTGCCCGGATCGGACCGTCGTTCCCCGTTCGAAGGCCCCGCGCGCCGCTGCCCGGATCAGGCCCGCGGACACCCATCGCGCCCGTGGCGTGAAAAAGCCCCCCGGCGACCCGGCGCCGGGGGGCTCGCTCGACCAACCTTATCGATCATCGTTCCCCGATCGGCCTTCCTTGATCGATTCACTCGCCTCTCGATCGCGGAAGGCCGGTCGGTGCTCCTTGGTCAACGTGGTCAACGCTCCTCGGTCACGTCCCGCTGAAAGGCCCCCCCGCCCTCACCGGGTGACCCTGACTCCTCGGACCGTCTCCCCGGAAGGCGCCGGAAGACCTCAGAAGGCGTCGCCCCAGCGGCCGCAGTCGTCGAACTTGTTACTGCCCTCGCAGACCCGGATCTTGAAGTCGTCGAAGCCGCTGCTCTTCTTGAACCCGCCGAACTTGTTGAAGCCGGAGTTGCCGAAGGTGTTGAACACCTTGCTGTGCGAGCCGAACCTGTCGTGCCACTTGAACCACACGTAGCTGCGCTGACGGTCACGGTCGCGGTCGAACAGGTCGCCGTAGAACCAGTAGCGGCCGCCGCTGCTGGTCCAGTAACCCTTGAAGTAGGAGCGCCTGCCGAAGCTCTCGCCACCGCCGAAGCCCGAGTAGTACGGACCGAAGAAGTGCTTGCTCGACGTCTGGGTCTCCTGGACTGCGACGGATCCGGCCGAGGCCTGCGAGGCCGAGGCCATCGCCGACGGAGCCGCGACCACACCCGCGGCCAGCGAACCCGCCAGGGCCGCTCCTACCAGGGCTGTACGGATCTTGCTCATGGAATTTCCTCCTGTGAAACGGGGTCCCGCTGTTCGGACACCGCTCACGTTAGGAAGATTCAATGGGTCTTTCTGTGGAGGAATGCACACTCAACGCCCAGAGTGCACTATTACCGGTTCTTGTCCCGTCCCAGGCCCGTGGCGATCGTCGTCACCAGCAACACCACACCCCACGGGCCCATGACCCACAGGGGCCACGGGTAGGGGAAGTCGCCGGTCACCCCGATGATGAGCCAGATCATCCAGTTGATGCCGCTGGCCATCGCCCAGACGGCCCACGCGGCCGCCAGCCCCTTGTTCTGCGCGTCCCGGTCCACGCTCGCCTTGGCGGCACGCTCAGGGGCGCGGGAGGGGGCCTCCGGGAGCCGGCGCAGGTCGACGTCGGGAAGATCGGAGGTCAGGACCGCGAGCTCGCCGTACGTCTTGCTGGTGTAGAGCTGCTCCAGGCGCTCGTCGAACTCCTCCGTGGTCAGGCGGCCCTGCGCGTAGTGCTCCCTCAGCACCGAGGCGATCTTGTCGCGATCTCCGTCGGAGGCTCGCATCTCCGGACCAGCCGCCATGTCCACCACATCCGCTCGCCGGCGGGCCCGAACTAGCCCGCGTCTCCCAACAGGTCGGCAAGCCGCTCTTTCCCCCCGTCAAGGGCGGTCAATACCCAAGGACCATTATGTGTCACGGCGACGCTGTGTTCGAAGTGTGCGGAGACCTTCCCGTCGATCGTGACCACGGTCCAGTCGTCGGCCAGCACCTTCGTCCTGTCCGTCCCGAGATTGACCATCGGCTCGACGGCGAAGCACATGCCCGGCTCGAACTTCGGGCCCCGGCCCGGCTTGCCGTGGTTGGCCACCCACGGGTCCATGTGCATCTCGGTGCCGATGCCGTGGCCGCCGTACTCCTGCGGGATGCCGTAGCGCCCCTGGGAACGGATGTACTTCTCCACCTCGTGTCCGATGTCGGACAGGTGGCGGCCCACGGTGAGCGCGGCGATGCCCCGCCACATGGCCTCCTCGGTGACCCTCATCAGCTCGGTCAGCTTGGGGTCGACCTCGCCGACCGGGACCGTGACGGCCGAGTCGCCGTGCCAGCCGTCCAGGATGGCGCCGCAGTCGATCGAGATGATGTCGCCCTCCCGCAGCGGGCGGCGGTCACCCGGGATGCCGTGGACGACCTCGTGGTTGACCGAGGCGCAGATCGTCGCGGGGAAGCCCTGGTAGCCCTTGAAGGAGGGGATCGCCCCCTCGTCCCTGATCGCCTTCTCCGCGATCGCGTCGAGATCCAGGGGCGTCATGCCCGGCTGGACGCTCTCCCTGAGCAACTGCAGGGTACGGCCGACCACGAGACCGGCCGCCCGCATCTTGTCCACCTGCTCGGGCGTCTTCATCTGGATTCCGTGCTTGTTCTTCTTGAACACGTGCACACCCCCTGGGGTGGTTCAACGGGCGGTCCGGGACCCCAATTCCCCCGATTCTGCCCTAAATGACAGCACGCCACCCATGAGAAACCCATGGGTGGCGTGCACTGTGCTGTCGCTTCGCTAGCCGATGAAGGGGTTCAGGGCCTCCATCGAGCGCTGGGTGACCTCTTCCACGGGACCCGTGGCGTCGACACCGACCAGGATGCCCTCGTCGGCGTAGAAGGAGACCAGGGGAGCCGTCTGCTCCTGGTAGACCTCCAGGCGGTGCCTGACGGTCGCCTCCTTGTCGTCGTCCCGCTGGTACAGCCGGCCGTTGCAGGCGTCGCAGATGTCGTCCTTCTTGTCATCGAAGTCGACGTGCCAGATGCGGCCGCACTGGCTGCAGGTCCGGCGTCCCGCGAGCCTGCGGACGACCTCCTCGTCGTCGACCACGAGCTCCAGGACGATGTCCAGACCGACCTGGAACTCGGCGAGGATCTTCTTCAGGATCTCGGCCTGGGGCACGTTCCTGGGGAAGCCGTCGAGCAGGAAACCGTCCTGCGCGTCGTTCTCGGCGAGGCGGTCGCGGACCATCGCGATGGTGACCTCGTCGGGCACGAGGTCGCCGCGGTCCATGTATTCCTTGGCAAGCTTGCCGAGCTCCGTGCCGCCCGAGACGTTGGCGCGGAAGATGTCACCTGTCGAAATCTTCGGGATCGACAGGTTCGATGCGACGAACTGGGCCTGTGTCCCCTTACCCGCTCCGGGGGGCCCGACCAGGACGAGGCGCACTACTTCAGGAAGCCTTCATAGTTGCGCTGCTGCAGCTGGCTCTCGATCTGCTTCACGGTGTCAAGGCCGACACCAACCATGATCAGAATGCTCGTCCCTCCGAACGGGAAGTTCTGACTCGCGCCGACGAGCGCCAGCGCGACGATCGGCACCATGGAGATCAGGCCCAGATACAGCGCGCCGGGAGCGGTGAGTCTCGTGAGCACGTAGTTCAAGTACTCAGCCGTCGGGCGACCCGGGCGGATACCCGGGATGAACCCACCGTACTTCTTCATGTTGTCGGCGACTTCAACGGGGTTGAAGGTAATCGACACGTAGAAGTACGTGAAGAAGACGATGAGCAGGAAGAAGGTGATCATGTACGTCGGGGTGGTCCCGCCGCCGCCGAACTCCTGCGAGATCCACTGGATGATCGGGTGCGGCTCTTCCTGGGTGTTCGTGAAGAGCGTCGTGATCAGCTGCGGAAGGTAGAGCAGCGAGGAGGCGAAGATGACCGGGATGATGCCGGCCTGGTTGACCTTCAGCGGGATGTAGGTCGACGTCCCGCCGTACATTCTGCGGCCGACCATGCGCTTGGCGTACTGCACCGGGATCCGGCGCTGTGCCTGCTCCACCATCACGACCAGGGCGATCATCGCGATACCGACGACGATGACCACGGCGAAGACGAAGCCGCCCTTCTGACGGGCGATGTTCAGCAGCTCGGACGGGAAGACCGCGATGACCTGCGTGAAGATCAGGATGGACATGCCGTTGCCGATGCCGCGATCGGTGACGAGCTCGCCCAGCCACATGACGACGGCGGTGCCGGCGGTCATGGTCAGCACCATCGTGACGATGGCGAAGACGTTGTCCTTGTCGAGGAGGATCTCCTCGCGGCACTGCGGGAACAGCTGGCCGCTGCGGGCCAGGGCCACGAAGGCGGTCGACTGCAGGACCGCCAGGCCGACCGTCAGATAACGGGTGTACTGCGTGATCTTCGTCTGCCCGGCCTGCCCCTCCTTCTTGAGGGCCTCCAGGCGCGGGATGACCACGACGAGCAGCTGAAGAATGATGCTCGCGGTGATGTACGGCATGATGCCGAGAGCGAAGACTGAGAGTTTCAGAAGGGCGCCGCCGCTGAACAGCTGCACCATTCCGTAGATGTTGCCCGCGTCCCCCGCCTGCGCCTGGGTGAGACAACGGCTGATGTTCTCGGTATGCACACCCGGAGTCGGCAGGACCGACCCAAGTCGGAACAGCGCGATGATGCCCAAAGTGAAGAGCAGCTTCTTACGCAGGTCCGGCGTACGGAACGCTCGGGTAAATGCGGTCAGCACGGTCCCTCCTGCGCGCCTGAAAGGCGAGGTCGGTCAGCGATGGTGCGGGGGTGTTCCATCTTTGCCATATCCAGTCAATGAGCCCAAGGAAATGAGTCGAGGCCCACTGTCCAGCGAACTCTAACGCACTACGGGCGCGGGAGCCCATTACGAGCCCCCGCGCCGCGTGATGATAACGCCTACAGCTCGGAGACGGAGCCCCCGGCAGCGGCGATCTTGTCCTTGGCGCTCGCCGAGAAGGCGTGCGCCTCCACGTTCAACGCCACGGAGATCTCACCGGTTCCCAGAACCTTGACGAGCTGGTTCTTGCGAACCGCGCCCTTGGCGACGAGCGTGTCGACGGTGACGTCGCCGCCGTCGGGGAACAGCTCGCCGAGCCTGTCAAGGTTGACGACCTGGTAGGTCGTCTTGAACAGGGCGTTGGAGAAGCCCTTGAACTTGGGCAGGCGCCGCTGCAGCGGAACCTGGCCACCCTCGAAACCGAGAGGGACCTTGTTCCTGGCCCTCGTGCCCTTGGTGCCACGACCCGAGGTCTTGCCCTTGGACGCCTCGCCGCGGCCCTTGCGGACCTTCGACTTGTTGGCGCCGGGGGCCGGACGCAGGTGGTGGATGCGGAGCGGAGTGTTCTCTGCCATGTCTAGTCGACCTCTTCCACGGTGACGAGGTGCGTCACCACGGTGACCATGCCGCGGATCTCCGGGCGGTCCTCCTTGACGACGACATCCCCGATTCGCTTCAGACCGAGCGAGCGCAGCGAGTCACGCTGGTTCTGCTTGCCACCGATCTTGGAACGGACCTGGGTAATCTTCAGGCGTGCCATGAGTTAGCTCACCGCCTTCGCGGCCGCGGCCTCCGCGAGGCCCTCGGCGCGAGCCTTGAGCATCCTCTTGGGGGCGACGTCCTCGATCGGGAGGCCACGGCGGGCCGCGATCTCCTCGGGGCGGCTGAGGCCCTTCAGGGCCGCCACGGTGGCATGCACGATGTTGATCGGGTTGTCCGAGCCGAGCGACTTGGACAGCACGTCGTGGATACCGGCGCACTCCAGCACGGCGCGCACCGGGCCACCGGCGATGACGCCGGTACCGGGCGAGGCCGGACGCAGGAAGACGACGCCCGCGGCCTCTTCGCCCTGCACGATGTGCGGGATGGTGCCCTGGATGCGGGGCACCTTGAAGAAGTGCTTCTTGGCCTCTTCGACACCCTTGGCGATCGCCGCGGGCACTTCCTTGGCCTTGCCGTAGCCGACGCCGACCATGCCGTTGCCGTCACCGACGATGACGAGGGCGGTGAAGCTGAAGCGACGACCACCCTTCACGACCTTGGCCACTCGGTTGATCTTCACAACGCGCTCGATGTACGAGACGCCCTTGTCAGCGTTTCCACCGCGGCGATCGTCACGACGACCGTCACGCCGCTCGCCACCGGCGGCGCCACCGCGACGCGGAGCTCCAGCCATTAGTGGTTCCTCTTCTCATTCGTAAGACGGGCCATCGGTTGCGATCCTGGATTGCGATCCTGGGACGGAGTCATCAGAACTCCAGTCCGCCTTCGCGTGCGCTGTCTGCCAGCGCCGCGATGCGGCCCGCGTAGCGGTTGCCACCCCGGTCGAACACGACCGCGGTGATCCCGGCTGCCTTGGCCCGCTGAGCGAGAAGCTCGCCGACCTGCTTGGCCTTGTCGGTCTTGGCGCCCTCCGCCGTACGCAGGGAGGCGTCCATGGTGGACGCGCTCACCAGCGTGTGGCCCTGGGTGTCGTCGACGATCTGCACGAAGAGGTGCCTCGTGGAGCGGTTGACGACCAGGCGAGGACGCGTGGCCGTACCGGCCACCTTCTTGCGGACTCGGCCGTGGCGGCGGGCCCGCGAGACGGCGCGGGCGGCCGTGTGCTTGCCGAACGCAGTCTTGCCAGCCATGCCTACTTACCAGCCTTTCCGACCTTGCGGCGGATAACTTCACCCTGGTAGCGCACGCCCTTGCCCTTGTACGGGTCGGGCTTGCGCAACTTGCGGATGTTCGCGGCGATCTCGCCGACCTTCTGCTTGTCGATGCCGTCCACGTGGAACAGCGTCGGCCGCTCGACGCGGAAGGTGACACCCTCGGGGGCGTCGACGATCACCGGGTGGCTGAAGCCGAGAGCGAACTCAAGCTGAGTCGGGCTCTTGGCCTGCACGCGGTAACCGACGCCCACGATCTCCAGGGTCTTCGAGTAACCCTGGGTCACACCGGTCACCATGTTGGCGACCAGGGTGCGGGACAGGCCGTGCAGCGCACGGACCTTGTTCTCGTCGTTGGGACGGGTGACGGACAGTTTGCCGTCGTCACCCTTGGCGATCTCGATAGGTTCCGCGATCTTGTGTGAAAGCGTGCCCTTGGGACCCTTGACCGTGACGTCCCGGCCGTCGATGGCGACGTCCACTCCGTTCGGTACGGGGATGGGCAGCCGTCCGATTCTTGACATGCTGTTCGTTCTCCCCTCTACCAAACGAAGGCGAGGACTTCCCCGCCCACTCCACGCTTGCCGGCCTGCTTGTCCGTCATGAGACCGCCGGACGTCGAGATGATCGCGACGCCCAGTCCGCCCAGGACTCGGGGCAGGTTGTCCTTCTTTGCATAAACCCGCAGGCCGGGCTTGGAAACCCGGCGCAGGCCCGCGAGGGACCGCTCACGGGTCGGCCCGAACTTCAGCTCCACCACGAGGTTCTTTCCGACCTTGGCGTCTTCGACGCTCCAGGACTGGATGTAACCCTCCTGCTGGAGGATCTCGGCGATGTGCGCCTTGATCTTCGAGTACGGCATCGCCACACTGTCGTGGTACGCCGAGTTCGCGTTTCGCAGACGCGTCAGCATGTCTGCGATCGGGTCCGTCATCGTCATGGCCGGTGGCCTTCCTCACCGCGGTTTCCACAGGGGACCTACGGTGCGGTCATGGGCGCCTGTAGGCGGCGCCCGGTGAATACGACTTCTATGTGCGGCCGGCGGCCTCGCGCGGGCCCGTGATCGCTCACAGGGCCGCGCGGAGGGCTACCAGCTCGACTTGGTGATGCCGGGCAGCTCGCCCCGGTGCGCCATCTCACGGAAGCAGATGCGGCACAGGCCGAACTTCCTGTAGACGGCGCGGGGACGACCACAGCGCGAGCACCGAGTGTACGCCCGGACCTCGAACTTGGCCTTGCGAGCAGCCTTGACCTTGAGCGACGTCTTCGCCATGATCAGGCCTCCTTGAACGGGAATCCGAGCTGCTTCAGCAGCGCCCGGCCCTGGTCGTCGGTCTTAGCGGTGGTCACGACCGTGATGTCCATACCACGCTGGCGATCGACCTTGTCCTGGTCGATCTCGTGGAACATGACCTGCTCGGTGAGACCGAAGGTGTAGTTCCCGTTGCCGTCGAACTGCTTGGGCGACAGACCGCGGAAGTCACGGATACGGGGCAGCGCCAGCGAGAGCAGCCGGTCGAGGAACTCCCACATGCGGTCACCGCGCAGCGTGACGTGCGCGCCGATCGGCATGCCCTCGCGCAGCTTGAACTGGGCGATGGACTTGCGGGCGCGGACGACCGCCGGCTTCTGGCCGGTGATCACGGTGAGGTCGCGGACGGCGCCTTCGATGAGCTTCGAGTCGCGCGCAGCCTCGCCGACGCCCATGTTCACCTTGATCTTGGTGATGGTGGGCACCAGCATGATGTTCTCGAACTCGAACTGCTCGTTCAGCTTCGCGATGATCTCTTCGCGGTAACGCTGCTTGAGGCGCGGGAGGGCCCGCTGTCCGGTCTCGGTGGTGTTCGCGGTCATCAGTTGTCCTCACCCGTCTCCTCGGAGTCGGCCTTGGCCGATTCCTTCTTGGCGGGCTTGTCGTCCTTGGCGGGCTTCTCATCCTTGAGCTTCTTGACGTTGCTCACGTGGATGGGAGCCTCCATGGTCTGCACGCCACCGGCCTTGGCGCCGCGCGGACCCTGGTTGGTCTCCTTGGAGTGCTTCTTGACCAGGTTGACGCCCTCGACCACCACACGCTCGTCGCGCGGGTGGGCGGCGATCACACGACCCTTGGCACCCTTGTCCTTGCCGGCGATGACCAGGACGAGGTCACCCTTCTTCACGTGAAGCTTCGGCATTACAACACCTCCGGCGCGAGCGAGATGATCCGCATGAACTTCTTGTCACGCAGCTCACGTCCGACGGGACCGAAGATGCGGGTGCCTCGGGGGTCGCCGCTGTCCTTGATGATGACGGCGGCGTTCTCGTCGAAGCGGATGTAGGAACCGTCGGGACGGCGGCGCTCCTTGACGGTGCGGACGATGACGGCCTTGACCACATCGCCCTTCTTCACGGTGCCGCCGGGGATGGCGTCCTTGACCGTGGCGACGATGATGTCACCGATTCCCGCGTAACGGCGGCCCGAGCCACCGAGAACACGGATGCAAAGGACTTCCTTCGCACCGGTGTTGTCGGCGACCTTGAGCCGCGACTCCTGCTGGATCACTTGAACTCCTGTTTGTCTCGCCGGTTCTCACCCTCGGGTGAGCCTTGCGGAACCTGATGGTCTTTTTCCTCCGGCGACAGCCCCTCTCGGGACCGCCGCCACAGGCGGGGCGAAGATCGCTTCGCCCCCTTGGACGCCGTCATGGGGGGTGACGGTGTCACCCCCCACGAGGCGCGTTGCCTACTTGGCCTTTTCGAGGATCTCGATGACCCGCCAGCGCTTGCTGGCGGACAGCGGCCGGGTCTCCATCAGGAGGACACGGTCGCCGACACCGCAGCTGTTGGCCTCGTCGTGCGCCTTGTACTTGGTCGTCCTGCGGATGACCTTGCCGTACAGGGGGTGCTTCACGCGGTCCTCGACAGCGACCACGACAGTCTTGTCCATCTTGTCGCTGACGACCAGACCCTCACGGGTCTTGCGGTAGTTCCGCGTCTCGGTCGTGGTTTCCGTGGCCTCAGCCATCGATCGACTCCTTCTCTACCGTGACGATTCCGAGCTCCCGCTCGCGCATCACGGTGTAGATACGGGCGATCTCGCGGCGGACGGCACGCAACCGCCCGTGGCTCTCCAACTGGCCGGTCGCTGCCTGGAAGCGGAGGTTGAACAGCTCCTCCTTGGCTTCCTTCAGCTTCGTGACCAGGGTGTCCTGGTCTTCCACCCGCAGCTCACCGGCGGTCAGGCCCTTAGCCATCACGCCTCACCCACTTCACGCTTGACGAACCGGCACTTCATCGGCAGCTTGTGCATCGCACGACGCAGGGCTTCGCGAGCCACCGGCTCGGCGACACCCGACAGCTCGAACATGATGCGGCCGGGCTTGACGTTGGCGATCCACCACTCCGGCGAACCCTTACCGGAACCCATGCGGGTCTCGGCGGGCTTCTTCGTGAGGGGGCGGTCCGGATAGATGTTGATCCAGACCTTTCCGCCACGCTTGATGTGACGGGTCATCGCGATACGAGCCGACTCGATCTGGCGGTTGGTCACGTAGGAGTGCTCAATCGCCTGAATGCCGAACTCGCCGAACACGACCCTGGTGCCGCCCTTGGCGGCGCCGTGACGGTCGGGCCGGTGCTGCTTGCGGTGCTTGACCCTGCGCGGGATCAGCATGGTCAGCTCCCTTCAGCACCCGGCTGCGCAGCCGGGCCGGTCTCGGGGGCGGCCTGCGAGGCCGCCTCGTTCCTGGGGGCGGCGGAGCCACCCGAGGCGCGGTCGCCACGGCCGGCACCGGCGCCACGACGGGCGCCACCGGCGCCGCCGCCACGACGGGGACGGTCGCCGCCACCGGCACCGGGGCCACGACGGTCGTCGCGGTCACGACGCTGGCCGGCGCGAGCACCGGCGGCGGCCGCCTCGCGCTCGGCGCGGCTGCTCGGAGCCTCACCCTTGTAGATCCACACCTTCACGCCGATACGGCCGAAGGTGGTGCGGGCCTCGTACAGGCCGTAGTCGATGTCCGCGCGGAGGGTGTGCAGGGGCACGCGGCCCTCGCGGTAGAACTCCGAACGGGACATCTCGGCGCCGCCGAGACGGCCGGAGCACTGCACCCGGATGCCCTTGGCGCCGCTCTTCATCGCCGACTGCATCGCCTTGCGCATGGCACGGCGGAACGAGACACGGCTGGACAGCTGCTCGGCCACACCCTGGGCGACGAGCTGAGCGTCGATCTCAGGGTTCTTGACCTCGAGGATGTTCAGCTGGACCTGCTTCTTGGTCAGCTTCTCGAGGTCACCGCGGATCCGGTCCGCCTCGGCGCCGCGGCGGCCGATGACGATGCCCGGACGGGCGGTGTGAATGTCGACCTGTACCCGGTCGGTGGTCCGCTCGATCTCCACCTTGGAGATGCCGGCCCGCTCCATGCCCTTCTTGAGCATGCGGCGGATCGCCACATCCTCGGCAACGTACGACTTGTAGAGCTTGTCGGCATACCACCGGCTCTTGAAGTCGGTCGTGATGCCGAGGCGGAACCCGTGCGGGTTAACCTTCTGACCCACTAGCGGGTCCTCCCCTTCGGCTCGCGGGACTCCACGATCACGGTGATGTGGCTGGTCCGCTTGTTGATCCGATAGGCGCGACCCTGTGCACGGGGACGAAACCGCTTCAGCGTCGGGCCCTCGTCGACCCAGGCACGGCTCACGAAGAGCGTGTCACGGTCGAGCTTGAAGTTGTGCTCCGCGTTGGCAATGGCGCTCGAAAGCACCTTGTACACGGTCTCGCTCGCCGACTGGGGAGCGAACTGCAGCACGGCCTGCGCCTCCGAAGCGGGCAGCCCGCGAATGAGGTCCACCACACGGCGGGCCTTCATGGGCGTGTGGCGCGCGAACCGCGCCTGAGCCCTGGCTTCCATCGCTTACTCCTCTTACCCTTCGTTTTGGTCGAGTCCGTCTCGCCCCGTGGGGCTCGGCGTCCTCTTCCTGAGGCGCTTATCGCCGGCTGCGGCGGTCTTCCTTGACGTGGCTGCGGAAGGTTCGCGTGGGAGCGAACTCACCGAGCTTGTGGCCGATCATCGACTCGGTGACGAACACCGGGACGTGCTTACGGCCGTCGTGAACGGCGATCGTGTGACCAAGCATGTCGGGCACGATCATGGAGCGCCGCGACCACGTCTTGATGACGTTTTTGGTGCCCTTCTCGTTCTGGACATCCACCTTCTTCTGAAGGTGGTCGTCCACGAAGGGACCCTTCTTAAGGCTACGTGGCATTTTGGCTGCTCCTACCGCTTCTTCCGCTTGGTACGACGGCGGATGATCAGCCGGTCGCTGGCCTTGTTCGCCGCACGAGTACGACCCTCGGGCTTGCCCTTGGGGTTGACGGGGTGACGACCGCCGGAGGTCTTACCCTCACCACCACCGTGCGGGTGGTCGACCGGGTTCATCGCGACACCGCGGACGGTGGGGCGCTTGCCCTTCCATCGCATACGGCCGGCCTTGCCCCAGTTGATGTTGGCCTGCTCGGCGTTGCCGACCTGGCCGATCGAGGCCCGGCAGCGAACATCGACCTGGCGCATCTCGCCGGAGGGCATACGCAGCGTGGCGTACTGGCCCTCCTTGGCGAGGAGCTGGATCTGCGCGCCGGCGGACCGGCCCAGCTTGGCGCCACCGCCCGGACGGAGCTCCACCGCGTGGATGAAGGTACCGGTCGGGATGTTGCGCAGCGGGAGGCAGTTACCCGGCTTGATGTCGGCCGTGGGGCCGTTCTCGATGTTGTCGCCCTGCTTCAGGCCGGTGGGGCAGAGGATGTAGCGCTTCTCCCCGTCGGCGTAGTGCAGCAGCGCGATGCGGGACGTGCGGTTCGGGTCGTACTCGATGTGAGCGACCTTGGCCGGGATCCCGTCCTTGTCGTGACGCCGGAAATCGATGATCCGGTAGGCGCGCTTGTGGCCACCGCCCTGGTGACGGGTGGTGACTCGGCCGTGGACGTTACGGCCACCCTTGCTGTGCAGGGGTGCAAGCAGCGACTTCTCGGGCGTGCTGCGCGTGATCTCGGCAAAGTCCGAGACGCTGGCGCCGCGGCGACCGGGGGTCGTCGGCTTGAGTTTACGGATGCCCATCTTTTTCGTTCATCCTTCGTCGGTTAATCCGGTCGAATGCCCCTCACCAGGCGGTGAGGGGCGTTCTCCCTGTACTTACTGAGCGAGCGCGTCAGCCGATCTGGCCGAAGATGTCAATCCGGTCGCCCTCGACCAGGCTGACGATGGCTCGCTTGGTGGCCGGGCGCTGGCCGTAGCCGAACCTGGTCCGCTTCCGCTTGCCCTGGCGGTTGATGGTGTTGACGCTGGCGACCTTGACACCGAAGATCTTCTCAACGGCGATCTTGACCTGCGTCTTGTTGGCCGTCTTCCGCACCAGGAACGTGTACTTGTTGTGCTCGTCGATCAGGCCGTAGCTCTTCTCGGAGACAACCGGCTTGATGATGATGTCGCGCGGGTCGGCGATCTTCTCCATCAGGCGTCTTCCTTCCCGCTCTTGCTCAGACGCGCCACGATCTGGTCGTACGCGTCCTGAGTGAAGACGACGTCGTCGTAGCAGAGCACGTCATAGGTGTTGAGCTGCCCGGCGTCCAGCAGGTGGACCTCGGGAGCGTTGCGTAGGCTCATCCAGCTGAGCTCGTCACCCTCGTCGACGACGACCAGGACGCTGCGGGCCTTGGTGAGCCTGCGAAGCGACTCGAGAGCCGCCTTGGTCTTCGGGGTCTCCCCCTCGACCAGACCGCTGACCACGTGAACGCGGCCGCCGGTCGCCCGGTCGGACAGGGCCCCGCGCAGGGCGGCGGCCTTCATCTTCTTGGGAGTCTTCTGCGAGTAGTCCCGCGGAACCGGGCCGTGGACGGTGCCACCGCCGGTGAACTGCGGGGCGCGGGTCGAACCCTGGCGGGCGCGGCCGGTGCCCTTCTGGCGGTACGGCTTCTTGCCGCCGCCTCGGACCTCACCGCGGGTCTTCGCCTTGTGGGTGCCCTGCCGGCGAGCGGCGAGCTGTGCCACGACGACCTGGTGGATCAGCGGGATGTTGACCTTCGCCCCGAAGATGTCCTCCGGCAGGTCGACGGTCCCGGCCTTCTCGCCCTTCACGTCGAGGACGTCAATGGTGCTCACTTGGCAGCCCCCTTCTTGGCGGCGGTGCGGACCAGGACCAGGCTGCCGTTGGCGCCGGGGATCGCACCCTTGATCAGGATGAGGCCCTTCTCGGCGTCCACGGCGTGAACCTTGAGGCTCTGGACGGTCGTGCGGACGTTGCCCATCCGGCCCGCCATGCGCACGCCCTTGAAGACGCGGCCGGGGGTGGCGCAGCCACCGATGGAACCGGGCGAGCGGTGCTTGCGCTGCGTACCGTGCGAGGCGCCGAGGCCCTTGAAGCCGTGGCGCTTCATGACACCCGCGAAACCCTTGCCCTTGCTCTTGCCCGTCACGTCGACGAACTGGCCGGCCTCGAAGGTGTCGGCGAGGAGCTCCTGGCCCAGGGTGTAGTCGCTCGCGTCGTCGGTGCGGATCTCCGCGAAGTAACGGCGCGGGGTGATGTCGTGCTTGCGCAGGTAGTCGCCGAGCGGCTTGTTGACCTTCCGCGGGTCGACCTGGCCGAAGCCCAGCTGGACGGCGGTGTAGCCGTCCTTCTCGGCGGTGCGGACGCGGGTCACGACGCACGGGCCAGCCTCGACGACGGTCACCGGGACCATCCGGTTGTCCGCGTCGAAGACCTGGGTCATGCCGAGCTTCTTGCCCAGGACGCCCTTGATCTTGTTAGCCATGTCAGTGCGTTCCCTCAGAGCTTGATCGAGATGTCAACGCCGGCGGGAAGGTCGAGTCGCATGAGCGAGTCGACCGTCTTCGGCGTCGGGTCGATGATGTCAATCAGCCGCTTGTGCGTGCGCATCTCAAAGTGCTCGCGGCTGTCCTTGTACTTGTGCGGCGAGCGGATGACGCAGTACACGTTCTTCTCGGTCGGCAGCGGCACCGGGCCCGCGACCTTGGCGCCAGTCCTTGTCACCGTCTCGACGATCTTCTTGGCCGAGACGTCGATGACCTCGTGGTCATAGGCCTTGAGCCGAATGCGGATCTTCTGTCCCGCCATAATGGCCTCGGTGTCCTTCACTGTCGTCTGAAAAAGTTACGTGCGGCCTGTTGCCGCTGTGTCATGGCCGGGCCGTCTGGACGGCCCGCCACGTCGTGCCGGAGCACGTCTCGCCCGGGGGCGGCGTTCTCCGCACATGCCCCACGTAGCAGACGCTGTGAGTCCGCGCTTTCTTCCGTGATCTGGCAGTTAGTTCGGTCAGCGTTCGGCCGAACCAACTGCGAGATCACGGTTCGTGGGGTCCTGCCGGGGTCCGCGCCCTGCGGCGCGGCCCCCTCGTGGGGAGGCGGCCGGCCCTGCTTCGAGGGCCGACCGCCACTCCGCGATCGTACTACTTGATGATCTTGGTCACTCGACCCGCACCGACGGTGCGGCCACCCTCACGGATGGCGAACTTGAGACCGTCCTCCATCGCGATGGGCTGGATCAGCGCGACGTTCATCTCCGTGTTGTCGCCGGGCATGACCATCTCGGTGCCCTCGGGGAGGTTCACCACGCCGGTCACGTCGGTCGTACGGAAGTAGAACTGCGGGCGGTAGTTGTTGAAGAACGGGGTGTGGCGGCCACCCTCGTCCTTGCTCAGGATGTAGACCTGGGCCTCGAACTCGGTGTGCGGGGTGGTCGTGCCCGGCTTGATGATGCACTGGCCGCGCTCGACATCCTCGCGCTTGATGCCGCGCAGGAGCAGGCCGACGTTGTCGCCCGCCTGGCCCTCGTCGAGGAGCTTGCGGAACATCTCGACACCGGTGACCGTGGTGGTGGTCTTGGTCTCCTTGATGCCGATGATGTCGACGGTCTCGTTGACCTTGACGACACCGCGCTCGATACGGCCGGTGACGACCGTACCGCGACCGGTGATCGAGAAGACGTCCTCGATCGGCATCAGGAACGGCTTCTCGGTCTCACGGGTCGGCTCGGGGACGTTCTCGTCCACGGCGGTCATGAGCTCGATGATCGAGTCGCCCCACTTGGCGTCGCCCTCGAGCGCCTTCAGCGCCGAGACGCGGACGACCGGCAGGTCGTCGCCGGGGAACTCCTGGGCCGAGAGAAGCTCGCGGACCTCGAGCTCGACGAGCTCCAGGATCTCCTCGTCGTCCACCATGTCGGACTTGTTGAGCGCCACGACGATGTAGGGGACGCCGACCTGGCGGGCCAGGAGGACGTGCTCCTTCGTCTGCGGCATCGGACCGTCGGTGGCGGCGACCACGAGGATCGCACCGTCCATCTGAGCCGCACCGGTGATCATGTTCTTCACGTAGTCGGCGTGACCGGGGCAGTCCACGTGGGCGTAGTGGCGCTTCTCGGTCTGGTACTCGACGTGCGCGATGGAGATCGTGATACCACGAGCCTTCTCCTCGGGCGCCTTGTCGATCTTGTCGAACGGGGTCGCCTCGTTGAGGTTCGGGAAACGCTCGTGGAGCACCTTGGTGATCGCCGCGGTCAGAGTGGTCTTGCCGTGGTCGATGTGCCCAATGGTGCCGATGTTTACGTGCGGCTTGGTCCGCTCGAACTTGGCCTTGGCCACTGCTCTCTCCTTAGAGATTCTGACGTGACTTGCGTCTTCATATTCGGGCTTGGGGAGGCCGGTCCCTCTCGGAACCGACCGACGAGAAAGCTCTCGCCCCGCACCCCTCCGTGGCGGGCGACGATCTCTCGTCTCCCCGCATCCGGAGCGGTGCTGGACTGCTCGTCCCGCACCCCTCCGGTGGCGGGTGACGATCTCTCGTCTCCCGCGCTCGGAACGGTGCTGGACTTGCTTGCCCCGCACCCCTCCGGTAGCGGGGCGACGATCTCCTCGCCTCCCGCGCTCGGAACGGTGCCGGACTTACTCGCCCCGCACCCCTCCGGTAGCGGGGCGACGATCTCCTCGCCTCCCGCACTCGGAACGGTGCCGGACTTACTCGCCCCGCACCTTCGCGACGATCTCCTTGGCGATGTGCGCAGGCACTTCCGCGTAGGAGTCGAACTGCATGCTGTAGCTCGCGCGTCCCTGCGTCTTGCTACGGAGGTCTCCCACGTAGCCGAACATCTCAGAGAGCGGCACGAGCGCCTTGATGATCCGGGCGCCGGAGCGCTCGTCCATCGCCTGGATCTGCCCGCGGCGACCGTTGAGGTCACCGATGACGTCACCCATGTAGTCCTCGGGCGTGGTGACCTCGACGGCCATCATCGGCTCCAGGATTACGGCGTCCGCCTTGCGCGCGGCCTCCTTGAAGGCCATCGAGCCAGCGATCTTGAAGGCCATTTCGGACGAGTCCACCTCGTGGTAGGCGCCGTCCTGCAGGGTGACCTTGACCCCGACCATGGGGTATCCGGCGAGAACACCGAACTCGGCCGCCTCCTGGGCGCCCGCGTCGACCGAGGGGATGTACTCCCTCGGGATGCGACCACCGGAGACCTTGTTCGAGAACTCGTAACCGTCGTTGCCCTCGCCCAGCGGCTCAATGTCAATGATGACCTTGGCGAACTGGCCGGAACCACCGGTCTGCTTCTTGTGGACGTAGTCGACCTTCTCCACCTTGCGGCGGATGGTCTCCCGGTAGGCCACCTGAGGCCGGCCGATGTTGGCCTCGACCTTGAACTCGCGGCGCATCCGGTCGACGAGGATTTCCAGGTGGAGCTCGCCCATACCCCAGATGACCGTCTGCCCGGTCTCGTCGTCACGACGGACCTGGAAGGACGGGTCCTCCTCGGCCAGACGCTGGATCGCGGTGCCCAGCTTCTCCTGGTCGCCCTTGGTCTTGGGCTCGATGGCGACGCTGATGACCGGCGCCGGGAAGTTCATCGACTCCAGGACCACGGGGTGAGCCGGGTCCGACAGGGTGTCACCGGTGGTGGTGTCCTTCAGGCCCATGACGGCGACGATCTGACCGGCGACAGCCGACGGGCGCTCTTCGCGCTTGTTGGCGTGCATCTGGTAGATCTTGCCGATCCGCTCCTTGCGGCCCTTCACCGAGTTGACCACGGCGGTGCCGGTCTCGAGCGTGCCCGAGTAGATGCGGATGTAGGTGAGACGGCCCAGGTGCTGGTCGCTCATGATCTTGAAGGCGAGCGCGGAGAAGGGCTCGGTCACGTCCGCGTGACGCTCGATGACCTCCTCCTCCTTGCCGACCGCGTGTCCCTTGAAGGCCGGGATGTCGATCGGGGCGGGGAGGTAGGCGACGATCGCGTCGAGCAGGGGCTGAACGCCCTTGTTCTTGAACGCGGTGCCGGTCAGGACCGGGTTGATGGAGCTGGCCAGCGTGGCGCGGCGGATCGCCGCGACCAGCTGCTCCTCGGTGGGCTCGACGCCCTCGAGGAAGAGCTCCATCAGCTCGTCGTCGTTCTCGGAGACCGTCTCGACGAGCTTGTCACGCCACTCGCGAGCGACCTCGGCGTGCTCGGCCGGGATGTCGACGGTCTCGTACATCTCGCCCTTGGCCGCCTCGGCGCTCCAGAGCAGGCCCTTCATCTTGACCAGGTCGATGACGCCCTTGAAGTCGGCCTCGACGCCCCAGGGAAGCTGGATGACGGCGGGAGTCGCGTTCAAGCGGCTGATCATCATGTCGACGCAGCGGTGGAACTCCGCGCCGACCCGGTCCATCTTGTTGACGAAGCAGATCCTGGGCACTTCGTAACGGTCGGCCTGACGCCAGACCGTCTCGGACTGCGGCTCGACACCGGCGACGCCGTCGAACACGGCGACGGCACCGTCGAGGACGCGGAGCGAGCGCTCCACCTCGATCGTGAAGTCCACGTGGCCCGGCGTGTCGATGATGTTGATCGTGTGGCCGAGCCATTCGCAGGTCGTGGCAGCGGAGGTGATGGTGATACCACGCTCCTGCTCCTGCTCCATCCAGTCCATCGTGGCTGCGCCCTCGTGGACCTCACCGATCTTGTAGTTGATACCGGTGTAGAACAGGATGCGCTCGGTCGTCGTGGTCTTGCCCGCGTCGATGTGGGCCATGATCCCGATGTTACGGACCTTGGCCAGGTCAAGAGCGGTCGTGGTGGCCACTTCTCTCGCGTCCTCGTCGTCTCGTCGAACCCGCTGTTACCAGCGGTAGTGGGCGAAGGCCTTGTTGGACTCGGCCATCTTGTGGGTGTCCTCGCGCTTCTTGACGCTTGCGCCGAGGCCGTTGCTGGCGTCGAGCAGTTCGTTCATGAGGCGCTCGGTCATGGTCTTCTCGCGGCGGGCGCGGGAGTACTGCACCAGCCAGCGCAGGGCCAGGGTGGTGCTGCGCGCCGCGCGCACCTCGACCGGGACCTGGTAGGTCGCGCCACCGACACGGCGGCTGCGGACCTCAAGGGTGGGCTTGACGTTGTCCAGCGCGCGCTTCAGGGTGACGACCGGGTCGTTGCCGGTCTTCTCCTTGGCGCCTTCGAGAGCGCCGTACACGATGGACTGGGCGATGGATCGCTTGCCGTCCAGGAGCACCTTGTTGATGAGGGCGGTGACCAGGGGCGAGTTGTGAACCGGGTCAGCCATGAGCTGACGACGGCCAGGAGAACCCTTGCGAGGCATTCCTACTTCTCCTTCTTCGCGCCGTAACGGCTACGAGCCTGCTTGCGGTTACGGACACCCTGGGTGTCGAGCGAGCCGCGGATGATCTTGTAGCGAACACCCGGCAGGTCCTTCACACGACCACCACGGACGAGCACGATGGAGTGCTCCTGGAGGTTGTGGCCGACACCGGGGATGTAGGCCGTGACCTCGATGCCGTTGGTGAGCCGGACACGCGCGACCTTGCGGAGGGCGGAGTTCGGCTTCTTCGGGGTCGTGGTGTAAACGCGCATGCAGGTGCCGCGTCGCTGAGGGCTGGCCTTGAGCGCCGGGGTCTTGGTCTTGGTGACCTTGTCCTGGCGGCCCTTGCGGACCAGCTGCTGAATCGTGGGCACCGCGTCTCCGTTCGTGCTAGCCGGTAATTCGAATGTGGTGCATTTTGCAGGTACTGCCGGTGTCATGACCTGCGGTTCTTTCATCCCCTCCGACCCACGCGGTCGGGCGTGTCGCGCACGTTCCGCGCCACATCCCGGTTAAGGCCGGTCCGGTGGAGGAGGCCACGCGGCGCCTCTGCCGACTCCCCAATGGGAAACCTGTCGACGCGCACGCATGAAGGCCCATGAAGACATGGGCACGAAGGAAAAGACTACCCAGCCCAACGCAACACGTCAAAACGGTTGCGCCCGCCAGGCGCCGGCGTTCGTGTCATGACTCCCGCGATCGGTTTCCGACCGACCGCTTCTGGGTCCGTGTCGAGTTTACCCGCCGCGAAGCACTTCTCCGGCCGTTCTCCGCATTAACGTACGTCTTTCGCCGCAACATTCCGGTCAAGAAAGGTCCACATCCCCAGGTACCGGAACCGCGGGAAGGACAAGACGACGGCGCCCGGCCCCCTTCCGGGGACCGGGCGCCGTTCACGACCACTCAGCGGTTCTTGACCACTCAGCCGTCTGCGACCGTCTAGCGGTTGTACTGACCGAAGTCGTACTCCTCCAGCGGCACGGCCTCACCGGAGCCCGAGCCGAAGGTGTAGTCGGCCGCGGAGCCGTCGTAGCCGCCGACGGTGTACATGGCGGCCTTGGCCTCCTCGGTGGGCTCGACCCGGATGTTGCGGTACTGGGGCATGCCCGTACCGGCCGGGATGAGCTTTCCGATGATGACGTTCTCCTTGAGGCCGAGCAGCGAGTCCGACTTGGCGTGGATCGCCGCGTCGGTGAGCACTCGGGTCGTCTCCTGGAAGGACGCCGCGGACAGCCAGGACTCGGTGGCGAGCGAGGCCTTGGTGATGCCCATCAGCACCGGGCGCCCGGAGGCCGGCGTGCCGCCCTCCGCCACACACTCGCGGTTGATCCGCTCGAAGCGGGGCCGCTCGACGAGCTCACCGGGCAGCATGTCGGCGTCGCCGGACTCCAGCACGTTCACGCGCTTGAGCATCTGCCGCACGATGATCTCGATGTGCTTGTCGTGGATCGACACACCCTGCGAGCGGTAGACCTGCTGGACCTCCGCCACGAGGTGCAGCTGCACGGCCCGGGGGCCGAGGATGCGCAGCACCTCGTTGGGGTTGACCGCACCGGCGATCAGCTGCATGCCGACCGTCGAACGCTGCCCGTCGGAGACGAGCATGCGCGACCGCATCGACACCGGGTACGCGACCTCCTCGGAACCGTCGTCCGGGACGATCACGATCTTCCGCGTCTTGTCGGTCTCGTCGATGCGGACCCGGCCCTCGGCCTCGCTGATCGGGGCGACACCCTTGGGGACGCGCGCCTCGAAGAGCTCCTGCACACGGGGCAGACCGTGGGTGATGTCGGCGCCCGCCACACCACCGGTGTGGAAGGTCCGCATCGTCAGCTGGGTGCCGGGCTCGCCGATCGACTGGGCGGCGATGATGCCGACCGCCTCGCCGACGTCCACGAGCTTGCCGGTCGCGAGCGAACGGCCGTAGCAGGTGGCGCAGACACCGATCTTGGCCTCGCAGACGAGGGCGCTGCGGGTCCTGACGGTCTCCACCCCGGCCTCGACCAGCGCGGTGACGTGGATGTCGTTGATGTCGACGCCCACCGGCACGATGATCTTGCCGTCCACCTCCACGTCCTCGGCGAGGATGCGGCCGTGCACGTTGCTCTCGGCGTTCTCCGCCTTGACCAGGTTGCCCTGGGCGTCGCGCTCGCCGACGTGCAGCGGGACGGCGCGGTCGGTGCCGCAGTCGATCTCGCGGACGATGACGTCCTGCGCCACGTCCACCAGACGACGGGTCAGGTAACCCGAGTCGGCGGTCCGCAGCGCGGTGTCCGCCAGACCCTTCCGCTGGCCGTGGGTGGAGATGAAGTACTCCAGCACCGACAGGCCCTCGCGGAACGAGGCCTTGATCGGACGCGGGATCGTCTCACCCTTGGTGTTGGACACCAGACCGCGGATGCCGGAGATCTGCCGGACCTGCATCAGGTTTCCTCGGGCGCCCGACTGGACCATCATCCAGACCGGGTTGGTCTTCGGGAACGCCTTCTGCATGTCGTCGGTCACGTCACTGGTCGCGTGCGTCCAGATCTCGATGAGCTCCTGACGGCGCTCCTCGTCCGTGATCAGACCGCGCTCGTACTCACGCTGGACCTTGTCGGCCCTGCGCTCGTACGTCCCCATGATCTCGGCCTTGTTCGGCGGCGCGATGACGTCCTCGATGGAGATCGTCACACCGGCCCTGGTCGCCCAGTAGAAACCGGCGTCCTTGAGGGCGTCGAGCGCCGCGGCGACCTCGACCTTGGGGTACTTCTCGGCGAGCTCGTTGACGATGACCGACAGCTGCTTCTTGCCGACCTGCGAGTTCACGTACGGGTAGTTCGCCGGCAGGGTCTGGTTGAACAGGCAGCGGCCCAGGGTGGTCTCCAGGCGGTAGCTGTCACCCGCCTCCCAGCCCTCGGGACCGGCCCAGCCGCGGGGCGGCGGGACGTCACCCTTCATCCGGATCTGGATCAGCGACTGGATGTCCAGCTCGCGGCGGTCGAAGGCCATGAGCGCCTCCGACACCGAGCCGAAGACCCGGCCCCTGCCGACACCGTTCTCGTCCTCGTCCTTGAGCGTGGTCAGCGAGTACAGACCGATGATCATGTCCTGGGTGGGCATGGTCACGGGCTTGCCGTCGGCCGGCTTGAGGATGTTGTTCGTCGACAGCATCAGGATGCGGGCCTCGGCCTGCGCCTCGGCCGACAGCGGCAGGTGCACGGCCATCTGGTCACCGTCGAAGTCCGCGTTGAACGCGGTGCAGACGAGCGGGTGGATCTGGATGGCCTTGCCCTCGACCAGCTGCGGCTCGAAGGCCTGGATGCCCAGGCGGTGCAGGGTCGGCGCGCGGTTGAGCAGCACGGGGTGCTCGGTGATGACCTCTTCGAGGACGTCCCACACGACCGGCCGGGCACGCTCGACCATCCGCTTGGCCGACTTGATGTTCTGCGCGTGGTTCAGGTCGACCAGGCGCTTCATCACGAACGGCTTGAAGAGCTCCAGCGCCATCTGCTTGGGCAGACCGCACTGGTGCAGCTTCAGCTGCGGGCCGACGACGATGACCGAACGGCCGGAGTAGTCGACTCGCTTGCCCAGCAGGTTCTGGCGGAACCGGCCCTGCTTGCCCTTCAGCATGTCGCTGAGGGACTTCAGGGGACGGTTGCCGGGACCGGTGACCGGACGGCCGCGGCGGCCGTTGTCGAACAGCGCGTCGACGGCCTCCTGGAGCATCCGCTTCTCGTTGTTCACGATGATCTCGGGGGCGCCGAGGTCGAGAAGCCGCTTGAGGCGGTTGTTCCGGTTGATCACCCGGCGGTACAGGTCGTTCAGGTCCGAGGTCGCGAACCGGCCACCGTCGAGCTGCACCATCGGGCGCAGGTCCGGCGGGATGACCGGGATGCAGTCGAGGACCATCCCGTTGGGCGAGTTACGGGTGTTCAGGAACGCCGACACGACCTTGAGACGCTTGAGCGCGCGGGCCTTCTTCTGGCCCTTGCCGCTGCGGATCGTCTCGCGCAGGTTCTCGGCCTCGAGAGCGAGGTCGAAGTTGGTCAGACGCTCCTGGATGGCCTGGGCGCCCATGCCACCGCGGAAGTAGCGGCCGAAACGGTCGCGCATCTCGCGGTAGAGCAGCTCGTCGCCCTCAAGGTCCTGGACCTTGAGGTTCTTGAAGCGGCTCCAGACCTCGTCCAGCCGGTCCAGCTCGCGCTGGGCCCGGTCGCGCAGCTGCCGCATCTCACGCTCGGCGCCCTCGCGGACCTTGCGGCGCTGGTCGCCCTTGGCGCCCGCGGCCTCAAGCTCGGCCAGGTCGGTCTCCAGCTTGCGCTGGCGAGCCTCGATGTCGGCGTCACGACGCTGCTCGATGTGCTGCCGCTCGACGGAGATCTTCGCCTCCAGCGACGGCAGGTCACGCTCGCGCATTTCCTTGTCGACGTGCGTGATCATGTAGGCCGCGAAGTAGATGACCTTCTCCAGGTCCTTCGGGGCCAGGTCGAGCAGGTATCCCAGGCGGGACGGGACACCCTTGAAGTACCAGATGTGCGTGACGGGCGCGGCCAGCTCGATGTGACCCATCCGCTCACGACGCACCTTGGCGCGGGTCACCTCGACGCCACAGCGCTCACAGATGATGCCCTTGAAGCGGACGCGCTTGTACTTACCGCAGTAGCACTCCCAGTCGCGAGTCGGGCCGAAGATCTTCTCGCAGAAGAGTCCGTCCTTCTCGGGCTTGAGCGTCCGGTAGTTGATGGTCTCCGGCTTCTTCACCTCGCCGTGCGACCACTGGCGGATGTCGTCGGCGGTCGCGAGGCCGATCCGAAGCTCGTCGAAGAAGTTGACGTCGAGCACTATGTAATCCCCTCCTCAGCTTCTAGATCAGACCTCTTCGACACTGCTCGGCTCACGCCGGGACAGGTCGATGCCGAGTTCTTCCGCGGCGCGGAAGACGTCTTCGTCGGTGTCGCGCATCTCGATGGACATGCCGTCGCTGGAGAGCACCTCGACGTTCAGGCACAGCGACTGCATTTCCTTGATGAGGACCTTGAACGACTCCGGGATGCCCGGCTCGGGAATGTTCTCGCCCTTGACGATCGCCTCGTAGACCTTCACGCGGCCGAGGACGTCGTCGGACTTGATGGTGAGCAGCTCCTGCAGGGCGTAGGCGGCGCCGTACGCCTCCAGGGCCCAGACCTCCATCTCACCGAAGCGCTGGCCACCGAACTGGGCCTTACCGCCGAGCGGCTGCTGGGTGATCATGGAGTACGGGCCGGTCGAACGCGCGTGGATCTTGTCGTCGACCAGGTGGAGCAGCTTCAGGATGTAGATGTAGCCGACGGAGATCGGGTGCGGGAACGGCTCCCCGGAACGGCCGTCGAACAGCTGGGCCTTTCCGTTCGCGCCGACCATGCGCCCGCCGTCCCTGTTGAGCAGGGTGTTGTCGAGCAGACCGATGATCTCTTCCTCGTTGGCACCGTCGAACACCGGCGTGGCCATGTTGGTGCGCGGGTCGACCTCGGCGAAGCCCTTGTCGCGCAGCCGCTCGGCCCAGGCCTCCTGGATGCCGGTGATGTCCCAGCCCCTGGCGGCGATCCACCCGAGGTGGGTCTCCAGGACCTGGCCGACGTTCATTCGGCCGGGCACGCCCAGGGGGTTGAGGATGATGTCGACGGCCGTGCCGTCCTCAAGGAACGGCATGTCCTCGACCGGGAGGATCTTGGAGATGACGCCCTTGTTGCCGTGACGACCGGCCAGCTTGTCGCCGTCGGTGATCTTACGCTTCTGGGCCACGTAGACGCGGACCAGCTCGTTGACGCCGGGGGGGAGCTCGTCGCCCTCCTCGCGGCTGAACACGCGGACGCCGATGACCTTGCCCTGCTCGCCGTGCGGCACCTTCAGGGAGGTGTCACGGACCTCGCGGGCCTTCTCACCGAAGATCGCGCGAAGCAGGCGCTCCTCGGGGGTCAGCTCGGTCTCACCCTTGGGCGTGACCTTGCCGACGAGGATGTCACCGGGGACGACCTCGGCGCCGATGCGGATGATGCCTCGCTCGTCGAGGTCGGCCAGGACCTCCTCGGAGACGTTCGGGATGTCCCGGGTGATCTCCTCGGGGCCCAGCTTGGTGTCGCGGGCGTCGACCTCGTGCTCCTCGATGTGGATCGAGGAGAGGACGTCGTCCTGCACCAGGCGCTGGGAGAGGATGATCGCGTCCTCGTAGTTGTGGCCCTCCCACGGCATGAACGCCACGAGGAGGTTCTTGCCCAGGGCCATCTCGCCGTCGTCGGTGCAGGGACCGTCGGCGACGACCTGGTTGACCTCGATCCGGTCGCCTTCCTTGACGATCGGCTTCTGGTTGAAGCAGGTGCCCTGGTTGGAGCGCTTGAACTTGGCGACCCGGTAGGTCGTACGGGTGCCGTCGTCGTTCATCACCGTGACGTAGTCGGCGGAGACCTCCTCGACCACGCCGGCCTTGTCGGCGGTGATGACGTCACCGGCGTCGGTCGCGGCGCGGTACTCCATGCCGGTGCCGACCAGCGGCGCCTCGCTCTTGAGCAGCGGCACCGACTGGCGCTGCATGTTGGAGCCCATGAGCGCGCGGTTGGCGTCGTCGTGCTCCAGGAACGGGATCATCGCGGTCGCCACGGACACCATCTGGCGTGCCGAGACGTCCATGTAGTCGACCTCGTTGGCGCGCAGGGACTCGAACTCCCCGCCCTTCCTGCGGACGAGCACGCGCGGTTCGAGGAACGTTCCGTCGGGACCGATCGGCGTGTTCGCCTGGGCGATGACGTGCCGGTCCTCCTCGTCCGCGGTCAGGTAGTCGACCTGGTCGGTGACCCGGCCCTCGACGACCTTGCGGTAGGGGGTCTCGACGAACCCGAAGGAGTTGACCCGGCCGAAGGAGGCCAGCGAGCCGATCAGACCGATGTTCGGTCCTTCCGGCGTCTCGATCGGGCACATGCGGCCGTAGTGCGACGGGTGGACGTCACGGACCTCGAAGCCGGCCCGCTCACGGGACAGACCACCGGGGCCCAGCGCGGACAGACGACGCTTGTGCGTCAGGCCGGCCAGGGGGTTGGTCTGGTCCATGAACTGCGACAGCTGGGAGGTGCCGAAGAACTCCTTGATCGACGCCACGACCGGGCGGATGTTGATCAGGGTCTGCGGCGTGATCGCCTCGACGTCCTGGGTCGTCATCCGCTCGCGGACGACGCGCTCCATGCGGGCCAGGCCCAGGCGGACCTGGTTCTGGATGAGCTCGCCCACCGTACGGAGACGGCGGTTGCCGAAGTGGTCGATGTCGTCGGTCTCGACGACGATCTCACCGTTGGCGCCGGGCATCTCGACCTCGCCGGCGTGGAGCCGGACGATGTACTCGATGGTGGCGACGATGTCGTCCTCGGTGAGCGTGCCCTGGGTGATCTCGCTGTCGACCCCGAGCTTCTTGTTGATCTTGTATCGGCCGACCTTGGCGAGGTCGTAGCGCTTGGAGTTGAAGTACAGGTTCTCCAGCAGCGTCTGCGCCGACTCCTTGGTCGGCGGCTCGCCCGGACGCAGCTTGCGGTAGATGTCGAGCAGAGCGTCGTCCTGGCCGGCCGTGTGGTCCTTCTCCAGGGTGGCGCGCATGGACTCGTACTGACCGAAACGCTCAAGGATCTGCTCGCTGGTCCAGCCGAGCGCCTTGAGCAGCACGGTGACGGCCTGCTTGCGCTTGCGGTCGATGCGGACACCGACGCTGTCACGCTTGTCGATCTCGAACTCTAGCCAGGCGCCCCTGGAGGGGATCACCTTGCATCCGTAGAGGTCCTTGTCGGAGGTCTTGTCGACGCTGCGGTCGAAGTAAACCCCCGGGGACCGGACCAGCTGGGAGACGACGACACGCTCGGTGCCGTTGATGATGAATGTGCCCTTGCCGGTCATGAGCGGGAAGTCGCCCATGAACACGGTCTGGCTCTTGATCTCACCAGTGGTGTTATTGATGAACTCCGCCGTGACGAACATCGGGGCGGAGTAGGTCATGTCCTTGTCTTTGCACTCATCGACTGAGTACTTAGGCGGCTCGAACCGGTGATCGCGGAACGACAGGGACATAGTCCCGGAGAAGTCCTCGATGGGACTGATCTCCTCAAAGATCTCTTCGAGGCCCGACTGGGCCGGAACGTCCTTGCGCCCGGCCTGGCGAGCCGCCTCGACCCGCCCCTTCCACTTCTCGTTGCCGAGCAACCAGTCGAAGGACTCGGTCTGAAGAGCGAGAAGGTCAGGAACTTCTAGCGGCTCCTGAATTCGTGCGAAAGACACACGACGGGGACCGGCGGGTACGGCGAAGGCGTTGCGCGAGGCTGCCAACAGATGTCCTTCCGAGGGCTCGCGGCGGACTGACTACACGCACGCCAGACGACCATGCATCAGAGCACCAAAAGAAGCGGGTCGTCAAAGGGCAGCGCAAAGGGGCAGTGTAGCCGAACGGCATACACCTGTCCACTTCAGTCTCGCTGCAAGCTCCACGTTGGTCGCAGCATCGCCCGTCAGAGCCGAAACGTCAAGCCCGGGAGCTGACATTTCGGCCGGGAAATAGCCGAGACCCTGGGAGTTTTCCCACCGGGTGACCTGCGTACACCACAAGCCCGGAGACGATGCTCCACCTGCTGCGGCTGACGCTGAGTCACACGGCGGATCGAACGCTAGCCGAGGGATCGACTGACGATCGACGCTGCCATGGCCGATGTACCCAACCGCGAACCCAACCTAAACCGAGGCTTTACTAACAATTAGATAAAGCGACGCGCCGGTCACGGCGGCGGGGGGTCCCCGAGCAGCGTGGAGAGCTCCGAGACCAGCCAGCGGGAATCCTTCTTGACCATGATGAACCTGGCCCGGTTCTGGCTGACGACCCGGCGGGGCTCCTTCTCCCCGTCGGGGGTCCTGACCGTGCTCATGCTCATGAACAGCAGCACCTCGACCCGGCCGGAATCCCCGGACTCCACCGACTCGACCCCGGCCCCGGTCACCGTGGCCTGCTGCACCGTCTTCTGCCTCCTGGCCTGCGGAGCCATGCTCCTGGCCAGCTGCCGGTAGTGCAGGCTGAGCGCCCCGGTGGTGTATCCACCCGCTCTTGCGAAATCCTGTTCGATCGTACGATAGTCATACGACAGCATGTCGGGGGCGACCGAACGGGCCGCGGCGAGCGCCTCCCGGCCCGCCGTCTCGTCCGCGCGCAACCGGCTCAGGTCGGTGAACATGATCCAGACAGCCGCCGCGAGCGCGAGCGCGACGGCGACCATGAGCCCGATCGCCAACCGGGAGGCACGTTTCACAGCACCAGCTCCGCCTTGGACACGAGCCAGGCTCCCCCCACCTTGGTCACTTCCATGTTCCACCGGTAGAACCGCTCCCGCGGGGCGTCCTTACTCCCCTCCCGCCGGATCACCGCGTCACCCACCACCATCACCTGGGCCATGCTCCCCCGCAGCGAGACCAGCCCCGAGGCCCGCAGCGCGCCCGTCTGGAGGATCTTGTCCCTGACCGTGCTCCTCTTGAGCTCCGGAGCGGTCCTGGCGTACTCCGCCCTGGCCGCGCCCGTGGAGGTGCCGAGAATGCGCCCGATGTCGTCGTCGACGCTCCTGTGGCCGACGGAGAGCAGATACACGGCGTGCGCCCCCGCCGCCCGCAACGCGGCCTGCCGGTCGTCAGCGGCCGTCTGAGCCTCGCTCAGGGTGGCACCGACCCAGAAGGCGGCGGCCAGCAGCAGCACGATCAGCACCCCCAGCACCGGCCCCGCGACCCTGAGCGGGCGACGGGAGCGACGTGAGCGACGGGGACGAGTGGCGTGCACTGCCATGCGTTCTCTCCCATCGCACGATCTGCGGAACGCGGGCCGACGAGCACGGCCTCCTCGCCGCACCTCGCCGCGCGGGACGGCATGCTCCCCGATCGCCGGATCATAACCCGCCACGCAGATCCGCATAACGGCCTTCGCGCACATGTGCCGGGCCATTTCCCCCGGCTCCTCACCCCGTTTGGGAAACGGCGAGACACCCGGCCCCGTAACCGCGATCACCCCACGCCACCGGCACACACCTCGACCAGCCGCTTCCCGCCTTTTCCCCCGCGAATATGAGCCGGTCTCACCCGTATACGGGCCAATCCCGCCTTCGTACGAACCGATTTCGCCTTTGTACGAGCCGCCCTCACCTTCGTACGAACCGGCCGGACCGCGGAAACACAAAAAGAGCGGGCCACCGGCACCAGGTGGACCCGCTCTTTCCGGTGAAACGAACTACTTGACGGTCACCGAAGCGCCGGCGCCCTCAAGGGCGGCCTTGGCCTTCTCGGCCTGCTCCTTGTTGACCTTGCCGTCGAAGACGGACTTGGGAGCGCCGTCAACGAGGTCCTTGGCCTCCTTGAGGCCCAGGCTCGTCAGGGCGCGGATCTCCTTGATGACCTGGATCTTCTTCTCGCCGGCACCCTCGAGGATGACCTCGAACTCGTCCTGCTCCTCGACCTCTTCGACAGCGGCCGCACCGGGGGCGGCGGCGGCGACGGCGACGGGGGCAGCGGCCTTGACGTCGAAGGTCTCCTCGAAGAGCTTCACGAAGTCGGACAGCTCAAGAAGAGTCATCTCCTTGAAAGCGTCGAGCAGCTCGTCGGTGCTGAGCTTCGCCATGATGGTTCCTCCATACGGATCTGAACTACTAAAGAAAGTCGGGACCGCGGTTTGCGTTAATCCCCTGTGACCGCCTGCGCGGACCTACTCGCCGGCGCCTTCGCGCTTGGCGCGCAGGGCCTCGGCCAGCTGAGCCATGTTGGTGGGCAGCGCGTTGAAGACGGCGGCCGCGTGGCCCTGCTTCGCCTTCATGGCACCGGCCAGCTTCGCGAGGAGAACCTCACGCGACTCAAGGTCGGCAAGCTTGCTGATCTCGTCCGACGTCATCGACCTGCCGTCGACGACACCGCCCTTGATGACCAGGAGGGGATTGGCCTTGGCGAAGTCACGCAGACTCTTGGCAGCCTCGACCACGTCGCCGTTGACGAACGCGATCGCCGACGGACCCGCGAGCAGGTCGTTGAGCTGGTTGAACCCGGCCTCGGTGGCCGCGATCTTGGTCAGCGTGTTCTTCACCACGGCGAACTTCGCATTCTCACCGAGCGAAACGCGCAGCTGCTTGAGCTGAGCGACGGTGAGACCGCGGTATTCGGTCAGAACGGCAGCATTGGATCCGTCGAAGCTGCTCTTCAGCTCAGCGACAGCCGTTGCCTTTTCTGCCTTCGCCATGGGCCTCCTTCCAGATGTGCCGCCGGGGCAAGGCCCAGAAAAGCGAACAAGCCCCGGCGCAGGCGCACGGGGCTCACATAAGGAGGTTAGTCCAGATGAAAACTCACATCACAACCTACGCGGGCCGTCCACTGACGTGGATCCTTAAGTCGTCAGGCCATGCGGCTTGACGACGACCGGCGGTCTTCGGCGTTGACAGCATACGTGCTGCCGCCACGAATGCCAACTCGGACACCGCCCCGACTCGTCGGTACGGGTCCAGGACCGCCGCCCCGGCCCCCGGTCCAGATGCCCGACCGACCAGCGGCCCTCACCACGGATCCCGGCCCGGATGCACGACCGCCGCCGACACACAGGTAAAACCTCCCGGAAAAGGGCTCGCGCCCCCGGCCGGTGGGCCGGGGGCGCGGATCTCGGGGAAACGTCAGTTTCCGCCACGGTGCTCGGGCAGGTCACCCACCTGGTCGGCGGGCGGAGCGGTGATCTCCACGGGCTCGTTGAAACCCTTGAAGAGCGCCGTCAGGTTGAACGTCGCGTCCTTCTCGGAGCCGCTGAGCGTAACCTTGCGGGGCAAACTCTGGGCGTCGGCCCAAAGGTCGAACTTCACGTTCTTGGCCTGCGAGAGCTGCTCCTGGAGCTTCTCACGCTTGGCCGGGTCGATCAGCTGGGCGGCCTCGGCGACCGGGAAGGTCCCGCTGTAGTGGGTCGTGTCGACCCCGCCGACCGTCTCGGTGCCGACCGCCTTGACGTCCTTCGACGCGGTCAGCAGCTTGACGGTGCCCGCCAGGTCGAACTGCTGGACCTGGTCCATGAACTTCCTGATCTCGGACTGCCCCTTGGCGTCGAGCTCAGTGAGCGACACCTTGGTCCACGGCTTGGCGGTGCCGGCGAACCTGTTGATGAGCTCGGACTTCACGTAGACCGTGTCACCCGACAGGATGGCCCGCGCCCCACCGGGCACGTTCTGTCCGCCGAAGGTGATCGTGTCGAGCCTGATGTCCGTCGCCAGCTGGGGCTTGCTCTGGTAGAGCACGCTGCCCTGGACCTTGCCCGCGCCCTTCTCGCCACCGGAGGCGTCGAGAACCAGGTCCGCGGAGTAGGAGGTGACCTCCTCGGCCTTCTGAGCGCTCTGCTGCACCGCGTCCGCCGCGGCGAGCTTGACGTTTCCGAGGGACGCGGTGCCCTGCGCACCGCATCCCGCGACCGCGACGAGCGCGGCCGCTCCCAGTGCGACTACGGGAGCCAATCTGCGCATTTAGTCTTCACCCTTTCGTTCCCCCGATGATCCTGACTACGACAGTACGCGTCGGCAAAGCCGCGCGCGTCGTCCGGGAGAACGAAGAAGGGCCTCAACCGAATGGCCATTCGGTTGAGGCCCTCCTCAGAGGACGTCTGGTATCAGGCGTCAAGCTCGGCGGTCAGCGCCCGCGTCTGGTTGGGGTCGACCTGGATGCCGGGGCCCATGGACGTGGAGAAGACGACCTTCTTGACGTAACGCCCCTTGGCCGCGGACGGCTTGAGACGCAGCACCTCGTCGAGGGCGGCGGCGTAGTTCTCGATGAGCTGACGCTCACCGAAGGACACCTTGCCGATGATGAAGTGCAGGTTCGCGTGCCGGTCGACACGGAACTCGATCTTGCCACCCTTGATGTCGGTGACGGCCTTGCCGACGGCCGGGGTCACGGTGCCGGTCTTGGGGTTCGGCATCAGGCCACGGGGGCCGAGCACGCGGCCCAGACGACCGACCTTGCCCATGAGGTCCGGGGTGGCGACGACGGCGTCGAAGTCGAGGCGGCCCTTGGCGACCTCGTCGATCAGCTCGTCGGCACCGACGATGTCGGCACCCGCGGCGCGGGCCTCCTCGGCGCGGTCACCGGTCGCGAAGACCAGGACCCGGGCGGTCTTGCCGGTGCCGTGCGGGAGGTTGACGGTGCCGCGGACCATCTGGTCGGCCTTGCGGGGGTCGACGCCCAGCCGCAGGGCCACCTCGACGGTGGCGTCGAACTTGGCGACGTTGGTGTCCTTGGCCAGCTTGGCCGCCTGGGCCGGGCTGTACAGGGTCTCGCGGTCGACCTGCGCCGTCGCGGCGCGGTATCCCTTGCTGCGCTTCATGTGATCACTCCTGGATCCGAGTGTTCGTGGTGCGGGCCAGCGCCTGGCCCCTCCACATACTTCGAAATTGTCCTTTGACCGAGGTCGCTCGACCCCGTTCGTTGCGGCCCTTTGGCGGTCACGCGGATCATGTCTCGCGCTCGTGCCTACGGGCCAGGTCAGCCGATTCGGCTAGTCGACGATCGTGATGCCCATCGACCGGGCGGTGCCGGCGATGATCTTCTCGGCCGCCGCGACGTCGTTGGCGTTGAGGTCCTGCATCTTGGTCTCGGCGATCTGGCGCAGCTGCTCCTTGGTGAGCTTGCCCACCTTGTCCTTCTGCGGGACGGCCGAACCCTTGGCGACACCGGCGGCCTTCTTGATCAGCTCAGGCGCCGGGGGCGTCTTCGTGACGAAGGTGAAGGTGCGGTCCTCGTAGATGGTGATCTCAACGGGGATGATGTTGCCGCGCTGGGCCTCGGTGGCAGCGTTGTACTGCTTCACGAATTCCATGATGTTGACGCCGTGCGGACCGAGGGCGGTACCGACCGGCGGCGCGGGCGTGGCCTGGCCAGCGGGCAGCTGGACCTTGACCAGGGCAGCGAATTTCTTCTTAGGAGGCATGCTTCTCTCCGGGTCCTTGCTTCTCTGAACGATGTTCCAGATCCCCGCGACCGCGGGGCCCACGGCGGTTGTACGTTGACCAACGCCGAGAATTTGGAACCATCCCCGCGACCGCGGGGCAGACTGATGAAGTCTACGCGACCGGTTTAGATTTTCGAGACCTGGTTGAACGAGAGCTCGACCGGGGTCTCGCGACCGAAGATCGACACGAGCACCTTGAGCTTCTGCGACTCGGCGCTGATCTCGCTGACCGTCGCGGGCAGCGTGGCGAACGGGCCGTCCATGACGGTGACGGACTCGCCGACCTCGAAGTCGACCGTCGCGGCGGAGGCCTTCGCGGTGGACTTCTTGACCTCTTCCGAGGGCTCAGGCGCGAGCAGCTTGGCGACCTCTTCGAGGCTCAGCGGGCTCGGCTTGTTGGAAAGGCCCACGAAGCCGGTCACACCGGGCGTGTTACGCACCGCGGACCAGGACTCGTCGGTGAGCTCCATCCGGACCAGCACGTAGCCGGGCAGCACCCGCTCCTTGACCAGCTGGCGCTTGCCGCTCTTGATCTCGGTCACGTGGTGGGTGGGCACCTCGACCTGGAAGATGTAGTCCTCCATGTTGAGGGACTGCGTGCGGGTCTCGATGTTCGACTTCACGCGGTTCTCGTAACCGGCGTAGGAGTGGATGACGTACCACTCGCCGAACAGGCTCCGCAGGTGCCGCTTGAACTCCTCGACCGGGTCGACGTCGGGAAGGACGTCACCGTCCTCGTCGACGGCGCCGGCCGGGGCCTGCGCGGCCTCGGTTTCGGCGTCGGCGTCGGTCTCGGCGTCGACGTCCTGCCCGTCGGACTCGTCAAGCGAATCCTCGGTGACGTCGACGGCCTTCTCCAGCTCGTCCTCGCGCTCTTCGCGGGACTCGCCGGCCGACTGTGCAGACTCGGACACGGTGCTCTTTCTCTTTTCGTCGATGGCTTGTGGACTCGTCCGCGGGGCTGCTCGCCCGCTGGAGAGAGACCGCGGCTCAGGCTCCGCCGAAGATTCTCAGCACGCCCTCGGTGAACAGCGCGTCCAAAGCCGACACGATCCCGACCATGATCAGAACGAAGACCAGGACGATGATGGTGTACGAAATGAGGTCTTTGCGCGTAGGCCAGATGACCTTACGCAGCTCTGCGACCACTTGCCTGTAGAAAAGGGCGGGAGAAGTGCGCTTAGTCTTCTTCTCACCGCTCGGCTTGTCTGCGGTTTCGCCGCGCGTGTCGATCGCCACAGTCCTCACCTGAATCCATCGAGTCCAACGCACATAAGCGGCGCGCTGGACGCCTGATGCGCGGACCGCTCCTAGCAGGGCACGAGGGACTCGAACCCCCAACCGCCGGTTTTGGAGACCGGTGCGCTACCAATTGCGCTAGTGCCCTAAGACATGAACCACCATACATCGGTTGGACCGAAGTTTGTCCGTGGCTCACGGTCTTGACCGCCGGTTCACGCATGCGGCGGAAAGAACATGCCGGAGTCTACGTGTGAATGGCCACCACGTCGAACCGGTTGACGATCGTCCAGCTCAGAGGTGTTTTCCCGGTGTTCGCCGGGCTTGCGGGGGTGGCGTCCGGATGGTGGATACCCGGCGGAAACATCGGCACCGGTCTGTAACCATGGAGGTATGACCCGTCCTCGCATCTCAGCGCGCATCTCCGCGATCTCCGAGTCCGCCACGCTCGCCGTCGACGCCAAGGCCAAGGCGATGAAGGCGGCGGGCCGCCCGGTCATCGGCTTCGGCGCCGGTGAGCCGGACTTCGCGACTCCCGGCTACATCGTCGAGGCGGCCGTCGAGGCGTGCGGGAACCCCAGGTTCCACAAGTACACCCCGGCCGGCGGCCTTCCCGAGCTGAAGCAGGCCGTCGCCGACAAGACGCTCCGCGACTCCGGCTACCGGGTGGACGCGGCCCAGGTCCTGATCACCAACGGTGGCAAGCAGGCCGTCTACCAGGCGTTCGCCACGCTGCTCGACCCGGGTGACGAGGTCCTGGTCGTCGCCCCGTACTGGACGACCTACCCCGAGGCGATCAAGCTCGCCGGCGGTGTCCAGGTCGACGTGGTGACCGACGAGACCACCGGCTACCTGGCGAGCGTGGAGCAGCTGGAGGCGGCGCGCACCGACCGCACCAAGGTCCTGCTCTTCGTCTCCCCGTCCAACCCGACCGGCGCGGTGTACACCCCCGAGCAGGTCGCGGAGATCGGCCGCTGGGCCGCCGAGCACGACCTGTGGGTCGTCACGGACGAGATCTACGAGCACCTCACGTACGGCGACGCGACGTTCGCGAGCATCGCCACCGTGACGCCCGAGCTGGGCGACAAGGTGGTGATCCTGAACGGTGTGGCCAAGACCTACGCGATGACCGGCTGGCGCGTGGGCTGGCTGATCGGTCCCAAGGACGTCGTCAAGGCCGCGGCCAACCTGCAGTCGCACGCCACCTCCAACGTCTCCAACGTCGCCCAGGCCGCCGCGCTGGCCGCCGTCACCGGCGACCTGTCGGCCGTGGCGGAGATGCGCGCCGCCTTCGACCGGCGTCGCCGGACCATGGTCCGGATGCTGAACGAGATCCCGGGTGTGGTCTGCCCCGAGCCGCTGGGCGCGTTCTACGCCTACCCGTCGGTCAAGGCGCTGCTGGGCAAGGAGTTCGGTGGCAGGCGCCCGGCGACCTCCGCCGAGCTGGCCGAGATCATCCTGGAGGAGGCCGAGGTTGCGGTCGTCCCCGGTGAGGCCTTCGGCACCCCGGGCTACTTCCGCCTGTCCTACGCGCTCGGCGACGACGATCTCGCCGAGGGTGTGGGCCGTCTCGCCAAGTTCCTCGGCCAGGCCGACTGAGCACGCCGTCTCCCGGCCGGCCGGGCGCGGTCTCGCCTCCGTACGCGACGGGCGGGGCTCGGTCGTACAGGCTGGTCTCCGTACGGGCCGGGTGGGGCTCAGTCCCGCAGGGCGTAGGTGACGGCGGCCTCGAAGTGGGAGGCCGAGCCCTCGTTGAAGGCCCGCGCGTAGGCGGTCTCGCCGATGAGGCACGCGGCGCGGGCCCCGACGGTCTCGCGGAGCGCGGCCATGGTGTCGGTCTCGGTGGCGGGCGGCCCGAAGGTGGTCCAGACGCGCTGCGCGGCGCCCAGGAGCCAGGCGGCGCGGTGGCCGTCGCCCTCGGCGGCGGCGATCCTGGCGAGCTGGTCGAGGGCGAGGACGCCGCCGAGTGTGTCGCGCAGCCGTCGTTTGACCTCCAGTGCCGCCCTGGCCGCCGTGGAGGCCTCCGCGAGGTCGCCCCGGCCGAAAAGGGCCAGGGAGAGGACGTAGTCGTCCATGGCGCGCTGTGACAGCTCCCCTCGCGCCTCGTGGCCCGGACGCGCCTCGCGCAGGATCCGCACGGCCTCGTCGAAGTCACCGCCGAACGTGGCGGCCAGGGCGAGGAAGGAGGGCAGGAAGAACGTTCCCGGCGAGGTGGGGTCCAGCCCGGCGGCCACGCGCAGCGCGTACGCCCGCGCGCCCTTCGGGTCGAGGTCGCCGGTGAACAGCCGGGCTTCGGCGAGGGCGAGGAGGGCGTGTGCCTCGGCGTCGGCGTCGCCGTGCCGCTGGGCGCTCTCGACGGCCTCCTCGGCGCGGCTGCGTGCCAGGGGCATGTCTCCCTGGATGAGCGCGAGGTGGGCGGCGACCCAGAGCGGCCTGGATCTGGCCCGGTCGTGGGCGGGGGCGGCGGCCAGGGCGCGGTCGAGGTAGTGGCGGCCTTCGCGGACGAGCCCCAGATGGCACCAGAGCACCCACAGGGCTCCGGCCAGTTCCAGGGCGCCGCGGTGGTCGCCCGAGGTGAGGCAGCGGTCGAGGACCGCGCGGACGGTGGGGAGCTCCCTGCGTGCCCAGCAGGCCCATTCGAGCTGGTGGGGGCCGTGCCATTCGGCGCCCATGCGCCGGGCGGTGGACAGGTAGTGGTCGCGTTGCCTGCGGATCACCAGGCCGGTCTCGCCCAGCTCGTCGAGCCAGTCACGCCCGTAGTCCCTGATGGTGTCGAGCAGGCGGTAGCGGTCGCCCACGCGGGCGACGACGGATTTGGCCGCGAGCGCGGCGAGGACGCCGGGGACGTCGGGCAGGCGTTCGTCCTCGCACACGCCGCGCGCGGCCTCGGTGTCGAAGGCGGCGGGGAAGACCGACAGGCGGGCCCAGAGCAGGCGTTCGGCGGGGGTGCACAGTTCGTGGCTCCAACCGGCGGCGGTGCGGAGCGTGTGGTGGCGGACGGGGAGTCCTTCGCCGTCGGCCAGCGGCTTGAAGTGGACGTCGAGCTGGTCGGCGAGCTGGGTCGCCGACAGGCCGCGCATCTGGCTGGCGGCCAGTTCGATGGCGAGTGGCATGCCGTCGAGCCTGCGGCAGAGCCTGGCGACGGCCATCATGGCCCGTTCGTCCGTGCGGAGGCCGGGGGCCACGGCCCTGGCGCGGGCGAGGAAGAGGCTCGGCGCGTCGTGGTCGGCGAGGTCGGCGGCCTCGGGCGGGGGGACGGGGAAGGGGTCGACGACCATGACGACCTCCAGCGGCAGGCCGAGCTCCTGGCGGCTGGTCACGATGATCTGGACGTCGGGTGCGCCGGTGAGGACGGCCACGACCATGGCGGCGCAGGAGTCGACCAGGTGTTCGCAGGTGTCGAGGACGATGAGGAGCCGCCGGTCGGCGAGGTGCTCGACGAGGGACTCCAGGGCGGGGCGTTCGGCGGGGGTGTGCAGGCCGAACACTCCGGCGACGCCGTGGATGAGCAGGCCGCCGTCGGTCTCCGCGGAGAGTTCGGCCACCCAGACGCCGTCGGGGTAGTCGTCGCGGACGTTTCGTGCGGCTCGCAGGGCCAGGCGCGTCTTGCCGACGCCTCCGGGGCCGCGCAGGGTGAGCAGGCGTGCCCGGGTGAGGAGTTTCGTGATCTCGTCGAGCTCGGTGGTGCGGCCGACAAAGCTGTTCATCTCGGCCGGCAGGTTGCCGCAGCGCGTCAAGAAACCTCTCCCTGAAGTGCGTATTCCACGGCGTCGCGCAGGCTGATCGAACCTCCCCGTGCCTCCAGCCGGTCGAACTCCGCCCTGCCCATCCGCCCGCGCAGCCTCAGTTCGGCCGTGTGGAGCTGGATCGCGATCATGGGTGAGCGGCTGGGCGGGACTCCGGCGTTCTTCCAGGCGGCGCCGGACGCTCCGAACATGGTGGCGGCGAAGGTGTCGTCGGCGCACGCCTCGGCGATCACGACGAACACCTCCAGCGCCTCCATGAGGGAGATGCTGTCGCCGAAGAGGCGGGCTCCGCGCAGGGAGCCGCAGGCGGACTCGATGGCGGAGGCGGTGTTGCCGAGGGAGTGTTCGGCCTGGGCCAGGAGGAGGTCGAGGCGGATCAGGGTCCAGTAGTCGCCGCAGGACTCGCAGAGGTCGCGTCCCTCGCGCAGGACGGAGACGGCCTGGTCATGGTGGTCGGCGAGCATCATGGCGGTGGCGACCACGGTGTAGGTGGGCAGGAAGCCGGGGAAGACGTTGCCCATGGAGCGGTGGCGCACCCGGGCGTGCTTGATGAGCCGCAGGGCCTCGACGACGTCGCCCCTGACGACGGCGAGATGGGCCTGGAACTGGCTGACGTAGGCCGTGGCGTAGCCGTCGGCGTCCTCCGCGGCGCATTCGGTGAGGATGCGTTCGGCGCGTTCGAGGTCGCCGCGCTGGATCGAGACCCAGGCGTGCACCCACAGGGCCTTGACCCGTTCGGGGCTGGGTGTGTGGTCGAGGTCGAGGCCGCGCTGGAGGAGGTCGTCGCCGGGTGCCTGCATGCCGCAGCACGCCCACAGGAACCACAGGTTGCCGACCAGGTCGAGGCCCTTGCGGTATTCCTGTGGCCGGGAGTAGCAGTATTCGATGGCGCCGCGCATGTTGCCGCATTCGAGGACGAGCCTGCGGTACCACTCAAGCTGGCGGCCCTGCCAGCTCATCTCGGCGCGGGCGGACAGGGCGAGGAAGTGGTCGCGGTGGCGGCGCTGGATCTCGTCGGTCTCGCCGAGCCGGTCGAGCCAGACCACGCCGAACTCGCGGACGGTGTTGAGCAGGCGGTAGCGGACCCCGCCCTCGCCCTCCTCGCGGACGAGGACGGATTTGTCGAGCAGGCCGAGCAGCCCGTCGAGGACGTCCTTGACGGCGAGGGCGCCGCCCGCGCAGACCTCTTCCGCGGCCTCGATGTCGAAGGTGCCGGCGAAGACCGAGGCCCGTGCCCACAGGAGGCGTTCCTGCGGGGTGCAGAGTTCGTGGCTCCAGCCGAGGGCGACGCGCATGGAGCTGTGCCGCCGGGGAGCGGCGGCCTGCCCGCGCGGGGTGACGCCGGTTCGCTCGGCGTGGATCTCGCGTTCGGCCGCGGGGATCGTACGGCCTTCGAGGGCCGCGACGAGCTCGTCGGGCGAGGTCACGTGGCCGTCGAAGGCGGCGAGTCCGGCGGTGGAGATCGGGCGGCCGTCGAGGGCGGCGGCGAGCCCGTCGAGGGTGCCGGAGCCGCCGGGGGTGCCGTCGGCCACGGCGAGCCGGATCGCGAGCGGCAGGTTGTCGAGGCGTTTGCAGAGCTCGGCCGGATCGGTGCCGCCGAACCTGTCACCGGCGAGGGCGGTGATCAGGTGGACGGCGTCGGCGTCGGGCAGGCCGCCGACGGGGTAGAGGTGTTCGCCGGGCAGGCCCAGCCGCTGCCTGCTGGTGGCCAGGACGCGCAGTCCCTCGACCGAGCGCAGCAGCAGGCCGACCAGGATGCCCGCGGCGCCGACGACGCGGTCGCAGGTGTCGAGGACGAGGAGGGTCCGGTGCGGGAGGAACTCGTCCACCAGGGCCCGGAGCGCGGGAGTGCCCGGCCGATAGTGGACGCCGATCGCGTCGGCGAGCGTCTCGGCCAGGGAGTCGAGGTCGGCGGGTGCCTCCGACAGCTCCACGACGTGGACGCCGCCCGGGAAGGCGGGTTCGAGGGTGCGGGCCAGTCTCAGGGCGAGACAGGTCTTCCCGACCCCTGCGGGGCCGGTCAGCGTGACGTGCCGGACCCTTTCGAGCAGCGCGGAGACGTCGGCGAGTTCTGTTTCCCTGCCGACGAAGACGTCCGCTTCCATGGCAGCCCCAGCGTCCTGACAACGTGTGCCTCCACGGTCGCACGGAGGCATGGTCCTCTGAAAGCCCGTTTCCTAAATTTCCTCGATATAACGGGGGATGGGATATGGGCGGGTGTGCCCTGGGCCCGGAGACACCCGCCCGAAATAACACCCGAAAACCTACTAAATAACCAATTGGGGAAAGTCGTGGGAAACGCCGGGAAGGATGAGCAGAGTCCGGGTCGGACAGCGAGACTCCCCGCTCCCCCACGCCTCGACGAGCACACTCTTCCGCATCCCGGCGAGCGGCGCCCCCGGTCTCACCCTGATGGAGAGACTCTCTCTTCCTGTTTGGTAGGGAAACCTTCCCGTTGGTAGGAAAACTTCCTCCGCTGCCACGTCCGGTGGAGGTGGGCGGGCAGGGCGCCTCCGGTCTCATCCGGTCTCATCCGGTCTCATCCGGTCGGGGAAACTCCCTCGGCGACCTTCCTGAGCTCGGGCTCGACCCTGTCACCGAGCTCCTTCTCGTAGACCGGGCTCATCATGAGCTCGATGACGAGATCCTTGCGCTCCGCCCAGACGAGCGTGAGTATGCGTCCCCCCTTGATCTGGCCGGCCTCCATCCGGGCGAGATAGGCGTTCCGGCCGCCGACCTTGAACGACTCGGCGCCCTGGCTGCCGTAGTCCTTCATCCGCTTGGCCCTCTGCGCGGCGGCGTCGCCCCTGAAGACGATGACCTGGATGTCGTAGCCGTAGCCCCTGGGCGAGCCGGACCGCTGCCACGAGGTGGAGTAGCTGGGCGTGCCGAAACGATTCTTCAGCGACCATTTCCCCCATACGAGCCCCTCGGGCAGGTAGCCGAACCTGACACCGCCGAACGCGCGCCCGTCTCCCAGGTCACCGAGCTCCTGCGGTACGGGGGCCCACGACAGCCCTTCTCCGGGCGAGGCGGACATGCCGGTCGCCACCAGCCTCACCGCGGATCCCTGGGCGGCGCTCTCCCCCGGCCCCGGAACCTGCTCGACCACCAGGCTCTCGCCCTCCGTGCCCCCCTCGACGGTCACCGCGAACCGCGCCTCCTCCAGGACCGCCCTGGCCTCGGCCACGGTCAGCTTGAGGACGGGCGGCACCTTCACCCTCGGGAGGACCCCGGCCCTGGCGTCGGAGCCCTGCCGCGCCGCCGAGGCCGCCGGGCCCTGCACGGGCGGGCCCGCGTTCAACGCCACGTACGAGGGCACGGCCGCGGCGACGGCGGCGGTGACCAGGGCGGCGCCCGCGGTACGGACCCGGAGCCGCCGGACGCGGTGGCGGCGGCGGATCGCCGCGCCCATCGTGGAGGGGGCCCGCACGCTCTCGACGTACCCCTCCATGGCCTCGGACAGTTCCTGTTCCAGCCTCATCCCAGCACTCCTTCCAGTGTGCCCATTCGCTCGCGGATCCTGGCCAGCCCCCGCGCGGCCTGGCTCTTCACGGTCCCCGCCGAGCAGCCCATCAGCGCGGCGGTCTCGGTCTCCGACAGGTCCTCCCAGTAGCGCAGCACCAGCACCGCGCGCATCCGCGCGGGCAGCCTGCGCAGTTCCGCCAGCAGCGTGTCCCGCAGTTCCACGTCCGGCCCGTCGGCCGGGGTGTCGGGAAGGCGGGCGAAGGTGATCTCCCTGATCACCCTGCGGCGCCGGGAGGCGCTGATCGCGGCGTTGACCACGATCCTGCGGGCGTAGGACCCGGGGTTGTCGTGCCGGACACGGCTCCAGTGCCGATAGATCTTCTCCAGGGCGTTCTGGACCAGGTCCTCGGCGTCGTGCGACGACGCGCCGCAGACCAGGATCGCGGTGCGCAGCAACGCCGTACTCCGTGCGGCCAGGAACTCGTCGAAGGCCGCCTCGTCTTCTTCCGTCATCAGCGAGGTCCCCTTTCGCCCTCCCCAACGCGCGAACGGACCGTCAGGTTGAGACCAAAAACACCGGGGCCGTCGATCGGCGCCACCGAAGGTACGGCACCATATTGAAATGCCACGTCCCCTCAGCGAACTGCCCAAGGCTCACCTGCACCTGCACTTCACCGGCTCCATGCGGCACTCGACCCTCGTCGAGCTCGCCCGCGAGCACGGGTCACACCTTCCCGACGCGCTTGAGGAAGACTGGCCGCCCCAGCTGCGCGCGACCGACGAGCGGGGCTGGTTCCGCTTCCAGCGGCTGTACGACATCGCGCGCTCGGTGCTGCAGCGGGAGAGCGACGTCTACCGGCTGCTGCGCGAGGCTGCCGAGGACGAGGCCGCCGAGGGATCGGGCTGGCTGGAGATCCAGATCGACCCGTCCGGGTACGCGTCGAAGTTCGGCGGGCTCACCTCGGCCATGGAGCTGATGCTCGACGCGACGCGCAGGGCGGCGGACCACGCGGGGATAGGGATCGCCGTCGTGGTGGCCGCCAACCGTACCCGCCACCCTCTCGACGCCAAGACCCTCGCCCGCCTCGCCACGCACTACATGGACCAGGGGGTGGTCGGGTTCGGGCTCTCCAACGACGAGCGGCGCGGCCGGGCCCGCGACTTCGACGGGGCCTTCCGGCTGGCCAAGCGTGCCGGGCTGCTGGCCGTGCCGCACGGCGGGGAACTGCTGGGCGCGGCCAGCGTGGCCGAGTGCGTCGACGTGCTGGACGCCGACCGGGTCGGGCACGGGGTGCGGGCGGCCGAGTCGCCGAGGCTCATGGAGCGCCTCGCGGCGCGGGGGATCACGTGCGAGATCTGCCCGACGTCCAACGTCGGCCTCGGGGTGGCCGAGCGCGCCGAGGACGTACCGCTGCGGCGCCTGTTCGAGGCCGGGGTGCCGATCGCGCTGGGCGCCGACGACCCGCTGCTGTTCGGCGCCAGGCTGCTGCCCCAGTACGAGCTCGCCAGGCAGGTGTACGGCTTCTCCGACCCGGAGCTGGCCGAGCTGGCCCGCCAGTCGGTACGGGCGTCGGCGGCCCCGGAGGACGTGCGCAAGAAGCTCCTCCGGGGGATCGACGACTGGCTGGCGTCGGCGGACTAGAGACTCCGGGACCGGGTCCGGGTTCCGACTCCCGGTCCGGCACTCCGTGCGATGGCCCGGCCGTCACCGGGCCCGGCCGGTGTCAGCGGACCGAGCGGGCGATCTCCAGGGCGCGGCTGAGCTCGCCGAGGCCCTCCAGGCGCAGGCCGACCTGTCCCCGCTGCCAGATGAGGGTGGGCCCGGCCGGGCGGGGGCGTACCGCGGCCTCGCCGCCGCCCCTGGGCAGGTAGGTCAGACCATGATGGACCGGGATCCACTGCGCCTTCGCGGCGCCCACGGCGGTCTCGTCCGGCCAGGGCGGGCCCAGGTCCTTGCGGAAGACGAGCTGAAGGCTGCCGTCGTACTCGTCCAGCCTGAGACCGGGCCAGAACAGCGACACCACCCTGCCGCCGTCGCTCACCCTGACCTCGGTGGGATCACCGAGCGCGGCCGGGACGGAGATCGGGAACGCCACCTGTTCCCGTGCCTGTTCCAGGGTGACGCGCCGCTCGCCGGGCAGCGGCCGGGGCACCCCCGACGGCAGCGGTCCGGGGGCGCCGATCCTGAGCTCGACCCCCGCGAAGCGCAGGATCTCCGCGACCGCCGCCCTTCCCGCGGGTGTCGCCCCCAGGAACAGGGCGACGAGGATCGCGACGGCGGCGACCACCGCCCGCCGTCGTGCCCGCCCGCCGTCCCGCAGCGCCTCCCACGCGCGCCGGAGCGCTCCGGGACCGCCGGGGACGGCGGGCGCCTCGGGGGCGCGCGTCCCGGGCGCGGGACTTTCGGGGGCGGGTTGTGGTTCGAGACGGGCCCGTACGGCCCGCGCGACGTCGGCGGGAGGCGGGGACGGGACGTCGAGGGATTCGCCGAGGGCGAGGAGCCGGGCTTCGAGGTCGTCAGGTGCGGTCACGGGCCACCTCCTCGCGCAGACGGGCCAGGCCGCGGGAGGTCCGCGACTTGACGGTGCCGACGGGAAGGTCGAGCACCTGGGCGGTCTCGGCCTCCGACAGTTGCAGGAAGTACCGGCAGACCACGGTCTCGCGTTCCCGTTCGGGAAGCGTACGCACCGCGTCGAGGAGCCGCGCCCTCTGGTCGGTCGCGACCGCCGCCTCCTCGGGCCCCTCGCCCGGCGTGGGAACGGCCTCGGTGAGCCGCATGGTCAGCCTGTCCCGGCGTCCACGGGAGCGGGTCAGGTTGTGCGTCTCGTTGGCCACGATCCGCAGCAGCCAGGGGCGGAAGTGCGCGTCCCTGCGGAAGGAGGCCAGGTGGCGGTACGCCTTGACGAACGCCTCCTGGACCACGTCCTCGGCCTCGTCGGCGGCCCCGAGCATGGCCGCGGTGCGGTGCGCGAGCACGCTGTAGCGGGCGACCAGCACCTCATAGGCGTCCAGGTCACCGGCGAGCGATCGGGTGATCGCCTCCTCGTCGTCCGTTGGGGGCTCCTTCGCGGATGTCGTGAGAGATTCCACCGCATACGAGCCTTTTGCGGAAGCCCTCGTCCGCGAGCGTGACCGGGATTCTCACCGGTGTGTCCCCGTCAGGGGATGCGGACGCGTGGTCCGGAGTCCGGAAGACGTGGAGCCCGGAAGGAAGAGGGAGGCGGGCGGGATGCCCGAGTGAGGGACTCGGGCGAGAGCCGGGGATGGGCACCCTTGGTGGGCGCCGGGGCGGGTGCCTTCAGCAGCGAGTGCTTCGGTGAGAGCCGGGGGCTTTCAGTGAGGGCCAGGGCGAATACCTTCGATGGGGGTTGGGGGCCTTCCGTAGGAGCCGAAGGCTCAGTGGAGGGCGTAGGCGACCGCCGCGTCCGGGTCGGCCTCGTAGCCCTCTGCGAACGCCGCGTCGTAGGTCTCGTCGCCGAGCAGTTGCCTGGCCGTCCGTTCGGCGACGGTCCTCGGCTCGGACATGCCCTCCGAGCGGCAGCCCTGGAGCCCGAAGGTGGCCCACAGCCGTACCCCCGCCCCCTGGAGCCTGGCCGTGCGGCGGCCGTCGCCCTCGACCGCGGCGATCACCGCGAGCTGGTCGACCGCCTGCGCGACGCCGGTGGCGTCGCGCAGGCGCCACTTGACGTCGAGCGACTGGCGGGCGGCCTCCGCGGCCTCGGCCACCCGGCCGAGGCCCAGCTGGGCGATGGACAGGACGTAGTCGCCGCAGGCGCGGGCCCAGCGCTCGCCGCGCGCGTCGCAGAGCCGCTGCACCTCCTTGAGCACGGAGACGGCCCGGTCGAACTCGCCGCGCCAGGTGACCGCCATGGCCGCGGTCACCAGAGCGAGGGGCTCGCTGACGGTGGCGGCCTCGGCGCGGCGGAAGTACTCGCGGACGCGCTCGACGCGGGGTTCGACGTCCTCCAGGGCGCCGGAGCACAGGGAGCTGCTGGCCAGCCGGAGCTGGGCGTGCCCGGCCGCCGCGTAGTCGCCCCAGTCGAGGGCCGCGGACAGCGCCTCCTCCGCCCGGCGGCGGCCCACCTCCAGCTCTCCCTGGGCGATGGCCACGCAGCCGTCGGCCCACAGGAGCCGGGGCAGCCCGGGGTCGGTGACGGGGGCCGCCTCGATCGCCCGCCCCATGTGGTGGCGGCCCTCGTTCAGCCGGCCCAGGCAGAACCAGAGGATCCAGAGCGTTCCGGCGAGTTCGACGGACGTCGGGGAGGCGGGGTCGAGGGCGAGGCGGAGGTCGGTCATGGAGAAGGCGAGCCTGGCCGCCCACTCCTCCTGCCCGGGGCCGTACCAGTCGGCCTCGGCCCTGCGTGCCAGGTCGAGGTAGTGGTAGCGGTGCCGCTGCGCCAGCCTGGCCTCGTCGCCGAGCAGGGCGAGCCGCTCCCTGCCGTACTCCCTGACCGTGGCGGGCTGCCGGTAGCCGCCGGGCACCCGGACCAGCAGGAACCGCTTCGCCAGGCTCTCCAGCAGGCCCGGCACGTCGTCCAGCCGGTCGTCGCCGCACACCCACTCGGCGGCGGCCGTGTCGAAGCCCCCCGCGAAAACCGAGAGCCTGGCCCAGAGCAGGCGTTCCCCCGGGTCGCACAGCGCGTGGCTCCAGCTGATCGCGGCGCGCACGATCCGGTGGCGGGGGATCGGCACCAGGCCGCGGGGCACCTCGAAGTGTTTCTCCAGGTGGTCGGCGAGCCGTTCCACCGGCAGGGAGCCCAGCCATCCGGCGGCCAGCTCGACGGCGAGGGGTACGCCGTCCAGCCTCCGGCAGATCCTGGCCGAGGCCGCCATACCGGCCTCGGTCGTCTCCGGGCCGGGCACTGCGATCCCGGCCCGGTCGAGGAAGAGCCGCAGCGCGTCGTCCTCCCCCGGGCTCTCCGCCCACCGGGGTGTCTCGAAGGGCTCGACGGGGAGCAGCGCCTCCTGCGGCAGGCCGAGCGGCCGGCGGGAGGTCGCGATGATCCGTACGCCGGGTGCCGCCGCCAGGATCTCCGCGACGAGGCCCCGGCAGGCGGGCAGGAGGTGCTCGCAGGCGTCGAGGATCAGCAGGAGCCTCCTGCTCGCGAGGAACTCGACGAGCGTCTCCGTCTGCGACCGCGCGGACCGCTCGGTGAGGCCGAGGACGGCCGCGACCGTGTGGGCGAGCAGCTCGCCGTCGCGCTCGCCGGAGAGCTCCACCAGCCAGGTGCCGTCCGGGTAGCGCTCCTGCCAGTTCCGTGCGGCTTTGACCGCGATTCGTGACTTGCCGATGCCGCCGACACCGGTGACCGTGGTCAGCGGTGTGTCGGCCAGGAGCTTCAGCAGCCGCCGTACCTCGCCCTCCCTGCCGATGAAGCCGTTCGTCTCCGCGGGGAGGTTCCCGCGCCACCATCGGGTCTGTTCCATCGATTCGTGCTCCTTTTCTCCACTCCCCGGGAATCGCACCCTTTCCAAATCACGAACCGGCCGGACCGCCATTCCCCAGGGGGGTTTCCTTGTCCTCCGGTGCAAATCTCACCGCCGGGTCGAGGTCGAACTTCCTCCATACGGCGTGAGGCGTGGAAATGCTGGTGCTTTATGGCTGATTCGGCGGAGCCGGTAATCGGGGTCCGGCGCGGGGGCCGCCCGTGCCCGTCGCGGGGCGAAGACACCGGCCGTGGGGCGTTTGAGGGGCCGCCGCGAGGGAAGCGCCACTAGACTCTGGCTGTCCCTGGCCGTGGCCTCGCCCCGGCCTTTCCGTAAGCGAGCTGGACGGAACCGCATGTCTGGGTATGACCGCGTAGTGCAACCCGCGGCCGGTGACGAGGCCCTGGAGAACCACCTTGGTGGGGACGAGGCCAAGAACTACCGGCAGTACGAGCTCGACATGGTCGCCCCGCACGTGGGCCGGTCCATGCTGGAGATCGGCTCCGGGCTCGGCCACTTCGCCGAGTCCTTCCTGCCCCGTCTCGACCGGCTGGTGGTCAGCGACTTCGACCCCTACTGCGTGGAGCAGCTGGAGAAGCGCTTCGAGGGGCGCGACGACATCGACGTGCTCCAGTTCGGCCTGCCGACCGAGATCCCGATCGGTGAGAAGGTCGACACCGTCGTGATGATGAACGTCCTGGAGCACATCGAGGACGACGTCGAGGCCCTGCGCTCGCTCGCCAGGGTCACCCTCCCCGGCGGCCGGATCGTCATCTGGGTGCCCGGCTACATGCAGCTGTACGGAGACTTCGACCGCAAGGTCGGCCACGTCACCCGCTACACCCCCGCCACCCTGCGCAGCACGGTCTCCAAGGCGGGCCTGGACATCGACGTGCTCAAGCCGATCAACTTCCTGGGCGGCATCGCCTGGTGGGCCGCCGTCCGCCGCGGGGGCGTCGGCTACCCCGACCCCCGCCTGGTCAAGATCTACGACCGTACGGTGGTGCCGCTGACCCGCCTCATCGAGCGCTTCGTCCGCCCGCCGTTCGGGCAGACCGTCTTCTGCGTCGCCCGCGTGCCCAAGTAGCCCGCCCCGAGAAAAACCTCCGCGCGGTGTCGTTCCCGGCCTTCCGGGAGCGGCACCGCGCGCGGCTTTTCCGTGCTCTCCCCGTGTTTCTTCGGTGCTCTCATGGAATTCCCAGGATCCTCCTCAAAAGATCACAGGCCGGGACGATTGCCTGATCGACGTCTCCCCCTCGGGAGGCGTTCCCGGAAGGACCACCATGAAGAGGAAACTGGCACTCGGCGCCGCGGCCATTACGGCGTCGATCATGCTGACCGGTTCCACCGCCTGGGCGACCGACACGACCGCCCCGGTGCCGACCGGCGTGACCGCCATCGCCGACCAGCTGCTCAAGGCCGACTCCACGCTTCACGGGCCGAGGCTGCGCTCCCACTACAGCCTGTGGGTGGTCGGCGTCCACGGACGGGCCACCGTCAGGGACAAGAAGTCGTTCATCGACTACACCTGGCAGCGGGGTGTGATCACCGCCAAGGGCGAGAACAAGCTGACCGTCAAGAGCAAGGACGGTCTCGTCTGGAACTGGAACCTCGACACCTCCACGAGGATCCGCAGGCTCGGCGTCCGCGCCGACCTCACCAAGCTGGTCGTCGGCGACGGGGTGTTCGTGATCGGCGTCCCCACCTCGACCGACCCGACGGCCGCCGCGGTGTTCGTACCGCGTAACCGCGCCCTCCTGGACCCGCCGGCCACCACCCCGGGGAGCTGACCGGCCACCCGGAGGCCCGGCGGAAGCTGACCGTGAAGCGGTGGGATCACCGAGATGCGCCGGAATTCCACCGCTTCGCGGCGGCCTCCCATTAAGGATTAACAGCTACGAACTGGTACGAAGCACGGATTAGTAGGCAAGAATGGGGCCTCCATGAATGAGCGCACCATCCTCGTCGTCGAGGACGACCCCAACATCCGTGACATCGTCGAGGTCGCCCTGCGCTTCCACGGCTTCGGGGTGACGGGCGTGGCGACCGGCGGGGAGGCCCTCGCCGCGGTGGAGGGCGATCCCCCCGCGCTGATCGTGCTCGACGTGATGCTCCCCGACGTCGACGGTTTCGAGGTGTGCCGCAGGATCAGGGGCGCGGGCCTGCACACCCCGGTGATCTTCCTGACGGCCAGGGACACCTCCACCGACACCGTGCGCGGCCTCACCCTGGGCGGCGACGACTACGTCACCAAGCCCTTCTCCGTCGAGGCCCTCGTCGCCCGCGTGCGGGCGGTGCTCCGCAGGACGGCCGTCTCCGACGCCCCGGGCGGGACGCTACGGGTCGCGGACCTGGAGCTGGACGAGTCACGCTGGGAGGCGCGGCGGGCCGGGGTCGCGCTGGACCTCTCCCCCACCGAGTTCCGGCTGCTCGCCTTCCTGATGGAACACCCCGGCCTGGTCCTGACGAAGCGCCAGCTGCTGGAACACGTCTGGGGCTACGGGGGTTCGTCACAGGTCGTCGAGACGTACATCTCCTACCTGCGCCGCAAGCTCGACCCGCTCGGCCCGCCGCTGATCCACACCCAGCGCGGGGTCGGTTACGCGCTGCGCCCGCCCCAGGGCACCTGATGTCGCTCAGGGCACGGCTGCTCGCGGGCCTGCTCGCGGTGAGCACGGTCCTGCTGGTGATGCTGTCCATCGTGAGCGTCCTCGTCCTGCGCGGGCACCTGATGGAGAGGCTCGACGGGCAGCTGCGGGCGGCCACCACGACCGCCGCCAAGCGGATCGTCGCCGCCCCCGGCGGCCAGCTCGCGCAGACCCTGACCGGGTCCACCTACGCCGTCGCCGTGCTGAACCTCAACACGGGCCGGGCCAGGCTCGTCAACGGGGACGCGCCCGCCGCCACGACCGTACCGGGGCTGGTGGAGGGGCTCGGTGTCGCCCGGCTGAGGGCCCAGGCCGAGAGCGGGGAGGCGTTCTCCCTCGACGCGGAGGGCGACCAGAGCATGATCGCGCGGGTGGCCGAGGCGAGGCAGGGCAACCGGCTGGTGGTCGTCGCCGTCCCGCTGGAGTCCGTCGAGGCCCCGATCCGGCAGCTCGTCATCGCCGAGCTGCTCACCGGCGGCGCGCTGATCCTGGTGCTGGCGCTCGCGGGCCGCGCCCTGATCACCAGGGGCCTGTCGCCGCTGGCCAGGATCGCCGGGGCGGCGTACCACATGGCCGGGGAGGGCGACCTGTCGGTCCGCATGCCCGAGGGGCCCTCGGAGGTCGGGCGGATCGGCACGGCCATAAACCTGCTGCTCGACCGGATCGCGGGCGCCTTCAGGGACCGGTGGGCGTCGGAGGAACGCGTCCGCCGCTTCGCCGCGGACGCCTCGCACGAGCTGCGGACCCCGCTGTCCACCATCCGGGGGTACGCCGAGCTCTACCGGACCGGGGCGCTGCGCGCCGAGGACCTGCCCAGGATCATGGGCAGGATCGAGGACGAGGCCACCCGGATGGGTGATCTCGTCAGCCAGATGCTCGACCTCGCCCGCCTGGACAGGAACGCCGGGCTCCAGCCCGCGGAGACCGACCTGGCCTCGGTGGCGCGCGACGTGAGCGCGGACTGCACGGCCATCGAACCGGACTCGCTGATCGTCGTCGACGCCCCGGAGTCGCTGACCGTCGTCGCCGACGAGGCCAGGATCCGGCAGGTCCTGGTCAACCTCCTGGCGAACGTACGGGCGCACACGCCCGCCGGGACCACGGCCACCGTACGGGTCACGCGGCGGCCACACGGCGGCGCGCTGATCGAGGTCTCCGACGACGGCCCGGGGATGTCCGCCGAGCAGGTGGACAGGGCCTTCGACCGCTTCCACCGGGGCGGGGAACGGCTGCCCGACGGCGCCGGGCTGGGGCTGTCGATCGTCAAGGCGATCACCGACGCGCACGGCGGCGGCTGCTGGATCACCTCGGTTCCCGGGGAGGGCACCCGCGTGCACGTCGAGCTCCCCGAGCGTCCGGCCCCGGCGGGACCGGCCGGTTTCGCCGCCTGAGCCCTTCGCCGTCTGAAGTCCTTCTGGACCCCTTCACCACCTGAGCCTGCTCACCCACCCGAGCCCGTTCACCGCCCGGGTCCGGATGGGATCGGCTGTTTCGCCAGGTGGTCAGCACCGGGCTCGGCGGGCCGACGGGGGCCGGTGGCGGTGGCGGATAAATGGGTTGCGCGCCGTCGCGGGGGCGCCGTAGGTTCGTCCACATGTGGATTAACTCCTAAGAGCCGGCGTCGATCAGCCCTCGCTGATCCGCCCGCACTCAGCCCTCTGGCCCCGTTCGTCTGACGCGGCAGCTGAGTTTTCCGACCCGGGATCGCGCCGCGTCGTCACATTCCTCAAGGAGTCCCATATGCGAATTCACATTGCCCAGAAGTCCGCTCAGAAGCGTGGCGGGAAGTCCACGACGGCCAAGCCCGCCAAGCCCCGCACCCCGCTTCCCGAGCACGTCGTGCCCGCCGCGCCCCGGCACGTGCCGATGCCCCCGATGCCGATGAGGCCGACCCAGCAGCCGCGCCGGATCCCCGGCAAGGGCGGTCGCTGACCCGCCTCAGCGAAAGCCCCGGCCCTGGAAGTCCAGGGCCGGGGCTCGGGGCCCGGGGTTTTCCACCCCCGTGAACACCTCAGGCCACCGGTGTCACAGACGCTCGATGATCGTGACGTTGGCCTGGCCGCCGCCCTCGCACATCGTCTGCAGCCCGTACCGCCCGCCGGTCCGCTCCAGCTCGTGCAGGAGCTTGGTCATCAGGATCGCGCCGGTGCCGCCCAGCGGGTGGCCCAGGGCGATCGCGCCGCCGTTCGGGTTGACCTTGGCCGGGTCGGCGCCCAGGTCGTTGATCCAGGCCAGCGGGACGGGGGCGAACGCCTCGTTGATCTCGGTGACGTCGATGTCCTCGATGGACAGGCCCGCCCTCTTCAGGGCCTTCCGCGTCGCCGGGATCGGCGCGGTCAGCATGTAGACCGGGTCGTCGCCGGTGAGCGCCAGGGTGACGACGCGCGCCCTGGGGGTCAGGTTGTGGTCGCGGACGGCCTGCTCGGAGGCGATCAGGAGCGCTCCCGAGCCGTCGGAGATCTGCGAGGAGGTGGCGGCTGTGATCATGCCGTCCTCCTTCAGCGTCTTCAGCGACGCCATCTTCTCCAGCGTGGTGTCCGGGCGCGGGCCCTCGTCGTCCTCGACACCGTTGATCGGGGCGATCTGGTCCCTGAAGTAGCCGTTCGCGACGGCCTTCGAGGCCCGCTGGTGGCTCTCGTACGCGAACAGCTCCAGCTCCTCGCGCTTGAGGCCCCACTTCTGGCACATGAGTTCCGCGCCGCGGAACTGGGAGATCTCCTGCTTTCCGTACCGTTCCACCCACTTCTCCCCGAAGGGGAAGGGCATGCCCTTCTCCAGGGCGGTGGTGATGCTCGACCCCATGGGGACGATGCTCATGGATTCCACTCCGGCGGCCACGACGAGGTCCTGGGTGCCGGAGAGCACGCCCTGGGCCGCGAAGTGGATCGACTGCTGGGAGGAGCCGCACTGGCGGTCGATGGTCACCCCGGCGACGTTCTCCGGGAGGCCCGCCGACAGCCACGCGTTGCGCGCGATGTCCATGCTCTGCGGGCCGAACTGCATGACACAGCCCATGATCACGTCTTCGACCGCGGCCGGGTCGACGCCCGTACGCTCGATGAGCGCGCCGAGGGTGTGCGCGGCCAGGTCGGTGGGGTGGACGGTGGACAGACCGCCCTTCTTCTTGCCGACGGGGGTGCGGACCGCCCCGACGATGTACGCCTCTGCCACAGTGCCTCCTGCTTGCGGAACCGAGCTGCCTGCGAAACCGAGCAATGTTCGGTTAGTAGGAGGTTACAACAGAACCTTTGTCCGCGCCCTGGAGGGAGCCGCCCGCGCGACGGCGAGGATGATCGCGCTTTTCACGAAAAATCGCGAAAAATCGTGGAAAAGCGGTGCCGCTCAGGCCTTCTTGGTGCTCGTCATGGTCGCGTAGGCGATGACGTTGTCGGTGTAGTGGCCGGTCGCGCGGTTGTAGACGCCGCCGCACGTGATCAGGTGCAGCTGCGGGGTCGGCGACCTGCCGTACACCCGCTGGGTTGGGAAGACCGACTTGTCCGCCTGCTCCAGCCCGCCGACGGTGTAGACGGCGATGATCCCGTCCTTGCGGTGCACCTCGATGACGTCGCCGTTGCGGATCTCGTCGAGGCGGCTGAACACCGCGGTCCCCGAGCGGGTGTCCTTGTGCCCGAGCATGATCGCGGGGCCCGCCTCGCCGGGGGTGGGTCCCGAGCGGTACCAGCCGACCAGGTTCGGGTTGCCGACCGGCGGCACCTCGATGGCGCCCTTCCTGTCGAGCCCGACGGACCTGACCGGCGCGCTGACCCCGAGCCTCGGGATGACCAGGCGTACCGGGGACGAGGGCTGCATGGCCGGGGCCGCGGGCAGGCTGGGCAGCGGCGGCGGCACGGTCGGGGGTGCCTGGAAGTAGGGGTTCGCCGGTGCCGCGGCCGCCAGGTCCCGGGGCGGCAGCGTGGTGCGCTGGTCGGCCAGGCCGTACTCCTCGGGCGCGGCCAGCATGTAGAGCAGGCCCACCAGCACCGTGACCACCCCGGCGATCCCCGCCAGGATGAGCACCGACCGCATCATCCGGCCGCCGCCGAGAGGCTCCTGCCCCGGCGGCCACTGCTGCTCGTACGGCCCGCCGTACGGCTGCTGGTGGTGGCCCTGCTGCGGGTACGGCGGCTGGACCGGGACCGGCCGGTAGTGGGGCACCGGCCCCTGGGGAGGCCCGGGAGGCGGCCAGCCGCCCGGGGGTGGGGTGGTCATCCGGCCACCCCGATCAGCCGCGACCGGCGGTGCGACGCCGCAGCATGAGCCCGCCGATCCCGGCGAGCGCCACCATCAGCGCACCGCTGAACATGATCATCCGAGCGTCGGGCCCGGCGTCACCGCCGCCACCCGTGGAGGCCGCGCCCTTGGGGGTCTCGTCGATCTGCTCGTCGGGGTTGGGGTCGGGCGTCGAGGGGGCGGTCTTGGTCCGGGTGACGGTGAGGGTCGGCGTGGGGGTCGTGGTGGCCGAGTCGGTCGGGGTCGCCGAGGGCGAGGCCGACGGCGACGGGCTGTTCGACTGGCTGGGCGTGCCCGTTCCCACGGTCACCCGCAGCGCGGCGGCGGAGGCCTGGGCGGGGTCGGGAAGGGTGCAGTCGAGGAGTTCGGACTCGCCCGCGGCGCCCGTCCCCGCGCCGGTCGCCAGGAGCAGGGTGAACGCGTCGGGCTGGAAGGCGACGACCCCGGTCGCGAGGGGGGTCACCGTGACGACCAGGGGAGGCGCGGTGATCGGCTGCCCGGCGATCGGGGGGGCGGCGGTGATCAGGACCTGGTGGAGCGCGCTGGGGCTCGCCAGGACGCTCGAAGGACTCGCGTTGATCTGCAGTTCCGCGTCGGCGACGAGGCTCGCGCTCGCCGCGACGGACGCGGACGGGGTGAGGGAGGGAAGCGTGGGAGAGGCGACCGGCGCGCCGATCTTCCAGGTCGCCACGAGGGGGGAGTTCGTCACCCCCGCCGTCGGGCCGGTGAGGTCCATCTGGAACGTGTACGTCGCCGACGGCGACACCGCGCCGGCGAGCGTGCAGGTGTAGGCGACCGGCTTGGGAGCGGCGTAAATGGAGGCGATCGCGGGGAACGCACCGAAGATGCCTGCGCCCGCCGTAGCGATCACGGCTGTCTTGACCGCGACGCGCAGCCGCGTCTTGGACTTCAGCACAGTTTCTCCTCGTTCCGGGTTGATCGATCGGCACACCGGCCGCCGAGGCTTACAGATTGTGGTCAAGGTTCGGCATAGATCCTACGAACAGAGACCGGGACACGCGAGCGAGTCGGCTAAACGGACACAAATTCCCATCTATCCCACAGCAAACGACACCGTACATCGGTAAAGCGCCCGGTGGGGAGGTCGGGTGGGCTCCAGCCGGACGCCGGACGGGACGGACCGGCCTCCCGGGGCCGGATCGGAGGGCCCGCCGCGCCCCCGGCCGACCGGCGAACCGGTGATCGGGTATCGGCAATCAGAGCCTGGATATAGAGAAAAAACCAGGTCAAGACTGGTGATAACGGGTCTGAAGATCACCATCCATGGAGTCCCATCGGGCAGGCTGGAACCTCGGTGGGTCCAATTCGGACGCTCCGAATATCCACATGGGTTGCTGAAATATTTCGTCGATACGGACATGGTGATCATCGGCCCGCACGCCCTCGCCCCGTCCGGCCGCGAGCCCCTCCCGGGACTCTCTCCCCGCGGACGGACCGGCGGTCTCCCCCGAGATTTCCCCACCGGAAGGATTGAGATGAGCACGCCGGTCACATCGCAGGCGCGTGGCGGGCAGGTGCCCCGCCGGCGGATCCCGGCGAGATGGATCGCCGTCGCCCTCGCGGTGGCCCTCCTGGCGGCCATCGGGCTCAGCACCCGGTACCGCTCGGCGGAGTCGGTCGCGGCGTCGGGTCCCCGGCGGTTCGACCCGGCCGCGTACGGGGCGCGGACGTACCAGGACAAGGTCGTGCCCGCGATCGAGAGGAAGGCCGTCGAGCTGCCCGTACTGGTGAAGGCCATGAACGCCGACATGGAGGGGGCCGGGAAGCAGTACGGCATCCGGCAGGGCAACGGCCCCTACGCCTTCGCGGTCAAGGGCACCGGAACGGCCGGGGCGGTGAGGTCGGGGCTGATGCCCGTGACCGCGCCCTGGCTGCCCCCCGGCACCCGGGTGTCGCTGCAGGTCGGCCCGGTCATCAACGGCACGGCACTGCGGGACTCGGTGGGGTTCATCACCTTTGAGCAGTTCCTCGACCAGGTGGAGTACGCCGACGCCGCCACCGCGCTGAACGACCAGATGCGGGAGAAGCTGCTCAAGCACCTGGACGCGCCGAGGCTGAGGGGCAAGAAGATCTCCTTCGTCGGGGCCTTCAGCTTCCTCACCCCCTCCGTCGTGACCATCACCCCGGTCTCGATCAAGGAGATTTCGTGAAGAACCCGGCCGTCAACGTCCTGAGCGCCCGCGACGTCACCAAGGTGTACGGGGACACCCCCGCCCTCAGGGGGGTCGACTTCGACGTCGCCGCCGGACGGGTGACCGCGCTGTTCGGTGAGAACGGAGCCGGAAAGTCGGCCCTGATGAGGATCCTCTCCGGGATCGAGCACCCCACCACCGGCCATGTCGAGCTCGACGGCGAGCCCGTCAGGTTCGTGTCGCCCCGCGACGCCGCCGACCGGGGGGTCTCGATCGTCCACCAGGGGCTCAGCCTCTGCCCCAACCTGAGCATCCAGGACAACCTGTTCCTGGCCAGGGAGATCTGCGGCGGCCCCTGGGTGATCGACCGCTCGTCCCAGCGGGCCACCACCGCGGCGATCCTGCACAGCCTGGAGGAATATCTCGATCCCAACCTGCTGGTCGGTGACCTGACGCCGGGCGAGCAGCAGATCGTCGAGATCTCGCGGGCACTCCTCCAGGAGGCCCGGGTGCTGATCATGGACGAGCCCACCTCGGCGCTCACCGCCCCGGAGATCGAGGTCCTGTTCCGGGTCCTCAAGGAGCTGACCGCGAACGGGGTGGCGGTCGTCTACGTCTCCGCGCACCTGGAGGAGGCGCTGAGGATCGCCGACGACGTCGTCGTCCTGCGTGACGGGCGGCTGGTCGCCACGGCGGACGCCGGGGACGTCGGCGTCCGGTGGATCGTGGAGCGGATGACCGACCGCGACCAGGACGACCTGTTCCCGCGCCACGTCCCGGTCACCGGGGAGGAGGTGCTGGCCCTGCGCGGCCTCGTGGTGGCCGACCCGGCCAACCCCGGCCGTCTCGCGATCGACGACCTCTCCCTGACCGTCAGGGAGGGCGAGATCGTGGGGATCTACGGCCTGACGGGCTCGGGACGCACCGAGCTGCTGGAGGCGCTCGCCGGCCGGATCCCCGCGCAGTCGGGCGAGATCCTGCTCTCCGGCACCCCGCTGGGGCACGCGGGGATCCGCGACCGCATCGGCCGGGGCTTGGTCCTGGTCCCCGCGAACCGGCGGCGCGACGGCCTCGTCCAGACGATGTCGGTCGGGGAGAACCTCTCCCTGGCCGGGCTGGGCGCCTTCGTCCGGCGGCTGCTGCTCTCCCGAGGCCGCGAGCGGGACGCCGTCAACCAGATGATCACCGGCATCACCGTAGGGAGGGACGGCACGGAGGCGCCCGTCGCGTCACTGAGCGAGGGCGACCAGCAGAAGGTGGTCATCGGCAGGGCGCTGCTGACCACCCCCCGCGTCCTCCTGCTGGACGAGCCCTCGCGCGGCGTCGGCACCGGCGCCAGGGCGGACATCTTCGAGCTCGTGGCGGCCCGGGCGGAGCGCGGCCTGGCCGTGGTCTTCACCACGTCGGACGCCGAGGAGGCCCTGCGCGTCCCCGACCGGCTGCTGGTGCTCACCCACGGGATCCTCGCCGGCGAGTTCCGGCGTGGCGCGATAACCCGGGAGGAACTGATGAGGGTGTCGGACGGCACCGCCGACGACACCAACGGCACCGACGGCACCGGCGAGGAGGAGGTGGGGTGATACCTCGGGAAACGTCCCCCGCACCGGCGTCGCCCGGCCACTCCCCGCCGGAGGGGGCCGTGGCCGAGGCACGCCGCTTGTCGCTGGTGAACAGCCTGTTCGAGCTGCGGGCGCTCATCGCGCTCGCGGCCGTGGTCGTGGTCTTCGGCCTGCTGTCGGAGACCTTCCTCACCCCGCCGAACCTCGTCACGATGACCAAGCACGTCGCGATCAACGCGGTGATCGCGCTCGGCATGCTGCTGGTCATCCTCAAGGGCGGCATCGACCTGTCGGTGGGCTCGATCATCGGGCTCTCCGGGGTCGTCGCGGGCGAGTTACTTGAGGGTCTCGACCTCGGGTTCGCCGACGCGGTCGCCTACCCGCCCGTGTGGGGCGTGATCGTGCTCTGCGTCGCGGCCGGCATGCTCGTCGGCCTGGTGAACGGCATCGTCATCACCCGCTTCAACGTGGCGCCGTTCATCGCGACGTTCGGCATGCTGTACGTGGCGCGGGGGGTCGCGCTGCTGATCTCCGGCGGCTCGACCTACCCCAACCTGAACGGCAGCCCCGAGCTCGGCAACACCGGCTTCGAGCTCCTCGGCAACGGGCGCCCGCTCGGCGTCCCGACGGCCATCTGGATCATGATCTTCCTCGCCGTCGCCGTCACGCTGGTGCTCACCAGGACGCCGTTCGGGCGGTGGCTGTACGCCGCGGGCGGCAACGAGCGGGCCGCGGAGCTCTCCGGGGTCCCGGTCGAGCGCGTCAAGACGGCCGTGTACGTGATCTCCGGTGCCTGCGCCGCGGTCGCCGGTCTCGTCATCGCCTCCGAGCTGACCTCGGCGACCCCGCTGGCCGGTGAGATGTACGAGCTCAACGCGATCACCGCGGTGATCCTCGGCGGCGCCGCGCTGAGCGGGGGACGCGGCACGGTACGGGGCACCCTCATCGGGGCCTTCTTCGTCGGCTTCCTCTCCGACGGCCTGATGCTCATGGGCGTGTCGACGTTCTGGCAGGTCATCGTCAAGGGGGCCGTGCTCGTGCTCGCCGTGATGCTGGACCAGGGGCAGCGGCGGTTCCAGCGGCGCGGGGCCACCGTGTCGGCGATGGCCGCGGGCAGGCGGCCCGGCTGACCCCGGCCGGACGCCCATGTTCCCGCTCGCCGGTACGGAGGGGATCCGGGCCGGTACGCTCGGTGTCCGGCCACGGGTGAGGCTTCGCCCGGTCGCGGTGGATGGCGGGTGTCTGACGAGGAGGCGGTGCATGGTCGTCCCCGAGCCTGGACGGGTCCGGGGCTCCGGCCGCGCGGCGGCCACCGACCATCTGCGCCTGCTGGCACAGGTGGCCCGGATGTACCACGAGCGGGGCATGCGGCAGCCCGAGATCGCCGAGGCTCTCCGCGTCTCGCAGCCGCGCGTCTCCCGCCTGCTCAAGGAGGCCGCCATCCGGGGCATCGTCCGCACCCTCGTGGTCCTCCCCGAGGGGGTGCACGTCGAGCTCGAAGAGGAGCTCCAGCGCCGCTACTCCCTGCGGGACGCCGTGGTGGTCGACGCCCGCGGGGCCCGCGACGACGTGGTGCCCGCCCTGGCCCCGGCCGCCGCCTCCTACTTCGACACCACCTTCAGGGGCGGGGACGTCATCGGCGTCTCCCCCTGGAGCGAGACCCTGCTGGCGGCCGTCGACCTCATGCGTCCCCGGAGCACCCGGGTCGCCGACCGCGTCGTGCAGGTCGCCGGAGGGCCGGACGGCCCCGAGGCGCGGATCCACGCCACCCGGCTGATCGGCCGTCTCGCCGAGGTCACCCGCGCCAGGCCCGTCCTCGTCCCCTCCCCCGGGGTCGCCGCCACGCCGGGGGCCCGCGACGCGCTGCTGCGGGACCCGGCCGTCGCGGAGGTGACGGCGCAGTGGCGGGAGCTGACCGTCGTGCTGGTCGGCATCGGAGGCCTGGAGTCGTCCCCGCTCGGCCGCGCCGACCGGGAGGAGCTCCGCTCCCTGGGCGCCGTCGGCGACGTGTGCCTGCGCTTCTTCGACGCCGGGGGCGACCCGGTCGGCTCGGCCTTCGACCGGCGGGTCGTCGGGATAGGCGCCGACGCCTTCCGCGCCGTCGGGCACCGGGTGGCCGTCGCCGGTGGCGAGCGGAAACACCCCGCGATCAGGGCCGCCCTGCGGGGCGGGTGGGTCAACGTGCTGATCACCGACCTGGACGCCGCGCGGCGCCTGCTCGCCGAAGCCCCCTGATCCCGGCCCCCGGCCGGTCTTGGCGCCTCTTTAACACCCTCGTGATTCTCGAAGCCGCAGGATTGCCGCTTCTTTTGGATTTTCAGATTAAGAGGAAATCCACCCCTCATGAGGGAATTGACAGGATAAACACATGGCAGTCGAAGCGTTCAGCAGCGATATCACGCTGCGCATCAACGGTGCCGACCACTCCGTCTCCCTGGACAACCGGGTGACCCTCCTGGACGCGCTACGGGAGCATCTCGGGCTCACCGGGACGAAGAAGGGGTGCGACCACGGGCAGTGCGGCGCGTGCACGGTCCTGCTGGACGGCCGCCGGGTGAACAGTTGCCTGACGCTCGCCGTCACGGCCGCCGGGCAGGAGATCGTCACCATCGAGGGGGTGGCTGGCCTGACCCGCACGGACGACCTGCACCCCGTGCAGCGGGCGTTCCTCGATCACGACGGCCTCCAGTGCGGCTACTGCACACCGGGCCAGATCTGCTCGGCCATCGGCGCGCTCGACGAGGCGGGACGGGGCTGGCCGAGCCACGTCACCGAGGACGTCGCCTCGGGCGTCACCCTGGACGCCGAGGAGGTCCGCGAGCGGATGAGCGGCAACCTCTGCCGCTGCGGGGCGTACGCCGGAATCGTCGAAGCCGTCCTCGACGCGGCCGGTGGGGAAGGCCAGGAGCCGGTTCTCGCCGGGCGGGGTCCCAGGGGTACGCGATGAGGCCCTTCACCTACGAGCGCGCCACCGACCCCGGTGCCGCCGCCACCGCCCTCCTCGACGGCACCGACGCGATGTTCCTGGCCGGCGGCACCAACCTCGTGGACCTGATGAAGCTCGGCGTGGCCAGGCCGGCGAAGCTGGTGGACGTCACGCGGCTGCCGTACGACCGGATCGAGCACCGGGCCGACGGGAGCGTGCTCATCGGCGCGATGGTCCGCAACAGCGACCTGTCCGGCGACCGGGGCATCAGGGAGCGTTTCCCCGCGATCTCCCAGGCGGTGCTGGCCGGGGCCTCGGGACAGCTGCGGTCGATGGCCACCACCGGCGGGAACCTGCTGCAGCGCACGCGCTGCCCGTACTTCCAGGACGTCACCAAGCCGTGCAACAAGCGCGATCCGGGTACCGGCTGCTCGGCGATCGGCGGCGCCCACCGCGACCTGGGGGTGATCGGCACCTCCGCCGCGTGCGTGGCCACCCACCCCTCCGACATGGCGGTGGCGATGGCCGCCCTCGACGCCGTGGTGCACATCAGGCTCGCGGGAGGCGACGAGCGGGCGGTGCCGCTCTCCCGCTTCTACCTGCTGCCCGGCGACACCCCGGACCGGGAGACGGTGCTGGAGCCCGGCGACCTGATCACCGGGGTCGAGCTGCCCCCGCCCCCGGACGGCGCGGCCATGCTGTACCGCAAGATCCGCGACCGCTGGTCCTACGCGTTCGCGGTGGTCTCGGTCGCGGCGGTGGTCGCGACGGAGCCCGGCGGTTCGCTGCGGGAGATCCGGCTGGCGCTGGGCGGGGTGGCCCCCGTGCCGTGGCGGGCCCGGGAGGCCGAGGGGATGCTGGCCGGGCACAGGCCGACCAGGGCGCTGCTGCTGGCGGCCTCGGAGGCGGAGTTCGTGGCGGCGCGCCCCCTCCCTCGGAACGAGTTCAAGATCGGGCTCGCCGGGGACCTGATCGCGGCGAGCGTACGCGACCTCACGAAACCGACGGGACCCACGGGGTCCACGGGGTCCACGGGGTCCACGGGGTCCACGGGGAACTTCACACGGGAGGAGCGGGGATGACCACGCTCGACAAGGTGGTGGGCGGGGCACCGGCCAGGATCGAGGGACGCGACAAGGTCACCGGCGCGGCCCGCTACGCGTACGAGTACCCCGTACCGGAAGCCGTCTACGCCTGGCCGGTGCAGTCCACGATCGTCAGGGGACGGGTGCGCGCCGTCCACGCCGCCGCCGCGCTGGCCATGCCGGGGGTGATCGCCGTGCTGGACAGCGGCAACGTCTACCGGCTGCGCCCCGTGCAGGACGCCGAGCTGGCCGTCCTGCAGTCGGCCGACGTCGCCTACCGGGGGCAGATCGTCGCCGCCGTGGTCGCGAGCACCCTGGAGGCGGCCTGCGAGGCGGCGTCGGCGGTCCGCGTGGAATACGAGGTGGAGGACGGGGGGCGGGAGGAGCACGACGTCGTGCTGGATCCCGGCGACCCTCGGGTCTTCTCGCCACGGAAGGCCAACGCGGGCTTCGCGGGGACGGTCGACTGGGGGGACGCAGAGAGCGCCCTCACGTCGGCGCAGGTCGGCGTGGACGCCGTGTACACGACCTCGACCCAGCACGCCAGCCCGATGGAGCCGCACGCCACGATCGCGTTCTGGGAGGGCGAGAACCTGACGCTCTACAACGCCGACCAGGCGCCGTGGATGTCGGCGACCGCGATCGCCGAGCTGTTCGGCCTTCCCGAGAACGCGGTGAGCGTCGTCGCGGACCACGTCGGCGGCGGTTTCGGGTCGAAGGCCGTGCCGCGCCCGCCGACCGTGCTGGCCGCGCTCGCCGCCCGGGCCGTCAGGCGGCCGGTCAAGGTGGCGATGACCCGGCAGCAGATGTTCGCGCTCGTCAGCTACCGGACGCCCACCGTGCAGCGCGTACGCCTGGGGGCCGGGCGGGACGGCAGGCTGACCTCGGTGTGGCACGACGCGGTCCAGCAGAGCTCCAAGCTCGTCGAGTACACCGAGCAGACGGTCGCGGCCAGCCGCATGATGTACGCGACGCCCAACAGCCACACCGCCCACCGGCTGCTGCGGCTGGACGTGCCGACCCCCTCGTGGATGCGCGCCCCCGGCGAGGCCCCGGGGATGTTCGCCCTGGAGTCGGCGATGGACGAGCTGGCGTACGCCCTCGGGATGGATCCCGTCGAGCTGCGGATCGTGAACGAGCCTCCGGCCGACCCCGAGTCTGGTCTCCCGTTCAGCAGCCGCAACCTGGTCGCCTGCCTGCGCGAGGGGGCGGCGCGCTTCGGCTGGGCCGGGCGCGACCCCACGCCGGGTGTCCGCGAGGACGGCCACCGGCTCGTCGGGACCGGTGTCGCGTCGTCGACCTACCCCGTCTTCAGCATGGCCTCCACCGCGACCGCCTACGCCGAGCCCGCGGGCCGGTTCGTGGTCGAGATCGCCGCGGTCGACATCGGCACCGGGGCCCGCACCGCGCTGACCCAGGTGGCCGCCGACGAGCTCGGCGTGCCGATGGACCGGGTCACGGTCAGGGTGGGCCGCAGCGTCTTCGGTCCCGCGCCGTTCGCCGGGGGTTCCATGGGCACCTCCTCGTGGAGCTGGGCGGTGAGCAAGGCGTGCCGCGCGCTGGTCAAGGAGCTCGACGAGCGGTCCGGGGTGGTCCCCCCGGAGGGGCTGGGGGTGCGGGCGGACACCACCGAGGACCTCGCCGCCTGGAGGCGCCTCTCACGCCACTCGTTCGGGGCGCAGTTCGCCGAGGTCACGGTGGACGTCGACACCGGGCAGGTCCGTGTCGAGCGGCTGCTGGGGGTCTTCGCGGCCGGACGGATCGTCAACGCCAGGACGGCGCGCTCGCAGTTCCTCGGCGGCATGACGATGGGGATCTCCATGGCCCTGCACGAGGCCCTGGAGGTGGATCCCCGGTTCGGCGACTTCGTCAACCACGACCTGGCCGGGTACCACATCGCGGCGAACGCCGACGTCCGCGGGATCGAGGCCCACTGGATCGACGAGCAGGACGACGAACTCAACCCGGTCGGGGTCAAGGGCATCGGCGAGGTGGGGATCGTCGGCACCGCCGCGGCGATCGCCAACGCCGTCTTCCACGCGACCGGTTTCCGGCAGCGCGACCTGCCGATCACCCTCGACCGGGTACGGGCGGCCATGCGCGCCGGTTGACGGGTTGGCGGGACGCCTCCACACGGGCCGGTCCCCCTCGGGCCGGTCCCACGTGGACCGGCTCTTCTCGGGCCCGTTCAGCTCAAGCCGGTCCCACGCGGGCCGTTTCGCTCAGACCGGCTCCACGTGAACCGCCTCAGGCCGGGCGGATGGCGCGGACCGTGGCGGTCGTGATCGGGAGATCGAACTCGCCGCCCGCGGTCTCGGGGGTGGAGCGCAGGTAACCGGCGACCCGGTCCGTGAGGACGGTCCGCTCGGCCTCGGAGAGGGTCAGCACGTGCGAGTGCGTACGGATCGTCGCCACCATCGACTCCACGGTACGGCGCTGGCTGTGCGGGAACCGGGCGTACTCGATCACCGGGAAGAGCGGCCCCTCCCTGAGGATCGACTCGGGCCGCCACCGGCGGAACGACACCGGGCTCCGTGAGACCTCCTTCAGGCCGTTCACCCAGGGAACCTCGTCGTCGTCGAGGTTCCACAGGCCCGCCAGCACCCCGCCGGGGGCCAGCACCCGCACCATCTCGGGCAGTGCCCGATCGAGGTCGAACCAGTGCAGTGCCTGTCCGACGAAGACCGCGTCGACCGACCCGTCCGGCAGCGGGATCTCCTCCGCCGTACCCGCCATCGTCCGGGCGCCGGGCAGCAGGCGGCGGAGCTCGCCGAGCATGGCCGGGTCGGGTTCCACCGCGACGACGTCGGCGACGTAGCGCAGCAGCACGGTGGTCAGCTTCCCGGTCCCCGCCGCCAGGTCGAGGACGCGCAGCGGCTCGCGCCCGCGTACCGGCTCCAGCGCCCACAGCACGGCGTCGTCGGGGTAGTCGGGCCGCTCCCGCGCGTACGCCTCCGCCTCGCTGCCGAACGAGGAGGCCCGCATCGCGAGAACCTCGGGATCGACGTCCCGGAAAGGAGATGAACCGTTCACAGATCCACGGTAGCCCCGGGGCGCCGGGCCGCCGGGACCGGGTGACCGTCCGCGCGACACGGCGCCGGTCCCGGTGACATCCGGGGTGGCGCTCAGCCTCCGCCGCGCAGCCGGTCCCGCAGGGCGCACGCCAGACCGGGGTCGTCGGCGATGACTCCGTCCACATTGAGCCTGTACAGGCGCTTCAGCCACCTCTTCACCGCTTCGGTGGCACGCCCGCCGGAGGCGTCGCCCCCGAGGTTCGCCCGGAGCCGCGCGGCGAGCCTGCGAACCGTCGTGGCGTGGACGAGGAGCCCCTCCCGCTGGGCGTTCCTGACGAGCTCGGCGGGCGACACCGATCTCCCGTCGAGACCCCCGGGATCGCCGGGACCGATCCGCTTGGTGACCAGGCCGATGCCGTCGACGTACTTGGCGACCTCCCGCAACCCCTCCGGGGTGACCATGTCGTCGTAGGTGAGCGGGTCACCCGTGCTCGCGAGGTCGTACGGGGCGCCGGTCGCGCCGACGAACTGGATGAGCCGCAGCCGCGTGAGGGGGCGCAGCCGCCTGAGGTTCCCGGCCTCGAAGGACTGGATGAACGCCGGGTCCCGCTCGTCGTCCCAGCCGTACCGCGCGAGGGTCTCCAGCAGCGGCTCCTCCAGCGGCAGCCCGATCGAGGCGAAGTAGGTGGGGAACTTGGTCTCGGCGTAGACGCCCACCCCGTGTTTCTGCGCGAGCTGGATCACCTCGTCGAGCGTCGGGATGCGCTCTATCCCGTCGTACGCGGTGTTGTCCCGCCGTTCCCTGGGGAAGCGTTCCCTGGCGCGGAGGGTACGCAGCTCCTCCAGGGTGAAATCCTCGGTGAACCAGCCCGTGTGCCGGACGCCGTTGATGACCTTGGACGTCATGCGGTCGGCGAACTCGGGATGTCTGGCGATGTCCGTGGTCGCCGAGAGCTCGTTCTCGTGCCGCGCGACCAGTACGTGGTCCTTGGTGGAGACGAGGTCGGGCTCGATGTAGTCGGCGCCCATCGAGATGGCGACCGTGTAGGCGAGAAGCGTGTGCTCGGGCCGGAAGGCACTGGCTCCGCGATGCGCGATGACGATCGGCGCGACCTCGTGGCGGCCGAAATGCCTGGCCTCGGGGTTCGCCGGACGCCCGGCCGCGGAGGTCACGGACCGCTCCGCCGCGGAACCCGCGGAACCTGCGGAACCCGTGGACCGCTGGGCCGTGGAATCACCGGATCGCTCGTGCGCGGGGCTCACGGATCGCGTGCCCGTCGAATCGGCGTGGTGCAGGGCACCGACGGCGGCCATCCCTATGAATACGGCCAGCACACCGGCCCGCGCCTTGCTCACCTGCGTACACCCCTCGCTCCGGTTCAGCGGGGGAGACACATTCGCATAAACGGCTATACCCGTACCGGACATGCGATTAACGATCAGAAGCGATTCTCGCTGAGATAACGCCACATGACCGTCTCCTAGGGCATTTCCCTAGATGTATCCCGATGTTGCAGGGCACAAAAAAAGAGCGAGCGATTAATCACTCGCTCCTCGGCGAAGAGCGGGAAAACACGGGTCAATTGACGGCCGGGGTTCCCCACCCCCGGCGTCGGCCCCAAGCCGCCGCACGGCCCCGAACAACAGGCCGACACCCACCCCGGACACCGAACCGGCGCTTACCTCAAGGCGTTTCCCGTCCTCGGGCCGCCGCGCGGGCTCCAGCCGACGGCCCGGCACCTCGCGCCCCTCGGCACCGCACCCACCTCGGACGACGAAGCAGCGGGGTCACGCGCCGGATCGACACCGCACCGGCTCCCGGCGCCGAATCGGTGTCATTAATGCCATAGACATCGCCGATGCCACCGATGTCACCTACGTCGCCGGATCACCGCTCGCGCCCGCCTCTCCGGCCCTGTCCGTGCCGGTGTCCGTGCTTGTGCCGATGGTGTCGCATGCCGTTCCCGGCCCAGGCCGGGCGCCCCAGCTCCCGGTCCCCGTGCCGCCGGGCACCCGGTCCGTGGCGGCCGAACCCGTGGTCCCCGCGCCACCCGGCCTCCGGACCTCTCCGCCCGAACTCCCGGTCCCCGTGGCGTCCGAAACCCCACCTCTCACCACGCCCGCCACCCGGACCTCCCCGCCCGGCCCCGTACGCCTCCCCGTAGCGCCCGGACCCGTACCGGTCAGACCCATAGCGTCCGAAACCGGGCTCCTCCGGACGCCCGAGCCCCCACCCGCCACCGCGCCCTCCGGGCCCGTCCTCCCCGTACCGCTCGAACGCCGGATCGTCCGGCCGTTCATAGTCCCAGTCGTCATCGCTCTCGGTGTCCGAGTCCGGCCGCCCGAATCCCCGGTCCCCGGGGCGTCCGAAACCCCACCCCCGGCCGCGCTCGCTCCCCGGATCACGCCGCCAGAACCCGCGACTCCCGTGGTACCCGTGGTTTCCGTGCCCCCACCCCGGATAGCGCCGACCGGCATCCCGCGCCCTGTGGCGCCCGCCGTCCGAGTGCCTCACCCGCCTGGGTCCCCAGTTTCCGCCGCCCTTGACGGTCGTCTTCGAGCGCTCGGCCGTCCGCCCCCCGTTGCCCCAGTTCTTGGTCGTCCAGCCCCCGGCCTGCTTGTGCGTCGAGTGCGCGGGGCGCTTGGCGCCCCAGCCCGTGGATCGTTCGTGTCCCGATTTCGGATGCTGGACCGCGCCGAGAGCGGCCACTCCTATGAGTACGGCTACCACCCCGGCCCGCACGATGCTCACCTGGGCACACCCCCGCCTTCTGATCATTCGGGGGGATGTCTCTTGTGAAACCTCCTACCCGGATTGCCGGGGAGGCTAACGATCGGAAAACAGCCGACGAAGGGGCCGTGACCTGCCGATTCGCCGGGCGCCGTACCCGGTCCCGGGGTACGGCGCACCGCGCTCAGGCGCGACGGGTCTTCGACAGGGTCGCGTAGACGATGATGTTGTCGGTGTAGTGACGGGTCTTGCTGTTGTAGACACCGCCGCAGGTGATCAGCCGCAGGGTCGCCTCGCCGGTGTTGCCGTAGACCCGCTTGGACGGGAAGGCCGCCTTGCTGACCTGCTCCACACCGTCGACCGTGAACTCCGCGAGGCTTCCGTCGGACCGGGAGACCTTGATCTTGTCGCCGCGCCTGATCTCCTTCAGCCTGCTGAAGACCGCGGCCCCGCCCTTGGTGTTCACGTGCCCGAGGACCACCGAGGGCCCCTGCTGCCCGGGAATCGGGCCGTGCTTGTACCAGCCCGCCTGGTTGGGCCTGCTCAGCGGAGGCGTCTGGATCTCCCGCTTGGAGTCGACACCGAGCGCCATCAGCGGGGCGAGCACGCCGATCTTCGGGATGGCCAGCCGCCGGGGCGTCACACCGTCACTCTTCAACGGCTCCGGAGGCATGGTCACCGGCAGCGGCGGCGGCGCCGTGGGCGCGGCGGCCGTCAGCGGGGCGTCCAGCCCGCCGGGTCCCACCGCCGAGGACGGTGTCACCCCCGCGGGCTGCTGGCCCGCGACCGGGACCTCCTGGATCTGCAGCTCGTTGCCCGCCGCCTGCGGCACGGGCGGTCCGTACGGCGCGTCCTCCGCCGCCGGGGCCAGGTACGCGAGCAGCCCGGCCATGATCGCGGCCACCCCGCCGAGTGACCCGGCCACGAGGAGCCCGGCCATCAGCATGCTCCCCTTGGGCTTGGGAGCCGGACCCCGGCCGTGGTAGGGGTCCGGACCGCCCTGCTCGGGTCCTTGATACATCCGGCGCCTCCTTCAGCTGTCCCTCTGACCGCGTGCGTGTGCCGCCCGCCGCCTCATCAAGGCCACACCGCCCAGCGCGCTTCCCGTCACCATCACCGTGCCCGCGCCGAGAAGCCCCAGCCCGGAGCCCTCCCCCGGGGCCTCACCCGTCTGCGCCCCGCCGCTGGGCGTGATGAGCACCTGCGGGGTGGAGGGGGTGGGCCTGGTGGGGGTGACGGTGGCGGTCACGGTCAGGGTCGGCCTGGGCGTCGATGTGGTCGTGCTGGTGGTGGTGCTGTTCGTCCCGATCGTCTGGTTGCCGTTCTGGCTGCCGCTCGCGCTCGGGGTGATCGTCGGCGTGGGGGTGATCGTCGGCGTGGGGGTGATCGTGGGGGTGGTGGGAGGGAACGTGGGGGTGGCCGTGGTGGTGGGCGGAGGAGACCCACCCGGCTCGGAGATGGTGACGTTCACCGAGACCGGCGCGCTGACGAGCGAGCACGTGGCCCGGTAGTCGGCCGGAGGGTTCGCCAGCTCCCTCGTGATCACCCGGAAGGCGTCGACCTGCGCGAACTTTCCGGCCTCCAGGTTCGTGACCTGGAGGGTGTGCTCGCCGTACTTGAGGCCGTTGAACCTCCACAGCGTGAGCCCGCCCTTGTGCGCGGCGTTCGTCGGCGTGCCGTCGGGGTCCTTCGAGGCGTCGATGGAGGACGGCGTGGCGTCCTGGCCGTCGATCTTGAACCCGACCTGCCCCGCCTCATTGCTGCGCCGGGCGATGTACTCGATCCCGGTGCCGGTGAACTTGAAGGTGGCGAACGAGTTCACCTTGTCGGTGCGGTGCAGGTCACGGCCGTGGTCGCCGATGCTCAGCGCCTCGTCGTTCAGCTCGTACCAGTCGCCCGCCGCGTGGTAGGTCACCTGGGGGTCGTCGTTGTTGACCACGACCTCACCGGCCGGGGGCATGAAGTCCACGAACAGCTTCCGAGGGCTGACGTTGACCGTGCCCGCCTGGGTGGTGTGGGCGAAGTCGGAGATCCCGTCGGGGAGCTTCAGGACCTTCCCCGGCTGCAGCTTGCCCGGCTGGTCGACGGCGCCCTTCGGCTGCAGGACACCGGTCCAGGTCCCGGAGAGCTGTACGTTCCCGGTGACCAGGACCTTGCCGCCGGGGCCGAAGTAGCCCGGCGAGCCGAACCTGGCCGGGTCGCCGTTCTTGTAGTTGAGGGCCCAGCCGATGTTGAGCGGCTGCCCGACCGTGAGCGCCGTGGGAATCGACACCTTCGTCCGGAGGTTCACCACGCTGGTTCCCAGGGCGATCCCCCCGGTACAGCTGTAGTCGACCACGAGTTCGGCATTGCTGGCACCGGACGCACCGGTGGGCAGCGCGACCAGCGCGCCGCCGAAAAGGCACAGGGCCGAAACCGCGAGAGACCTACGGAGCCCAGATCGCCACCGAACCACCACACACTCCGATCACGAAGGCTGCCGTCAGCAGGCATACCCATAGCACACCGAGGGTAGATCGTACGGTTTCCACCATCTTCGGCGCAGCGAGATCGCGGGTGGATCCACAGACCGTGGCGCACTTGTGATCTGGATGTACCTCCACATACCTCCGCACGCCATGCGAACAGCATGAGATCGGGCTGTACCTGGTAGTAACAGAATCGTATTCTGTGTCACGAGTCATCATGAGCCGCCACAAGTCATCATGAGCCGTCGCGAGTCCCTGGGAGGCACACCATGCAGCGAGACCTCTTCGAGGAGGAGCACCGGCTCTTCCGCGAGACCGTGCGCGAGTTCCTGGCCCGCGAGGTGGCGCCCCACCACGACCGGTGGGAGAAGGACGGCATCGTCCCCCGCGAGGTGTGGAAAAAGGCCGGAGAGATCGGGATGTTCGGCTTCGGGGTGCCCGAGGAGTTCGGCGGGGCCGGGATCACCGACTTCCGCTACAACGCGGTGATCGTCGAGGAGGTCATGGCGATCGGCGCGACCGGCCTGGGCTACTCGCTGCACAACGACGTGATGGCGCCGTACTTCGTGGACCTCACCAACAACGAGCAGAAGGCCCGCTGGCTGCCCGGGTTCGTCTCCGGCGAGCTGATCACGGCGGTCGCGATGAGCGAGCCCGGCGCGGGCAGCGATCTGCAGGGCATCAGGACCACCGCCGTACGCGACGGCGACCACTACGTGATCAACGGCCAGAAGACCTTCATCACCAACGGCATCAACTCGGACCTGGTCGTCGTGGTCGCCAAGACCGACCCGGCCGCGGGCGCCCGGGGGATCTCACTGCTCGTCGTCGAACGGGGCATGGAGGGCTTCAGCCGGGGCCGCAACCTGGAGAAGATCGGCATGCACGCCCAGGACACGGCGGAGCTGTTCTTCGACAACGTCCGGGTCCCCTCGGCCAACCTGCTGGGCCCGCAGGAGGGACAGGGCTTCTTCCAGCTCATGGCCAACCTGCCGCAGGAACGCCTGTCGATCGCGGTGATGGCGGTGGCGGCGGCGGAGACGGTCCTGCGGACGACCATCGAGTACTGCAGGAGCCGCACGGCCTTCGGCCGGAACATCGGCAGCTTCCAGAACACCCGGTTCGTCCTGGCCGAGATGGACACCGAGGTGGACATCGCCCGCCTCTACGTGGACAAGTGCATCCTGGCCCTCAACGCCAAGGAGCTCACCGCCGTGGACGCCGCCAAGGCGAAGTGGTGGACCACGGAGCTGCAGACCAAGGTCATCGACCGCTGCCTCCAGCTGCACGGCGGCTACGGCTACATGATGGAGTACCCCGTGGCCAAGGCCTGGGTCGACAGCCGCGTCCAGACCATCTACGGCGGCACCACCGAGATCATGAAGGAGATCATCGGCCGCTCCTTCGGCTTCTGAGACCGGCCTCCCGCAAACCGGACTCCTGAGACCGATCTCCAAGATCAGCCACCCGAGAAGCGCCCATGGGACACCTCACGGGGAACCGCCGCCCGCACCACCGCGAAACAGCGACTCCCCGCGACCGTCCCATCGAAACCGCCGAACCCGGGACCCCGAACCGAGGCCGCCAGGCCGGGGCCGTCACTTCTCGGTGATGTCCTCGACCTGGACGGCCACCCCGTCCCTGATCGTCACCTTGGCGATGAGGACGCCGCTCTTCTTGATCGCCGCCTGCAACTGCTCCACCGAGCAGCTGTACGGGGCCGTCCCCTCCTCGCAGACCAGCCCCCGCGCGTCGCGCACGACCGTGTACGGCAGCAGGAGGGCCTTCACCTCCCGGTCGCTCTCGGAGGTCACGGTGATCCCGTCCACCCCGCGCAGGGCGATCTGCCCGATTATCGTGGCGTCGACGTCCCGGCTCCCGGGAATGCTCACGGTCGGCGACGCCGAGGCGAGGGCGTCGATGTCCGGCGACGCGGACGGGGAGGCCGTAGGAGACGGGGATGGGGAAGGGGATGGGGAGGGTGTGGCGGAGGCCACGGGGGACGGGGTCGCGGAGGCCGTCACCGTGACGGTGGCCGTGGCGGTCGCCCCGGGCGTACCGCTCCCGCCCGAACATGCGGAGAGACCTGCGGCCAGAGCTGCCACCAGCAGGGCACGCGTTACCTTCGATGTCCTGTTCACGAAAGGTAACGATCCCATGGGTTGGAGAATGCCTTTACCAGCCGCACGGGCGGCCCAGCCGACGCATACTGGTCAGCGGAGACTCCCCCGAGGTGGTGACGATGGACAGCGGACTGATTCTGCTGATCTTCCTGGCGTTCCTGTTCGCCTGGGGCCTGAACCGGGTGCGCCGCGCCTTCCGGCTCGGCCCGGTCGCGTACGTCGGCGTCATGGTCGTGTTCGTCATCGCGATGCTCGCCATCTGGGGACAGACCGTCCGCTGACAGGCCCCAAAAACCAAAAACCCCGGAGAAAGCCCCCCGAGAAGCCGTACGCCACCCCGCCTACCGGGACGCCTCCAGCAGCACGCTCGCGACCAGCTCGGGGTCGTCGGTCATCGGCAGGTGCCCGCAGCCCTTGAGCAGCTTCACCCGCTGCCCCGACCATCTGGCCGCGCGGATGGCCTGCCGTCGCGGGAGCAGCCGGTCGTGCTCACCCCAGGCGATCGTGACCGGCGCCTTCGGCGGCGCGGGAGGCATCAGCCCCGCGAACGAGGCGAGGGTCTCGTCGAAACCGGAGGCGTCCCCGAGCGCCTGGAGGGCGGCGAGCAGCACCTCGGGAGGGAGGTTTCCCGGCCGGGCGACCATGACACCGGCGCAGAGGGCACGGCCCAGCGGGTCTTCGGCGAGGGCGGCGACCCGTCCGGGAGGAAGGCGGCGGGCGGAGGCCCTGGTGGCGCGGAGGACGGCTCGCGCGTACGCGAGCTCGCTGCGGTTCCAGAAACCGGCGGGAGAGAGCGCGGTGGCCGAGCGGACCACCCCGCGCGAGGCGAGTTCGAGGGCGACGTAACCGCCCAGGGAGCTGCCCGCCACGTGAGGGTCGCGCAGGCCGAGCACCGCGAAGAACGCCCCGATCGCGTCCGTCAGGCTCTCCGCCGTGTACGGCGTACCGGACGGCAGCGGCGGCGAGACACCGAAACCGGGAAAGTCGACGGCGATCACGTCCCGTTCGGCGGCGAGCCGGTCAAGCACTGGCAGCCATGCCTGCCAGTGATGCCCGATCCCGTGCAGCAGGACCAGGGGAGGACCTGTCCCGCGCCGTTCGAACGCCAGCTCCATGCCCCCGAGTCAACCACCGATCGGGGACGTGTTCCAGCTCCGCCGGGTGTGACTCAGCGCGACCTGGTGGGGATCTCGAACCAGACGGCCTTGCCCTCCTTGGTCGGGCGGGAACCCCAGCGCTTGGCGAGCTGGTCGACGAGGTAGAGACCCCGTCCGCCCTCGTCGTTCTCCCCCGCGCTGCGGATGCGCGGCAGCCGGAGATCCTGGTCGAAGACCTCGACCCAGACGGACTCCCCGCCCCGGCGAAGCCTGAGCGTGAACTCCTTCTCGTTGACGATCTCGTCCTCGAAGCCGGGGACGTCCCAGGACTCGTCGAACAGCGGAGGGCCGTCCATCGTCAGCTCCCTGCGCGGGATGCTGGCGCTGGCGGCGTGCAGCACGACGTTGGTGACGACCTCGGAGACCAGCAGGCAGGCGAGCTCGGCCCGCTCCTCGGGGACGTTCCAGCCGACGAACGCCTCCGAGGCCATCCGCCGCGCCTCCCCGACCATGATCGGCTGGGCGGGGAAGGTGCGCTCCTCGACGGCCAGGTCCTCGGAGGCGGACCTGAGCACGAGGATGGCCATGTCGTCGTCGATCTCACCGGGCACCGCGACGGTGGCGGCGTCGGCGATGCGCTCGACGGAGGCGTCACTGATCTCGATGAGCTTGCCGCAGAGCTGCGCCAGCGTCTCCTCGACGTTGGGCGGCCTGCCGTCGGCGTCGCGGATGGGGCGGCGGTCGACGAGCCCGTCGGTGTAGAGGAGCAGCGCGGCCCCGGGGGGCAGCGTCCGCGTCTCCTCCTTGTAGACGAGGTCGGCGTGCATGCCCTTGGCCCGCACCCCCAGCGGCTGGCCGACCTCGCGGATGTCCAGCTCGGTGCAGGTGTTGCCGATCAGCAGCAGCGGAGGGGCGTGACCGGCGTTGGCGAACGACAGCTGCCGCGACCAGGCGTCGTACACCAGGTACTGGCAGGTGACGATGGGCGGGACGCTGATGTCGGTGCCGCTCTCGTCCTGCTCGGGGGTGGCGATGATGCGCGTCCACTCGTCGAGCCTGGCGAGGATCTCCGCGGGCGGTTTGTCGTCCTGGGCGAAGGCCCGCAGGGCCGCCCGCAGCTGCCCCATCACCGCCGCGGCCTTGGCGCCCCTGCCCTCGACGTCGCCGATGACGATGCCGACCCGGCCCGCCGACAGCGGGATGACGTCGTACCAGTCGCCGCCGACCTGGGTCTGGATGCCCTGGCCGTGGCTGGCCAGGGGCGCGGCCGGGAAGTAGCGGACCGCGATCTCCAGCCCGTCGAGCTGCGGCAGCGCGCGGGGCAGCAGGTGCTTCTGGAAGGACTCCGCGGTGTGCCGCTCCTCCTCGAACAGCAGGGCGTTGTCGACGGCGAGGGCGACCCTGGTGGCGATGGCCCCCACGAAGTCGCGGTCGAAGGCGTCGTAGTGCGGGCTGCGCCGGTCGGTCAGGTTGGACAGCCCCAGGTACATCAGCCCAAGGGTCTCGCCGCGCACGCACAGCGGCGCGACGATGGCCGAGGTCATGCCGATCTCGGCGGCGAGGCGGGTGTTGGCCTCACCCGGGCTGGGATAGTTGGTCTGGGAGAAGTCCTCGACGAGGATCGTCTCCTGACGGCGCAGCGCGATCTCGGCGTAGTGCCCCACCGGGTAGCGGATCTCCGCCCCGAGCGGCGCCCAGGTGTTGGGCGGCGGGCTCCAGCCCTGGACGTGGGTGGAGACCCTGCGGGTGAGCCGCCCCTCCTCCATCAGCTCGATGAAGCAGTGGTCGGCGAACTGCGGGACGAGCATCTCGGCGACGCGCTTGAGCGTCTCCTCGACGTAGAGCGACCCGGCGAGGCGCTCGCCGATCCGCTCCAGCAGGCCGAAGCGGTCCTTCTCCCGCTCGTTGCTGCGCATCGCCTCGCGGGCGGTGATGACGATGCCCGTCACCGCTCCCGAGGGATGCCGCAGCGGCACGGCCTGCGCCCGTACGTAGATGATCGTCCCGTCCCCGCGCCTGACGTCGAACGTGCCCTCCCAGACGCCGCCCTTGAGGACGTGCTTGGAGAGCTCGACGGCGAGCGGGTGATCCTTCTCCATGATGCCCAGGGAGAGGGACTGGTCACGGGGCCCCGAGGTGCCGGGGCGCCCGAACAGCCTTTCCGCGAAAGGGTTCCAGTAGAGAAGGTTGCTGAACCTGTCGGTGACCACCACCGCCATCTCGGCGTGATCCAGGACGGAACCGGCCGTAAGGTGATCAGCGGCGTCCTGGGAAACATCCCCCCACCGCTTCATCCGGTGACCGCCCCTCGTGGGCGGGTGTGTGCAAAGCGAACCACGGTTGCTCCTGCAGTCTCGGCCTGGGAGCGGAGGGACTCCCGAACGGGATCCAACCGAGCTAAGGGGCCTCGGTCAGCGTGTGGAGACGAAAACGTGCGCGGCAATCTCCCGCGGAAGATCCGCAAGAAAATTGTCGGCCTCGTCGTCACCTGTCACCCGCACACCGTCGTCGCTCGCCGCGAGCGTCACCTCGCGTCCGGGTTGTATCCCAACTTGCTTGAGTTTAAGCATCACAGCCGGATCGCTTTGCACTTGTTCGCTAATTCGGCGCACGACAACGGGTATATCTCTGGGTCCGGCCATCGCGGCCATCGACGGCAGCGACTCCAGTTTCCCGGCGGAGAGGCCGATGACGCCGAGTTCCTCAAGACCGGGGATCGGATTGCCGTGCGGATCCTCCGTGGGATTGTTGAGCAGGCTGACGAGCCTGGCCTCCACGGACTCGGACATGACGTGCTCCCAGCGGCACGCCTCGATGTGCACCTCTTCCCAGGGCAGGCCGATCACCTGGGTGAGCAGGCACTCGGCGAGGCGGTGCTTGCGCATGACGCGGGTCGCGAGCGTGCGTCCCAGGTCGGTCATGGTCAGGTGGCGGTCACCCTCGACGCGGACCAGGCCGTCGCGCTCCATCCGGGCGACCGTCTGGCTGACGGTGGGACCGCTCTGCTGGAGGCGCTCGGCGATGCGCGCGCGCAGAGGGACGATGCCCTCCTCCTCCAGTTCGAAGATCGTACGAAGGTACATCTCCGTCGTGTCGATCAGGCCGTGTGCGGTCAAGGTTCCTCCCGTCCTCTCTCGATGCTACGTCCATCGCGCGGTGTTCCCGGGAGGGCGACGCGGGACCTCTGAAGTCTGAGAAGACGACCCTATTGGGAGAACAGCCCACGATGACAAAGGACGGCAACGCCGGAGGGCGCCAAATCCTTCCCTAGCTGCTCAAACGCTACGCGCGAGAGGGCGATATTTTCTGAAGGCCGGGACGGCCAGCCCCACCGCGACCACGGCCACCGCGCAGGCGACGCCGCCGCCCACCCAGGCCCAGGTGGCGCCGAACCACGAGGCGGTGCCCCCGGCCCGCAGATCCCCCAGCCGGGGACCTCCCGCGACCACCACCATGAAGACCCCCTGCATCCTCCCGCGCATGTCGTCGGGCGCGTGGGTCTGCAGGATCGTCTGCCGCCACACCGCGGAGACCAGGTCGGCGGCCCCGCCGAACGCGAGCAGCGCGACCATCAGCCACAACTGGTCGGCGAGCCCGGCCGCGGCGACGGTGAGCCCCCACGCGGCGATCACGTACGTGAGCGCCAGCCCCTGGCGCCGGACCCGGCCCACCCAGCCCGACAGCAGGCCGCCGAGCACCGAGCCGATGGCGATGCTGGCCGACAGCCAGCCGAACGCGACCAGGGAGCCGCCGAAGCGTTCGTCCACGATCTCCGGGAACAGCGCCCTGGGCAGCGCGAACGCCATCGCGATCAGGTCGACGACGAACGACATCAGCACGACCGGGTGCCCGGAGACGTAGCGCAGGCCGTCCACGACCGACCGCAGCCCCGGGCGGGTCACCTCGCCGACCGGGTCGAGCCTCGGCAGCCGCACCGCGGCGTAGAAACCGGCGCCGAACAGCAGCGCGTCGATCAGGTAGGCGGCGGCGAAGCCGCTCTGGGCGAGCACGACCCCGCCGAGCAGGGGCCCGATGACGGTGCCGAGGCCGCCCACCAGGAAGTTGAGCGTGTTGGCCGCGGGGATCAGGTCGGCGGGGACCAGCCTGGGGATGATCGCGCCCCTGGTCGGCCCGGTGATGGCGAATCCGGTGGCGTGTACGGCCACGGTGGCCAGCAGCAGGCCGACGCTCGTCGAGCCCAGGGCCGCCTGGACGAGGAGCGCGAGCGTCCCCGCCCAGGCGATCAGCGCGCCGACCAGCAGGAGCCTGCGCCGGTCGACCGCGTCGGCGATCGCGCCTCCCCAGAGCCCGAAGACGATCAGGGGGATCAGGTTGGCCGGGCCGAGCATGCCGACCCAGAAGGATGATTTCGTGATGTCGTAGATCTGGGCGCTGACGGCCACCGAGGTGAGCTGGAAGCCGATGAACGACACGCCCTGACCGGCCCAGAGCCGCCGGTAGGCGGGTATGGCGAGCGGGCGCGCGTCAGCCGCGTGCCTACGGACGAAATCCCCGAAACCCACCCTGTTACCTCTCTACCTGACATACATGGATATATCAGTAAAGAGGGGGCAGGGTGTCAGGGAGCCAGACGTTCGACGACCCAGGTGGCGCCGGAGCGCCGGTAACGGAGGCGGTCATGCATGCGGTCGGTGCGCCCCTGCCAGAACTCCACCTCGGACGGCACCACGCGCAGCCCGCCCCAGAAGTCGGGGATCGGCGGATCCTCCGGCCAGCGCTCGGCCAGCTCCTCGTAGCGGGCGTCCAGCTCGTCCCTGGAGTGCACGACCGCCGACTGCCGCGACGCCCACGCGCCGATCCGCGACCCGTAGGGCCGGGACCTGAAGTAGGCGGCCGACTCCTCGCGCGGCAACCGCACCACCCTGCCCTCCACCCGCACCTGGCGGCGGATGGAGTGCCAGGGGAACAGCAGGGCGGCCCGCGGGTTCTCCGCGAGGTCCCGGCCCTTGCGCGACTCGTAGTTGGTGTAGAAGACGAACCCGTTCTCGTCGTAGCCCTTGAGGAGAACGGTCCTGGCCGTCGGCCGCCCGCCCGCCGAGGCGGTGGCCAGGACGGTCGCGTTCGGCTCGGGAAGCCCGGCGTCCACGGCGTCGCCGAACCAGAGGGCGAACTGTGAGAAGGGGTCGGATGCGAGGTCTGCCTCGATCAGGGGCAGTCCCTGGTACGTGCGACGAAGGCCCGCCATCGAAGGCGGTCGCGATGTGGCGTCCACGGGAAGGTATTCTCGCGTGCCGAGCAGGAAGCCCGCGCGGCGCCCCCCACCTGGGGCGATCGCGTTCCGGCGGGTCCGGCGGCACACCGCCTCGGCCCAGGGGGTTGAATATGACCCGCCGGTATCTCGACATCAAGGCTTTGACTTCAAGAAAGGGAGGCAGCCGAGAATGTCCGACTTCAAACCCGGGCTCGAAGGCGTTGTAGCTTTCGAGACGGAGATCGCGGAACCGGACAAAGAAGGGGGCGCCCTTCGTTACCGGGGCGTCGACATTGAAGAGCTGGTCGGCCGCGTCTCTTTCGGACACGTGTGGGGCCTGCTCGTCGACAACAAGTTCCAGCCGGGCCTGGCCCCGGCCGAGCCCTACCCCATTCCTGTCCATTCCGGTGACATCCGCGTCGACGTGCAGAGCGCGCTGGCCATGCTGGCCCCCGCGTACGGCTTCAGGCCGCTGCACGACATCGACGACGCGCAGGCCCGCGCCGACCTGGCCCAGGCCAGTGTGACCGCCCTGAGTTTCGTCGCGCAGTCCTCGCGCGGCCTGGGGAAGCCGATGGTCCCCCAGAGCGAGGTCGACAAGGGCGGGAGCATCGTCGAGCGGTTCATGATCCGCTGGCAGGGCGAGCCCGACCCCAAGCACGTCAAGGCCATCGACGCCTACTGGACGTCCGCCGCCGAGCACGGCATGAACGCCTCCACCTTCACCGCCAGGGTCATCGCCTCCACCGGAGCCGACGTCGCCGCGGCGCTGAGCGGTGCGGTCGGCGCCATGTCCGGGCCGCTCCACGGCGGCGCGCCCGCGCGCGTGCTGCACATGATCGAGGGCGTCGAGCAGCTCGGCGACGCCAGGAAGTACGTCCAGTCGGAGCTCGACAAGGGGCAGCGCCTCATGGGCTTCGGTCACCGCGTCTACCGTGCCGAGGACCCCCGGGCACGCGTGCTCCGCCGTACCGCCAAGGAGCTCGACGCACCGCGTTACGAGGTCGCCGCGGCGCTGGAGAAGGCCGCGCTGGAAGAGCTGCACGCCCGCAAGCCCGACCGGGTGCTCGCCACCAACGTCGAGTACTGGGCGGCGGTCATCCTGGACTTCGCCAAGGTGCCCTCCTCCATGTTCACCTCGATGTTCACCTGCGCCCGCACCGCGGGCTGGGCCGCCCACATCCTGGAGCAGAAGCGCACGGGCAGGCTCGTCCGCCCCAGCGCCGACTACGTGGGTCCCTCCCAGCGCTCGGTCCAGGACGTCCCCGGAGCCACCGAGGTCGTTCACTCCCTCTGAAGTCCCCCTCCCGTACGGCTGTCGCGCGACGTCTCGCGCGGCAGCCGTCGCCGGTTCCGGGGTCCCCCGAAACGCTCAGAAGCGTCCTGAAGTACCCCGAAGCGCCCTGAAGTGCTCCGGGGCACCCCGCACGGCCTCCCGCGATCACCCCGCCCCGCCCAAAACCGCGCCACGGCTCGTCTCAGAATCCGGACCCTGTCCTGGATCGACGCCCGGGCTCAGTAGGCTGGTCAGGTGGCTGACATCGTGATTCCCTCTGACATCAAGCCCGCCGACGGCCGTTTCGGCTGCGGGCCCTCGAAGGTGCGCCCCGAGCAGCTCTCGGCTCTCGCGGCCTCCGGGTCCAGTGTCCTGGGCACCTCTCACCGCCAGAAGCCGGTCAAGTCGCTGGTCGGGCGCGTTCGCGCGGGGCTCTCCGAGCTGTTCTCCCTCCCGGAGGGGTACGAGGTCGTCCTCGGCAACGGCGGCACCACCGCGTTCTGGGACATCGCCGCCTTCGGGCTGATCCGCGAGCGGTCCCAGCACCTGCACTTCGGTGAGTTCTCCTCGAAGTTCGCCTCCGTGGCGGCCAAGGCCCCGTGGCTGGGCGACCCGACCGTGATCAAGTCGGAGGTCGGCAGCCACCCCGAGGCCCGGCTGGAGGAGGGCGTCGACGTCTACGCGCTCACCCACAACGAGACCTCGACCGGCGTCGCGATGCCGATCAGGCGCGTGGGCGAGGAGGGCTCGCTCGTGCTGGTCGACGCCACCTCCGGCGCCGGGGGCCTGCCCGTCGAGGCGAGCGAGTTCGACGTCTACTACTTCGCGCCGCAGAAGAGCTTCGCCTCCGACGGCGGCCTCTGGATCTCCCTGATGTCCCCGGCCGCGCTGGCCAGGGTCGACGAGATCGCCTCCAGCGGGCGCTACGTCCCCGAGTTCTTCAGCCTCCCGGTGGCGATCGACAACTCCTCCAAGGACCAGACGTACAACACCCCGTCGGTCGCCACGCTCTTCCTGCTCGCCGAGCAGATCGAGTGGATGAACGGCAACGGCGGCCTGGCCTGGACGACCGCCCGCACGGCCGACTCGGCCCAGCGCCTCTACACCTGGGCGGAGAAGACCTCCTACACCACGCCGTTCGCGGCTCCGGAGTTCCGCTCCAACGTGGTCGGCACGATCGACTTCTCCGACGGCGTCGACGCCTCCGCGATCGCCAAGGTCCTGCGGGCCAACGGCATCGTCGACACCGAGCCCTACCGCAAGCTCGGCCGCAACCAGCTGCGGGTCGCGATGTTCCCCTCCATCGACCCCGACGACGTCGAGGCCCTGACCACCTGCGTCGACTACGTCGTCGAGCGCCTGTAGTCCCGCGCTCCCCGGGAGCCCGGACCCGTTCTCGCCGGACCGGCGACGACGACCGTGCTCCCCGGTGCTCCCCGGTCCCGTCCCGGAAGCCGGACTCCCGGCTCCCGGGCGGGAACCTAGGGCAGCGGGCTCGGGGTCCCGCTCGTCTCCGGGGTGTGCGCCCGTTCCCCGGCACGCCGTGCCAGCTCGTGCAGCAGGCGCAGGGCGTCGTCGGGGTCCACCCCCTCCGCGAACCGCGAGAGCACCGGAGCCCGGTCGGGGCTCCCCTCCAGGGCCGCGAGCATCAGCCCGGCCACGTGCTCGTCCCGCGAGCGGCTGGCGGTGTAGCGAAAGGCGTTGCGTACGGGTGCCCTCTCCAGCAGGCCCTTCCTGACGAGGCGCTCGGCGACGGTCTGCACCGTGGTGTACGCCAGGCTCCGTTCGGCGTCCTGATTCAGCATGTCCTGCACCTGGCGGACCAGCAGTGGCTGCTTACAGCCCCACAGCACGTCCATGATCGCGCGTTCCAGGGATCCCAGGTTCACCCGCGGCCACCTTTCGAGGGTCGCGCCCGGCTGTGATGGCCCTGGAACATGTACGGGCACGCAGCCAGGCAGGTTCACACATGAAATTTTGTCACATTGTCACTTAAATCAACCGATGCATCCATAGCTAAGGAATTCCGGCAGAATCTTCTGTTGCATCGTGCTGGAAGAAACTCCCCCGGAATACGGCTCGGCGAGAGCCCGCCGACGCCGGGCCCGGCCGTCCCCGCGTCCGATGGACGGCACCCCGGATCGGCCTGATTCGCCCCTGGGGACGACGAGCCACCCGGCGCGACGCCGAGGATTCCCAAGACGCCACGAAGCGCCATATAGCGCTCACAGCCCCGTACAGCACCTAATCTCCGGGCGAAGCCCGACGACCCGCCTCCGGCGGGCGGGAGAGACGCCGTACCGGCAAGCGGCGGAGCCCGGCGGGTCCGGCTCGACACGCGGAATTACGGGCGAACTCGGCTTAGCGGGTGACGTTCGGCGGGCGAGGCCCCGGGGTCTCGCGGCTCAGTAGGCGGGGGCGACGGCCCGGCGGCGCCTGCGGCGCACCACCCAGGCCGCGATGACGCCGCCGACCAGGCCGAACAGGTGGCCCTGCCAGGAGATGCCCGCCTCGCCGGGAAGCACGCCCCAGATGATCGAGTAGTAGGCGATCGCCACGCCGACGCCGATCACGATGTCGAGGGCCCGGCGGTCGAACAGGCCCCGGGCGACGACGAAGCCGAAGTAGCCGAAGACCAGGCCGCTGGCGCCGACCGTGATGGCCGTCGGCGAGCTGGTGAACCAGACGCCCAGGCCGCTGACCAGGACGATGATCAGGCTGGCCGCCAGGAACCTGCCGATCCCGCGCAGCGCGGCGAGGAAGCCGAGGATCAGCAAGGGCAGCGAGTTGGCCATCAGGTGACCGAATCCGGCGTGCAGGAAGGGGGCGAGGAAGATGCCGCCCAGCCCCTCGGGATCCCAGGCCCGGATGCCGTAGACGTCGAACTCTCCCGGCAGGACGTAGTCGGCGACCTCGATCACCCACATGACGCCGACCATGAGAACGTTGATGATCGCGGCGCCCAGCGCGCCCGCGGCCAGATTTCCCGCCCTGCGCTTCAGAAGATCGCCGGAGGATCGGCCGGTGGGGGTCATCCCGGTCGCGTGGTCGTTCATGCACTCTCCTGGCCTTGGAGCGTCGGCGTGAATATCAAGTGCCCTCGCCGCACTTGTCCACACCTTTACCGTACGCACTCATTGCCGGGAACGCGCCGGGCGCGACCCGTGGGATCACACCCGGCGCGCGAGTTCTCTCCGACCCCGGGGGCTACTCGCCCTTCCATTGGGGGGCGCGCTTCTCGGCGAAGGCCGCCGCCCCCTCCATGGCGTCCTTGGAGGCGAACACCGGGCTGATGATCTCTCCCTGCCTCGTGAACATCTCGTCGCGGTTCCAGTCCGCCGACTCGACGATCACACGCTTGGTCGCGGCGAGCGCCAGCGGGGCGTTGGCCGCGATCCGCTTCGCGAGCTCGACGGCCGTGGCCAGCGCCTCGCCCGCGGGCGTGACGTGGTTGACCAGGCCGAGCTCGTACAGCCGGGAGGCGGGGAAGTGGTCGCCGGTCAGGGCGATCTCCATGGCGATGTGGTACGGGATGCGCCGAGGCAGCCGCATCACGCCGCCCGCCCCCGCGACCAGCCCCCGCTTGGGCTCGGGGAGCCCGAACACGGCGTTCTCGGAGGCGATGATGATGTCGCAGGCCAGCGCCAGCTCGCAGCCTCCGGCCAGGGCGTAGCCCTCGACGGCGGCGATGAGCGGCTTCTTCGGCGGCGCCTCGGCGACACCGCCGAACCCCCTGCCCTCGACGACCGGGAAGTCCCCGGTCAGGAACCCCTTCAGGTCCATGCCGGAACAGAACGTGCCGCCCGCGCCGGTGAGGACGTAGGCCGCCACGTCCTTACGCTCCTCCAGCTCGTCCAGCGCGGCGGCGACACCCCGGGCGACCGCGCCGTTGACGGCGTTCCTGGCCTTGGGGCGGTTGATCGTGATGACGGCCACGCCGCCGTCGACGTCGACCAGAACCTCGTCAGACACCGGGTGACTCCCTACTTGGGCTGGAAGCGGATGCCGCCGTCGAAACGGATCGTCTCGGCGTTCATGTAGTCGTTCTCGATCAGCGAGCGGACCAGGTGCGCGAACTCGGAGGCCAGTCCCATGCGCTTGGGGAAGACCACCGGGGCCACGAGCTTGGCCTTGAACTCCGCGGCGTTGTCCGAGAAACCGTAGATCGGGGTGTCGATGATGCCGGGGCAGATGGTGTTGACGCGCACGCCGATGGCGGCGAGGTCGCGGGCGGCCGGGACGGTCATGCCGACGATGCCGCCCTTGGAGGCCGAGTAGGCGACCTGACCGGTCTGTCCCTCCAGCGCCGCCACCGAGGCGGTGTTGATCACCACGCCCCGCTGACCGTCCTCGTCGACCGGCTCCGTCTTCGCGATCGCGGCGGCGCCGACGCGCATGAGGTTGAAGGTGCCGATCAGGTTGACCTCGATGACCTTGCGGTACGAGGCCAGGTCGTGGGGCGAGCCGTCACGGCCCACGGTCCGGCTGGCCCAGCCGATGCCCGCGCTGTTCACCACGACGCGCAGCGGCCTGCCGGTCGCCACGGCCGCGTCCACGGCCGCCTGCACCTGATCCTCGTCCGACACGTCGGCCTTGGCGAAGACGCCGCCGAGCTCGTCGGCCAGTGACTTGCCGCGCTCCTCGTTGAGGTCGGCGATGACGACGGTGGCGCCGTGCGCGGCGAGGTCACGGGCCGTGGCCTCGCCGAGGCCGCTGGCGCCGCCCGAGATGATTGCTGCTGCTCCGTTCAGGTCCATGAGCGGACTGTAACGCGCGGACCGAATGAAGTTCTACTCGGGGTGGGGTAAAAACCTCGCCGACGCTAGATCTCCCCGACGGCGCTGCTCACGTCGGGATAGACCTTGATCCGCCGGTCGAGCCCCGTCGTGCGGAGGATCCTGGCCACCGGCGCCTGGGGCGCCGCCAGGGAGACCCCGCCGCCCTCGCTCGTGGCCAGCCGCCACGCCTCGATCAGCACGGAAAGGCCGCTGGAGTCCATGAAGGACAGGGCGGTGAGATCGAGGACCAGCCGCGCGCCGTCCAGCTTGATCGCGTCGCGGACCTCGTCTCGCAGGAAGGGAGCGGTGAACAGGTCGAGCTCACCCTCGACAGCCACCACCACGGCGTCCCCGACGGCGCGGCGAGCCAGCCGTAGCTTCATCAGTCCTCCTCGCGCCCGAAGGGCAGACCCACTTTACTTTGCCGTCACTCCGCGCGAGGTCATGCGCGATTGTTCACAGCAAGTTCGTGCCAAGCCCGTCCCGGAGCCCGTCTCAGCGCCCGGAGGCGGGGGTCCAGGAGTCAGGGGGCGGCGAAACCGTACGGCAGTTCGAGCCGGTGGGCGGCGAGAAGACTCGCGTCGGTGAGGATCTCGCGGGTCGGCCCGTCGGCGGCGATGACGCCCCCGGAGAGGATGAGCGAGCGTTCGCACAGCTCCAGCGCGTACGGCAGGTCGTGGGTGACCATCAGGACGGTCACGTCGAGCCCCCGCAGGATCTCGGCCAGCTCGCGCCGGGAGGCCGGGTCCAGGTTGGAGGAGGGCTCGTCGAGCACCAGGATCTCCGGCTCCATCGCCAGCACCGTCGCCACCGCGACCCGGCGGCGCTGGCCGAAGGACAGGTGGTGCGGCGGCCGGTCGATCGTCTCCAGCATGCCCACGCGCTCCAGCGCGTCCTTGACCCGCCGCTCCAGCTCCTCGCCCGCGACCCCCATGTTGGCCGGGCCGAAGGCCACGTCCTCGCGGACGGTCGGCATGAAGAGCTGGTCGTCGGGGTCCTGGAAGACGAGCCCGACCCGCCTGCGGATCTCCTTGAGCGACCCCTTGCCGACCGGCAGCCCCGCCACGGCCACCGTGCCGTGCCCGGCGGTCAGGATGCCGTTGAGGTGCATCACCAGCGTGGTCTTGCCCGCGCCGTTCGGCCCGAGCAGCGCGACCCGCTCGCCGCGCTCCACCCGCAGGTCCACCCCGAACAGCGCCTGCGTGCCGTCCGGGTACGCGTACGCCAGGCGGCTCACCTCAAGCGAGGGCGGCGGAGGCGGCGGGGACGAGGCCGGAACCGATGGCGAGGACGGCACCGTCACGCGAACCCCCAGCTCCCGAGCAGCACGGCGAGTGCCGCACCCGGCAACATACCGGCGGCGAGCCACTGCCGCGAAGCGGCGGAGAGGTCCTGGATGACCGGCATCGAACCGGTGTAGCCCCGGCTGAGCATCGCCAGGTGCACCCGCTCACCCCGCTCGTACGAGCGGATGAACAGCGCCCCCGCCGACCTGGCGACCACCGGGATGTGCCGCACGTCCCTGGCCACGAACCCGCGCGACTCCCTCGCCACCCGCATCCGGCGCATCTCGTCCAGGATCACGTCCATGTAGCGGAGCATGAACATCGCGATCTGCACCAGCAGCGGCGGCAGCCTCAGGCGCTGGGCGCCCAGCAGGATCAGCCGGGGCTCGGTGGTGGCCGCGAGCAGCACGCTCGCGACCACGCCCAGCGTCGCCTTGGCCAGGATGTTCCAGGCGGCCCACAGCCCCGCGACGCTGAGCGAGAGCCCCATGAAGGTCACCCTCTCGCCGAACCCGATGAACGGGATGGCCAGCGCGAACACCACGAACGGGACCTCGACCACCATCCGCCGCAGCACGAACCCCGCCGGGACATGGGCGAGGACCGCCACCGCGGCCAGGAGCACCGCGTACAGCCCGAAGGCCCAGAACCACTCGCGCGGGGTGGCGACCACCACCAGGGCGAACCCGGCCACCGCCACCAGCTTGCACTGGGGCGGCAGCCGGTGCACGAGCGTGTCGCCCGGCCGGTGGAGCTGGTGGTGGTGGCCCGATCCCACTAGACGGAGACCTTCTCGTCGCTGTCGTCCCTGCCGGTGCCGTCACCGTCGTCGCGGCGGCGCACGGCGTAGAACACCCCGCCCCCGACGGCGAGGGTCACCCCGACGCCGATCACCCCGGCCACGCCGACCGGGATGCCGCCCACGTCCCCGTAGTCGGCGAGCGGCTGCTCACCCAGGGAGTGGTCGGTCGCCTGGTCGCTGAACCCCTTGTCCTCGGCGACCGACTCCAGGCCGTCGGGCGAGGAGGAGGCGTAGAAGCTGACGACGCCCGCCAGCAGCGCCGCCACCGCGATCCCGGCGGGCAGGAACCAGCCGGGACGGCGGACGGCGGCCGGTGCGGGAGACCCCGGGGTCCCGGGAGTGACGGTCACGTCGCCGTCCGCGCCACGCAGGACCAGCGGCGCGACGAGCTCGCGGGCGCCGTAGACCAGGTCGGGGCGGATCGCCAGCACGGTGCTGACGGTGACCGCGGTGATCAGCCCCTCCCCCACGCCGATGAGCAGGTGCACGCCGCCCATCGCCGCGGCGACCGTGCCGATCTCGATGGGCGCGGTGCCTCCGGCCCAGAACAGCAGGGTGAACGCGAGCGCCGAGGCGGGCACCGAGACCAGCGCCGCGACGAACGCGGCCGCCACCACGGCGCCCCGGTTCCGCACGCTCCGGGTGATCAGGCGGAAGACGCCCCACCCGACCAGCACGGCGACGAGGCCCATCAGCGTGATGTTGACGCCCAGCGCGGTCAGCCCGCCGTCGGCGAAGAAGAACGCCTGCACCAGGAGGACCACGGCCACGCACAACACCGCTGTGTACGGGCCGACGAGTATCGCGGCGAGCGCACCACCGAGGAGGTGGCCGCTGGTACCCGCGGCGACCGGGAAGTTGAGCATCTGGACCGCGAAGATGAAGGCGGCGACCAGACCGGCCATGGGAGCGGTGCGGTCGTCGAGCTCGCGGCGGGCGCCGCGCAGGCAGACGGCCACGCCGGCGGCGGCCACCACTCCCGCCGACACCGAGACGGCGGCGTTGAAAAAGCCATCGGGTACGTGCACAACAAGCCTCCGAGATGCGGATTTGCCCCTAACTTTAGGCCATGGGCTTGTAGTTGCAAGAATGTGGCATTAACGAACGATACGTCTGATGAAAGTTCTGGGGCCCAGGGTGCGGACCACCGTGCTGAGCCGTCCCTTCCCCGCCGTGGCGTAGGGCCTGACGCTCCACCGGATCGCGCCGCGCCACCACGTGCGCGGCTGCTCGATCACCTCGGGCACCGCCTCGATCCTGAAGCGCGCGGGTGGCCCGCCCAGGTCGAGCTCCAGGTAGGCGTCCCAGGTGCCGGGACCCAGCCGTCCCATCGCCTGGGAGGCCGTGAACGTGCCGCCCTCGCCGACCGTGACCGGCTCGCGCCGCTCCCGGCTCGACTCGCGCTCCCGCCAGACCAGGTAGCGCACCGCGTCGGCCGCCGGGGCCGCCGCACCCACGCTGACCTCGCCGTTGAGCACCAGCCGGTGCCCGGCCGCCCACCGGGCGCGCACCAGCCTGGCACCCCCCGGCACCGCGACCACGTACCCGCCGATGTCGAGGCTGAGATTGCCGTACGGGTGGGTGAAGTACGGGAGGGCGACGACGTCGCCGACCACGCGCGGCGCGGGCGGCGCGATCAGCCCCTCCCCGTCGGCGCCCAGGCGCGCGAGCCGGGGGACCCCCTCGAAGGCGACGCTCACGTGGACGTCCCAGATCCCGGAGGACAGGGTGGTGACGTCGACGATGCCGGTGAACTCCGTACAGTCGCCGGTCACCGGGACCACGACCTCGTCGGAGGGACCGGGGTCCGCGTGCCGGCGCCGCAGCACCAGGGCGAGGTCCCCGCCGGTGATCTCCGGGCGGTCGTAGCGCTCCAGCGTGCTCAGCGCCACCTTGCCCGTGATCGCCAGCCGCCCCTCCCTCTCCTGTCCCCGATCTCGCTCCCGTTCCCAGCGCAGCGCGGTGAGCTCCCGGCGGACCGAGGCCGACTCGATGTGCGCCAGCCGCACCAGGCGGTCGATGTCCTGGAGGGCGGCGATCCGGCTCCGGTCGATCGCGGGGAGCCGCTCGCGGACCCCGTCGGTCAGCCACCGCTCGCACATGTCGGCCACCTCGGCGGCGATCTCCTTGCGCTGGACCTCACCGGCGTCCAGGAAGGGCCTGCCGAGGTTGCCGAAGGCGTCCATCCGGAAGTGGCGCCGCAGGAGGTGGTCGCGGAGGTCCCCAGGACGCACGTGGGCGAGCATCAGCTCGATCGGCCGCTTGATCATCCGTAGCCAGGAGACCGGGTCGCGGCTCCCCTGCCGCTGCATGATGCTGGTGCCGTCGGGCCGGGCGACCAGGTGGTAGCAGTCGTAGTCGGCGACCACCGAGATCACGTCCGCGTGGCAGTAGGCGTGGGTGGTGAAGACGACGTCCTCCCCCACCAGGAGCGTCTCGTCGAAACGGATGGCGTGCCGCTCCAGCATCTCCCTGCGGAACAGCTTGAAGCAGCTCAGGCTGTTGTAGACCGCGCTGTCGCCGAGCGGCACCCGCTCGGCGTTCTCCTTGAACATCGAGATCGGCACCTTGCGGTCATGCCCGACGATCTTCCCGAGCACGATGTCCGAGCCGTTGCGGTCGGCCATCGCGAGCATCCGCTCCAGCGCCTGGGGACCGAGATAGTCGTCCGCGTCGCAGAAGAAGACGTATCTGCCGCGCGCGTGGGAGAGCCCGACGTTACGCGGGCGTCCCGCGCCACCGGACGCCTCCTGCCTGACGACGCGGATCACGCCGCGGTGGCAGGAGGCGTACAGGTCGAGCAGCGCGGCACCACCGTCGGTGGAACCGTCGTCGACGACCACCACCTCCAGGGCGACGCGCTGGATCAGCAGCGAGGTCAGGCACCTGTCGAGATAGGGCCCGCAGTTGTGGAGGGGGACGATCACGGTGACGTCGACGTCGGACCGGATCGCCTCCTCACTCGTGATGTCGCGGCCGCCCCGCTCCGTGCTCGTGATATCGCAGCCGCCCCGCCCCGTGCGGACTCGCTGGAGGATCGTTACTGTCACCGCCGCGCCCCTCGTCGGTCACTTTCCGCTTATCTAGCGTCTCAGTATGTGACGAAGGGCCACCCGTACGGGGCGAATCCGCAGGGTTGCCCTCCCCTATCTGCCGGTACGGAAGACCACGCGGGGAGCGAAACACCCGTTTCGTACGCCTAGTGCCATATCTCCACGCCCCCCTGACGGGACCTCACGCTCTTCCCAGGCCGGTCGTGGGGAGACCGCGCGGGAAACCGCGCGAGGAGACTGCGGGGAGACCGTCAACCGCCCGGTCAACCCCGGGGGCCGCCCGCCGATGACTCTCGGAGCACGACGGTCATCGGAATCGCCCCACCTACGGCTCTCGCGTCGGAGCGCCGACCGTCCCGGAGCCGGACGCCCCCGCCGGAGGCACGCTCTTCCTGCGCCCGCGCGCGATGAGCCAGAGGACCCACGCCTGAAGTAACCCGGCGAGGGTGTACATCAGAAGAAAGATCGCCGGGTCGAGCGAGGTGATCGGCAGAAAGATCAGGAGCAACGAGGCCGGAGCGGTGACCGCGAACAGCGCCAGCGTCTCCAGGCCCTGGCTGCCCGGCCGGTGAATGCTGATCATGACGTAGACGGTCACGGCGATGACAAGCAACGCGTAGGAACCGGCGATCCCCAGGGCGAAGGTGCCCCGGTCGTATCGGGAGACATGGCGGCTCACGGCTCGCATTGGTCGCATGATCCGGAGTCTGCGACATCCGGGGGGTGCGGGCCTGAGTACGAATACTCAAGTGAGTGATCACTTCCGGGACGGCAGTGGAGAACGAGCGCGCCCTCACCGGCCCCGCCCACGAGCAGAATCAGGACACGAAAAATCACAAAGCTCGCCCGAACAGCGAAAAGCCAGGCCAACCGACCTCGGTCGTCCTGACCTTTCTTTCCCCCACGAGCCAACGAGAAAATCGAACCCCTGACCCACAGTTCACAGGATCTCGGTACGCGACCCCCCGTGAGCTGCTGCGGCGCTGGTCAGAGGCGATCTCACCCTATCCGTGAGTCCCCGTTATTCCCCCTTGTTCCCTGGCCTTACTGGCACGCGAATGGCACGGTCTGAGAACCCCGTGCGGACGCACACACCCCGCTCACCGGATCTTCCCATCTGCCTCAGCCCACCCCGGAGGGGCAATAGCTCGGGGGCGTAAGGGTTTGTTAATCGACGATGGCATGAAGGAGTCCGATCAGGGCTATGCCTGAAGCGATTCCAGCAGGAAGGTTGGCGGACTTGAGTCCCACCAAGATCCCTGTACCCGAACCAACTGCCAGGATGAGAGCCCAGCGCAGGGGCAAACGCGCGGGTCCAGGCTGCGGCGTGTCAACAACCTGCACTTTCGATCGTCCAAATAGACTCACGCCTACGTCCTTCCGATTGATGCTGGATCCGACGTAAGGGCGGCTCCTCTGCTGACACAGAGGGGCCGCTCGCTTTTGAAGCGATACGGCCGCACTCCTTACTGAGCCCCATCTTCCGGGCGACGCAGGCAAAAAGCGCGCCGACACGCCGAGCCCGCGCGTCCCACACTTTTCCGCGTTGTGCGTTTATGATTTATCTTCCTCAGCCCCCCTCAGTGATCGCAGAGGCGACCAGACCTCAGTCTCCCTCTGTCACCTGCTGCGCTCCAGGTCAGGATGGCCTCGCCTTTCCCGAACCTTCGATCGGCCCCCGGCCATGCGAAAAGATCAGCCGTAGTCGGGCGATCATAGGGCGATACCCGGATCTCGGGGTCGAGCGAGATTCCAGACCTGAGAGAGCGAGCAGCCGACGCAATGTGAAGGGCCTCGAAGAGGTTGGGCCGGTCAGTCGAAGCTCTCGCCCGTGGACGGCGGTGCGGCCCCACTTCGGCGGGCGATGGGCGAGTGCGCCGCGCGGCCGGTGCGGCGGGCGGGCCGATTCCCACCGTCGTTCGGGACCGGCGCCCACGCCGCACGCCCGAACGGCGGGCAGGTGGAGGGCCGTGCGGCGCAGCGCCGCCGCTTGATACTCATAAGAACAATTCGGCAAGCTATTCGCCACGTTCGGCGGCCTTGCGTGCTTCGGTGATGAGTTCGACGAGGTCGGCGAGGATCTTGGGGGTCGCCGCTATGGTGGCCGCGGAGTTCATGGTGTGCGGGCTGCCGTCCAGGTCGACGACGGTGGCTCCGGCCTCGCGGGCGATGAGTACGCCCGCGGCGGTGTCCCACGGTTTGTTGCTCATCATGACGAGGGCGTCGACCTTGCCTTCCGCCACCCAGGCGAGATCGATCGAGGCCGCTCCGAACATCCGGATACGTTGTACGCGGGCGACGAGTTCGTGGGTGAGTGCCAGGCGGAGACGGTTTTTCGTTCGCGCGTCGCTGCCCACGGCGTAATCGCCCATGGCGACCACGGCGGCGTGAAGGTCTCCGGTCTCGCTCGCGTGGATCTCTTGTCCGTTGACCCGGGCTCCATGCCCCTGGGCCGCGCTGTAGCGGGAGCTGAGGAACGGCAGGTCGATCACGCCGAGGGTTGGCAGGTCCTGGTCGACCAGGCCGAGGGAGACACCGCACAGCGGAAGGCCGTGCAGGAAGTTGACGGTTCCGTCGACCGGGTCGAGCACCCATTTGAGGCCGCTTCCGGCAGCGGCCGTGGCCCCTTCCTCCTCACCGACGAACCCGATCTCGGGTGTCTCGCGGCTCAGGAAGTCACGGACCGCGTGCTCCACGGCGTAGTCCACCTCGGTGGCCATGTCGCGATCGCCCTTGGCTGTGACGGCTCCGGGGAGGCGGGTCCTCACGATCTCGCTGGCGACGGTGACGGCCTGCTCGGCGATCGGCAGGAGTGCGTGGGCGTCGACGGTCATACGGGGCTGCTCCGCTCCCCCATCGAGGTGAACACCTGATCGAAAGGCCAGGTCAACCGGTATTCGGTTGACCTGGCCTTTCACCTGCGAGCCGACGAGGGGAATCGAACCCCTGACCTACAGTTTACAAGACTGTTGCTCTGCCGATTGAGCTACGTCGGCACGGTCGCCAGACGAGTGTAGTCGGCTTACTCCCAGCACGTCACCGAGGTATGCCCTGCCGATTGCGAACCGTTAGGAACGGCGGTGGCGGGCGACCTCGTAGAGGGCGATGCCCGCGGCGACCCCGGCGTTGAGGGACTCGGCGGCGGCGTGCATCGGAATGCGGACGACCAGGTCACACGACTCGCGGACCAGGCGGGACAGGCCCTTGCCCTCCGAGCCCACGATGACGACGAGCGGGCCGTCGAGGAGGTTGGCCTCACCGATGTCGACCGTGCCCTCGCCGTCCAGGCCGATCACGAACAGGCCCGCCTCGCGGTACTCCCGCAGGGTGGCGGTGAGATTGGCGGCACGGGCGACCGGAAGGTTGGCCAGCGTGCCCGCCGAGGTCTTCCAGGCCCCGCCCGTGACCCCGGCCGAGCGCCGGGAGGGGATGACCAGGCCGTGGGCGCCGAAGGCGGTGGCCGAACGGGCGATGGCGCCCAGGTTACGGGGGTCGGTGACGCTGTCGAGAGCGACGATCAGCGGGACCTCCGCGGCTTCCTGGGCGATGCGGACCAGGTCGTCGGGGTGGGCGTAGTCGTACGCCGGGATCTGCAGGGCGATGCCCTGGTGGATCCCGCCCTCGGTGAGGCGGTCGAGCTTCTCCCTGCCGACCTCCAGCATCGCGATGCCCCGGTCGGCGGCGATGCGGACCGACTCCTTGACCCGGTCGTCGTTGTCGATACGCAGGGCCACGTAGAGCGTGCTGGCCGGAACCCCGGCCCGCAGCGCCTCGACGACGGGGTTGCGCCCGCCGATGTGCTCGGGCGCGTCCTCACTCCGCCGGGTGCGGACCGGGGTGCGCGGGGAGGGGGACCTGCCGGTCTTCTCCTCGCGCTCGATCCGCTCGGTGCGCGACTTGTCCTTGTGCCAGTGCCGCAGATGCGCCGGCGGGGTGGCCCCCCTGCCCTCCAGGCCACGACGGACGTTGCCGCCCGTGCCCTTGGTCGGACTCTTCTTCTTCGCGGGTCGCCCGGACCCTTTACCCCCACCAGCCATGGTCTATAGCGTACGGCCTGGTTTCACCGCGAGAGTTCCCAGCGTGGCCCCTGGGGGGTGTCCTCGACGTGGATGCCCGCGTGGGAAAGCTGGTCACGGATGCCGTCGGCCGCCGAGAAGTCCTTGCGCGCCCGCGCCGCCTGCCGCTGTTCCAGCGCGACGGCGACCAGCGCGTCGACGGTCGCCCGCATGCCGGTCTCGCCGCCCGAGGAGCGCCACTGCTCCGAACGCGGGTCGAGGCCGAGGACGTCGAGCATGTTCTGCGTCTCGGCGAGCAGCCTGGCGACCTGCTCCTTGTTGCCCTGGGCCAGCGCGACGTTGCCCTCGCGGACCACCTCGTGCACCACGGCGAGCGCCTGGGGGGTGCCCAGGTCGTCGTCGAGGGCGTCGGAGAAGGCCTGGGGAAGCGGAGCGTGGGCGTCGACGTCGTGGATGACCTCGGCCGCGCGGGTGACGAAGCCCTCGATGCGCTGGTACGCGGAGGCGGCCTCGAACAGCGCCTCCTCCGAGTATTCGATCGCGGAGCGGTAGTGCGGGGCCGCCAGGTAGTAGCGGAGCTCGACCGGGCGGACCTTCTTGGTGACCTCGGGGACCAGCAGGGAGTTGCCGAGCGACTTGCTCATCTTCTCCGCGCCGATCTTGAGCATGCCGTTGTGCATCCAGTAGCGGGCGAAGCCGTCGCCCGCCGCCTGGGACTGGGTCAGCTCATTCTCGTGGTGCGGGAAGATCAGGTCGACGCCGCCGCCGTGGATGTCGAAGGTGGCCCCGAGATACTTGGTCGCCATGGCGGAGCACTCCAGGTGCCAGCCGGGGCGGCCCCGGCCCCACGGGGTCGGCCAGGTCGGCTCGCCGGGCTTCTCGCCCTTCCAGAGCGCGAAGTCGCGCGGGTCGCGCTTGCAGGAGTCGGTCTCGGTGTCACCCGCGGCCCGCATGTTCTGGAGCTTCTGGTTGGACAGCGAGCCGTAGCGGTCGGCGTAGGACATGACGTCGAAATAGACGTCGCCCTCGGCGGCGTAGGCGTGTCCGGCGGCGATCAGCCGGTCCATCAGCTCGATCATCTCGGGCACGTGGCCGGTGGCGCGCGGCTCGACGGTGGGAGGCAGGCAGCCCAGCACCTCGTAGGCCCAGGTGAAGGCCCTCTGGTTGCGCTCGGCGACGGCGAACCACGGCACGTTCTCGGCTGCGGCGACCCTGATGATCTTGTCGTCGATGTCGGTGACGTTGCGGCAGAAGGTCACCTCGTAGCCAGACCTGATCATCCAGCGGCGGAGCACGTCGAAGTTGACGCCCGAGCGGATGTGCCCGATGTGCGGGGGAGCCTGCACGGTGGCACCACACAGGTAGATCGAGGCCCGGCCGGGTTCGACCGGGACGAATTCGCGGACGGTGCGTACGCTGGTGTCGTATAGCTGCAGGCTCACGAAGGCAAGGCTAATGCCTCACCTCGCCTCACAAACCGAGTTGCGGGACGTTGAAGACACTCAGCAGAGTGTTTTATGACCATTAGCGTCGAATGTCGCCCAACTAGTCCGACGAAACGGCTCCGTGATAGACCACGCGGCCGGGAGTGATCCTGACGATCAACCTCTCCACCTGGGGATTCTCCTCGACCCAGCCCTCCCCTCGGTATTTGTACGACATCTCCTGGATGAGCGCCCCGCCGGGATCGTCGGTCAGGGTGACCGTCCCCCGCACCTCGACGTAGCGGTAAGGGTCGGCGGGATCGAACACCACGATGGCCGTACGCGGGTCGCGCGCGAAGTTGTCGCTCTTGCGCCTTCCCCTGATCGTCGAGAACACGATGTCGTTCCCGTCCGTCTTCGCCCAGACGACGCTCGACTGCGGGCTCCCGTCGGCGTTGAGACTCGTCACGGTGGCGAAGTTCGCGGCGTCGAACATCTCGCGTACGGGATCGGACAGTTCTGCCATGTCTTCGCCTCGATCGTTCTCTGCGCTCCCGAAAAAAACTTCCCCGATCATGCTAGATGTCGATTCTGTAGGCTCAAAGGGCCATGGACGTCAAATCCCCCGGGGCGGCAGGCTCGTTCTCCCGCCCGTCCCCGCCCCCGCCACTGACCATCGCCGCCCCCGAGCCGAGCCGGGTGGCCGTCGCCCTGCGCCTCGCCGGGATCGCCGTCACCGGAGTCGGCGTGGCCGCCCTCACCGCCGCGGCCTGCGTGCTCTCCTTCGAGGACCTGCGCGCCCTCGCCGTGACGGGCAGGGCGCCCGCCGGCCTCGCGTATCTCTACCCCGCCGCCTTCGACGCCCTGCTCGTCATCGCGATGATCGGCGTACTGCTGCTGAGGGGCGGCTGGTGGCCGGTACGGCTGCAGGCGGGCGTGATCCTGACGCTGCTGTTCGCCGGGGCCGCCGCCGCCGAGGTGTCCACCGCCATGCGGATGACGGTGGACGAGGAGCGCGCGGCCGTCGTGGTCGCCCTCGTCCCCTGGGTGACACTGATCCTGGCCCTGTGGCTCTGGCTCCTGTTGATCAAGCACGCCGCCGCCCGGAGGGCCGCGACCGACGCGGCCTCGTCGTCGTCCGGGCGCGACATCGTGCCGTTCCCCGAGGCGAGCCGGGCTGCCACGGAGCGTCCCGGCGCACCCGACCCCGAAGAGCGGTGGCGGGGACAGGCCCCGCCGCCCCACCCCGGCCACTCCGGCCACCCGGGGCAGCTGGTGCACCACCCCGCGGCCGAGATCATGCTCGACCCGCACGCCGCGCCTCCCCTGGAGGCCGCCCCGCACCACGACCTCCCGGCGAGCGAGCCGGTGATCGGCCCCACCGCCGCACCGGAGACGCCCGAGGTCACCGACATCCCACGGGATCCGCCGCCCCCGCCGGGACCCGCGGCTCCCCTGCCGGGCAAGCCGATGCGCTGGGGCGACCTGGTCAGGCCCCGCCAGGGTGACCTGCTCGTCCACCCGCCCCGCCCCGGCGTACGGGCACCGCACGAGGAGCCCGAGCCGGAGAGCGGTGGCAGGGTCAGTGAGCGGGTGGAGACCTGGGAGAGCGACGCCGACCTCCCGCAGGAGCGGACGGCCGAGACGGGCGAGGTGGGTGAGTCCGGTACGCCCACGAGCCCGCGCGCCACGGCCCGGCGCGGCACGGCCAGGAGCACGGCGAAGGCCAGGAGCACGAAGGAGGCCGAAAGCGCGGCGACGGCCGGACCCGACGCGGGCAAGGTGGACGAGGTGGGCGAGCGCGACGCCGACACCCAGCCGATCCTCGCCGTGAAGGACCGCCCGGCGGCGGCCCCGCCCGGGACCGCCACGGAGAAGCCCGCGAGGAAGACCGCGGAGAGGACCGCGAGGACCACGAGGACCGCCAAGGGGGCGGCGGCGAAGGAGACGGCCGTGGAAACGGCCACGGAGGCGCCCGTGGCGGCGCGAGGGGCACGCACCGCGGGCAGGAAGGCCGGGGGGTCACCCGACCCCGCGCACGGCGCCGAGGCCGCCGAGACCGGCGAGGAGGCCACGGCACGGTCGTACGACGACGAGGACGGCACCGCGGCACCGCCCTCCGGGCGGATGCGCAGTACGCCCGTACCCCCGGGCGAGTGAAAGAGGAGACCGGGCAAAAGCCGGAACCGGGCAGGTGAAAGACGAGCGGGCGAGACCCGGGACCGGGCAGCTAAGAAACGCCTGGGCGAGAGCCGAAACCGGGCAGGTGAGAGACGCCCGGGCGAGATGGGGTACGCCCGTCGGGTCAGCTCCGGGGCCTGGGAGGAGCTGACCCGGTCTTCGGGCCGTCGGCTCAGCCGGATCTCTCGCGGAGGTCGCTGAGATCGCTGAGCCCGGCTGCGTGGTCCGCGTGGTCGGCGTCCCTTCGGCCCCGCCGTACGCGCTGGAGAACCAGGCGATTGAGAACCACGTCTTCATAGGGTGGTGAGGAAACCGGGGGCCGGGACGTCATCGCCCGGGAGGGCGCACCCCTCGGGCCGTTCCCCGGCGGCCCACCGCCTCGCGGGAAGCGGTTCACCACCTCGCGGGAAGCGATCCACCGCCTCGCGGAAACGGAAGCGGTTCCGCCCGCTTCGCAGGAGCCGACCCGGACGCCACCGCCCGTTCAGGCTCGTCGCCCGGCCGCGTGGAGAGGGCGGCCGGGCCCGAACCTCACCGTCCGGGTGGATCCGGACGGCGGTCTCCCGCCGGAGCCGCCGTTCGCCACCCGCTGTTGGACCGGCCCGCAGCTATTCGCTCACACATGTGTGAGCGGCGCCCCGCTGCGGACCGGCGATTGCTCACCTCCGGGCCCGTGTCAGGATCGGCCGGAAGCCGGTTCGGCGTACTGCCCGAACCGACCGGGAACGGCCGAGACCCGCTCGGCATGCCAGATGGAACCGAGCGGGTCTTCTCCTGGAGCGCGGTGACGGCGTGCGCCGTCACCGCGAGTGCCTCCGGACCGGAGGGGGTCCAGTTGAGCCTCTGCAAGGTCACCGGGATGGTTCACCCCGGCGTTCGCTAGACCCTGGAGCGCTTGAGACCGGCGACCAGGCCGACACCGACGATGGCCAGGCCGACCTGCATGACGAGTTCGATCCAGTCGATGCCGTCCGTCGTGGCGACGCCGAGAACCTGAGCGATGGCGGTACCGATGAGCGCGGCGACGATGCCGACGACAACGGTGAGGATGAGACCGATCGCCTGCTTGCCGGGAAGCAGGAGACGGCCGAGGGCGCCGATGACCGCGCCGATAACGATTGCCCCGAGAATGGACGCGATAGTCATTTCAACCTCCCAGTGAGCGTGAGACCTTCACCCTCACAGGGAGGTGGCTACCCCCTAGGTCACGGATATTCCTACGGGCGGCAAAAAATCCTTCAGTGCGTCTTTCTCGCCTGCATCTGGACGATGAGGAGCACCCCCAGCACCGCGAGCACCAGCTGGATGATGTGCTCCCACCAGTTGATCCCTCGCGTGTGGGTCAGACCGAGCGCCCCGGCGATGAGAGTGCCGATGAGCGCGGCGACGATGCCCACGATGAGCGTCAGGCCGATGCTGATGTTCTGGCGCCCGGGAAGAATGAGTCGCGCCAGGGCGCCGATGATGGCGCCGATGATGATTGCGGAGACAATCGAGACGATCATGTCCGGCTCCCCCTGTTACGAGACACGGTCACCAAGGGGTTACCCAGCGCATTCATTGATCACGCTAAAAAAGGGGTGGCCCGTACCGCGCCAGGAAACGGGCCACCGCCTCGATATGGATCGACGAGCATTCCGCGCCGCCCGCCGGAACGTTTTCCACGTTCCGTATAGAAGACGTCCGACACCCTCAGCAGGTTCACCCGCGATCCCGGCCGCTACCACAGATTCGGCAGGAGCACGGCCGATTCAGAGGCTCACCACGATCGCGGTCGCGACGGCGGCCACACCCTCGCCACGGCCCGTGAGGCCCAGCCCGTCGGTCGTGGTGGCGCTGACGCTCACGGGAGCCCCCACGGCGGCGCTGAGGGCCTTCTCGGCCTCGGCACGCCGGGGGGAGAGCTTGGGACGGTTGCCGATCACCTGGACGGCCACGTTGCCGATCTCGAAGCCCGCGGCGCGCACCTTGCGGGCGGTCTCCTCCAGCAGGGCGACACCCGAGGCACCGGCCCACCGGGGGTCGGACGTGCCGAACAGGCCGCCGAGGTCACCGAGACCCGCCGCGGACAGCAGCGCGTCACAGGCGGCGTGGGCCGCGGCGTCACCGTCGGAGTGACCGGCCAGGCCGGTCTCGCCCGGCCAGTGCAGGCCCGCGAGGTGAAGCTCGCGACCAGAAGCGAACGGGTGGACGTCGACTCCGACGCCCACCCGTGGAAATGTCTTGTTCAGGAGTTGAGAACCTCGTCCAGCAGGGCCTCGGCCTTATCCTCGTTGGTCTTCTCCGCGAGCGCGAGCTCGCTGACGAGGATCTGCCTGGCCTTCGCCAGCATTCGCTTCTCTCCTGCGGAGAGTCCGCGCTCCCTGTCTCGCCGCCACAGGTCGCGAACGACCTCGGCAACCTTGTTGACGTCGCCGGACGCCAGCTTCTCAAGGTTCGCCTTGTAGCGTCGGGACCAGTTCGTGGGCTCTTCGGTGTGAGGCATTCGAAGCACGTCGAAAACGCGCTCAAGGCCCTCTTGTCCGACGACATCGCGAACACCAACGAGCTCTGCGTTGTCTGCCGGCACCTGGACGGTAAGGTCGCCCTTGTCGACCTTAAGAACCAGGTAGGTCCTTTCCTCACCCTTGATGGTTCGGGTCGTGATCGCCTCGATCCGAGCAGCCCCGTGGTGGGGGTAGACGACAGTGTCGCCGACCTGGAAAGTCATGTGACAAGTACCCCTTCCGCTGTACTCAAGAGTACCACGTATCCACAGCCTCCCGGAACAGTGAAATCACCATAACTGCAGGTCAAAGCCGCATCTTATGACTTGACAAGTGACCAAGTGTGTGAATCAGAGGGGCAAAAAGCACTTATGACCTGCGTTCCCCGCCTTCGGATGACGAGGCGAGCGGGCGCGAAAGGACGGGGCGGGTCGGCGGGAAACCCGGTAAACGTCGCCGATAGGGTTGCCCTTGCCCTATCTCACGCGTGACAAGGAGAACTCGCACCGTGACCCGCAACATCCGCCACCGGGCGATCGTCGCCGCGGCGTTCCTCGCAGCCGCTCCGGCCCTGGCCGGCTGCGGTGCCGGATCCGACGCGATCACCAACAAGCCCTACTCGCCGACCGAGGCCCTCTCGGTCAAGGAGAAGGGCATCGACATCTCCCAGGCCTTCTTCCTGGGCCCCGACTCCGGCGCGACGCTGTCGACGGGGGCGGCGACCCCGCTCTACCTGTCGTTGGTCAACACCAACGCGGGCTCCGACCAGCTCGTCGGCCTCGGCGTCGACCCCGCCCTCGGTACGGCGAAGGTGAGCGCGCCCGTGACGCTCCCCCAGAACCAGCGGGTGAGCATCGGCAAGCCGACCCCCGGCATCCTGGTCGAGGGGCTGAAGAAGCCGCTCAGGGGCGGCGAGGGCATCAAGGTGCAGCTGCAGTTCGCCAACGCCGGGGTCGTGCAGCTCACGATCCCGGTGATCACCCGCAGCCGCGAGTTCACCGCCTACCCGGAGGCTCCCGGCGCCTCCGCGGCCCCCACGCCGTCGCCCACCCCCTCCGCCACCACCGGGGACGAGCACTCCGCCGGACATTGACCGCCGGGGGCCGGTGACGGCCTCCGGACACGCCGAGGGGCCGTACGGCGCGGGCACGCCGTACGGCCCCTCGGATCGTCCGGAGACGAGCGGATCCTCCGCGAGCGGGCATGGCGCGGGACCGGATCACCCCGTGATCCCCCCCCGCGAGCGGGGTCGCACCGGAGTCAAGTGATCACCCCGAAATGGGCATGCCGGAGCGGGCGTCGTCCCAAAAACGGGCGATCGCCTGGAGGCCGGAAGACGAGCCGGGAGGCTCAGACCTCCGCGGGGTCGAACTTGTAGCCCAGGCCCCGGACGGTGAGGATGCAGCGCGGGTTGGACGGGTCGGACTCGACCTTGGCCCGCAGCCTCTTGACGTGCACGTCCAGGGTCTTGGTGTCGCCCACGTAGTCGGCGCCCCAGACCCGGTCGATGAGCTGGCCCCGGGTGAGCACCCGCCCGGCGTTGCGCAGCAGCACCTCCAGCAGCTCGAACTCCTTCAGGGGCAGCTGCACCGCCTCGCCGCGTACGGCGACGATGTGGCGGTCGACGTCCATCCGGACCGGACCGGCGGCCAGCACGGCCGACTCCAGCTCCTCCACGTCGCCCTGGCGGCGCAGCACCGCGCGGATGCGGGCCACCAGCTCCCGGGAGGAGAAGGGCTTGGTGACGTAGTCGTCGGCGCCGAGCTCCAGCCCGACGACCTTGTCGATCTCGCTGTCCTTGGCGGTGAGCATGATGACGGGCACGTTGGAGCGCTGGCGGAGCGAGCGGCAGACCTCGGTGCCGGGCAGGCCGGGGAGCATCAGGTCGAGCAGCACCAGGTCGGCGCCGTTGCGGTCAAAGGTTTCCAGCGCCTCCGGCCCGGTGGCGGCCACGGCCACCTCGAAGCCTTCCTTGCGCAGCATGTATGACAGAGCGTCGGAGAACGATTCCTCGTCCTCGACTACGAGCACGCGAGTCACTGCGCGGCCTCCAGGGGGATCGTGGTTGTAGCTGGTTCCGTGACGGCCATACCGCCGAAGGCGGGCAGGCGAAGGGTGAATGTGGAACCGGAACCTTCCTTGCTCCACACCGTGACCCCCCCGTTGTGGGAGGCGGCCACGTGCTTGACGATGGCCAGGCCGAGGCCCGTGCCACCGGTCGCCCGCGAGCGTGCCGCGTCGACGCGGAAGAACCGCTCGAAGATCCGCTCCTGGGCGCTCTCGGGGATGCCGATCCCCTGGTCGCTCACGCTGATCTCGACGGATTCCGTGTTGGGGCCCGCCGCTCGGGCGCTGACCACGACCCGGGTGTGCTCGGGGCTGTAGGCGACCGCGTTGTCGATGAGGTTGCGCAGGGCGGTGACGAGAAGCTCGTCGTCCCCCCATATCCGCAGGCCCTCGACCCCACCGGCGACGAGGGTGATGTCCTTGGCCGCCGCGGTGGTGTTGCAGCGGTCGATGGCCTCGTGCACCGCCTCGTCGATCAGGACCGGGCCCGGGGTGGGGATGGGCTCGGCGCCCTGGATGCGGGAGAGGGTGATGAGGTCCTGGACGAGGTAGGTGAGCCGGGCGGCCTCGTGCTGCATGCGCCCGGCGAAGCGGGTGACCGCCTCGGGGTCGTCCGCGGCGTCCTGGATGGTCTCGGCCAGCAGCGACAGCGCGCCCACCGGCGTCTTGAGCTCGTGGCTCACGTTGGCCACGAAGTCGCGGCGCACCGCCTCGACGCGGCGGTGCTCGGTCTGGTCCTCGGCGAGGACGAGCACCTGGCCGTGGGAGCCGAGCGGGGCGACCCGCACCGCGAAGTTGGTCGACTCCTGGCCGAACTTGTGCCCGGCCACCTCGATCTCGCTCTCGCGGATCTCGCCGTCCCTGCGCACCTTCCTGGCCAGCGCGAGCAACTCGGCCGCCATCAGATGATCTCCCTTGACCAGGCCGAACGCACGCGCCGCCGAGCTGGCCCGCAGCACGCGATCCTCCTTGTCGAGCACGACCGCCGAGGACGGCAGCACGGCCAGCACCGAGGCGACCCCCTGTGGCAGCGCGCCGGGCTCGACACCGTCCACCGGTGTCATCTCACTCCGCTGTCCCTGGTTGTGGCGGACGACCATCACAGCCAGCGCTCCCACGACGAAACCGGCCAGTGCGGCCAGACTCGCCATCAGCTCACTCACGTGGTCCTCCCGTAGGCTTCACGCCCTCGATGGTAGGTCGGGCTTTTCCCATTGAGGACGGCTAGGCAGGCATGACCATGGCCTTTCCCATAAAGTTCACTTTACGGTCGAGGTTCGTTCACCGTTACCGCCCTACGGTGATTCTCATGCGCGACGCCTATCACGAAGAACTCGACGCCCTCACCGAGCGGCTGGTCGAGATGACCCGCCTCGTGAGGTCGGCGATATCGCGGGCCACCACCGCCCTCCTCGACGCCGACGTCCACCTCGCCGAGAGTGTCATCTCCCAGGACGAGGAGGTCAACCGGATCTTCTCGGAGATCGAGGCCTCGATCTTCGACCTGATGGCCAGGCAGCAGCCCGTGGCCGTGGACCTCAGAATGATCATCGCGGCCCTGCGGATGGGCACCGACCTGGAGCGCATGGGCGACCTCGCCGAGCACGTGGCCAAGATCGCCAGGCTGCGTCATCCCGACTCCGCGATCCCGCCGGAGGTCCGCTCCACCATCCTGGAGATGGGCCAGATCGCCGAGCGCCTGGTCACCAAGACCGGCAGCTGCATCGCCTCGCGCGACGTGGAGTCGGCCCTGGAGCTGGAGTCCGACGACGACGCCATGGACAAGCTGCACCGGAGGCTGTTCAAGGTCCTGATGGCCCCCGACTGGAAGTACGGTGTCGAGCCGGCCATCGACGTGACGCTGATCGGCCGCTACTACGAGCGCTACGCCGACCACGCGGTCCGCGTCGCGCACGACGTGGTCTACCTGGTGACGGGCTCCCGGCCCCAGGACACCTCCGCGCTCTGAGCCCCCTCACGAAAGCGAAAGGGAGGGCCCGCCGGATCCGGCGGGCCCTCCCTCTTTTCTCGTACGTTCCGTGCGTTCCGGCGAACCGGGGGGCTACTTGCCCTGGTTGGCGACGGCCTCGATGGCGGCCTCGGCGGCGGTGGGGTCGAGATACTGACCGCCCTTGGTGACCGGGTGGAAGTCGGCGTCCAGCTCGTAGCGGAGCGGGATGCCGGTGGGGATGTTGAGCCCGGCGATCTCGTCGTCGCCGATCCCGTCCAGGTGCTTGACCAGTGCCCGGAGCGAGTTGCCGTGCGCGACGACCAGCACGCTCCTCCCGGCCGCGAGATCGGGCACGATCTGGTCGTACCAGTACGGCAGCATGCGCTCGACGACGTCCTTGAGGCACTCGGTCCTCGGCATCAGCTCGCCCGGCAGGAGCGCGTAGCGGGCGTCACCGGCCTGGGAGAACTCGTCGTCGTCGGCGATCGGGGGCGGCGGGACGTCGTAGGAGCGGCGCCAGAGCATGAACTGCTCGTCACCGAACTCGGCCCGCGTCTGCGCCTTGTCCTTGCCCTGGAGGGCGCCGTAGTGGCGCTCGTTGAGCCGCCAGGACCGGGAGACCGGGAGCCAGAGCAGGTCCGCGGCGCCCAGCGCGAGGTTGGCCGTCTGGATCGCCCTGGTCAGCAGGGAGGTGTGCACCACGTCGGGGCGCACCCCCGCGTCGAGCAGCAGCCGCCCGCCGCGCCGCGCCTCCTCCTCGCCCTTGGCCGAGAGCCCCGCGTCCACCCATCCGGTGAACAGACCCTTTGCGTTCCACTCACTCTCACCGTGCCGAAGCAGCACCAAAGTCGACATGCCGACAAGCTTAGTGGGCGCTTGCTTGACGTCTCCTGCGCTCCGCCCGTCGCGGGACCGCCCGGCGAGGTGACCGCCCCGGCCGTATCAGAACGGCCCCCGGCCGTATTAGAACCGGCCCCCGGCCGTATCAGGACCGGTCCCGGCACCTCAGAACCGACCCCCAGCGCCCGAAGCGGCGTCCTCAGCGCTCGGGGTCGGCGAAGCGGGCGAAGGCCTGGAGGTTGGCGAGCGACTCGCCGCGCTTGGCGCGCCACTCCCACTCGCGCCGGATCGAGGAGGCGAAGCCCAGCTCCAGGGCGCGGTCGAAGCTCTCGTCCGAGTAGGTGAGCACGCACCCGAGGAGGCGGTCGATCTCCTCGTCGGTGACCGCGTCCAGCGGGACGCGGCCCACGAGGTAGACGTCGCCGATCGGGTCGAGGGCGAAGTGCACCCCGTACATGGAGCCGTTCTTGGTGAGGAGCCAGCGGTAGAACTCGGCGTGGTTCTCGTCGGGCCGTCGGCAGAAGAACGCCTCCACGTGCAGGGCCTGGTCGCCGACGATCAGCCAGGTCATGGTGGCGAGCTTGTGCTGGCCGGGGAGCCTCACCAGGAAGGCGCCCGGCCGGGGCTGCTCGTAGGAGGCGTCCGCGCTCTTCAGCGCCGCCTCGATCACTTCGCGCATGGGCCCAGCTTACGAGCGGGCCTCACGAACGGCCCGCCCCGCTTCACGGGCGCTCACGCGCATTTCACGAGCGCCTCACGGGGTGGCTCCCGTCAGGCGACGCACACTTCACGCTTCACGGGCGGGCCCCGCCGGGCGGCCACGTGCGTTTCACGAATGCCCCACCAACCGGACACGCACATTTCACGGGCGCCTCACGGGGCGGATCCCGTCAGGCGAAGCACACTTCACGGACGGGTCTCACCGGCCGTCCACGCGCATTTCATGAATGCCTCACCAACCGGACACTCACATTTCACGGGCGGGTCTCACCGGCCGTCCACGTGCGTTTCATGAGTGCCTCACCGACCGGACACGCATATTTCATGAGTTGACCGCGATCGGGACCCGGTGCAGGTTCGCCATCGCCCCGGCGTAGACGTCCGCGAGCCGGGCCGCGGTGGCCGACCAGCCGAAGGCCGCCGCGTGGGCCACCGCGCCCGCCGACAGCGTCTCCCGCCAGGCGGGCTCGTAGACGAACCGGCGGAGTACCCGCGCCCAGTCGTGCGCGTCGTGCCCCTCGACGAGCACCCCGGACACGCCGTCGCGTACGGCGGTGCGCAGCCCGCCCACGGACGCGGCGGCGACCGGGGTGCCGCAGGCCTGGGACTCCAGGGCCACCAGGCCGAACGACTCGCTGTGGGAGGGGACGACGGTCACGTCGGACGCGCGGTACCAGTCGACCAGCTCGTGCTGGGGCGCGGGGGGAACGATCCTGACCACGTCGGAGATCCCCAGCGAGGCGGCCACGTCGGTGAGGTAGGAGGGCCTGGCCAGGCCGTTGCCGCTGGGGCCTCCGACGCAGGCGACGACCAGCCTCGACCTGAGCGAGGGGTCGTCGATGAGCATCCTGGCCGCGGCGCGCAGCAGCACGTCCGGGGCCTTCAGCGGTTGCACCCGGCCCACGAACAGCAGCACGTGGGCGTCCTGCGGCAGCCCGAGCCGGTGGCGGGCCGCGCCCTGGGAGGCGGGCTGGAAGACCCTGAGGCTCACGCCGGGATTCACGACCTCGACGCGGGCCGGGACGGCTCCGTACAGCTCGACGAGCTCCCTGGCCTCGGTCGGGGTGTTGGCCACCAGGCGGTCGGCGACGTCCACGACCTGCTGCTCGCCCAGTACGCGGGCGGCCGGTTCCGGCCTGTCGTCGGCGGCGAGCAGGAGGTTCTTCACCTTGGCCATGGTGTGCATCGTGTGCACCAGCGGCAGGCCCCAGCGCTCCTTGGCCAGCCAGCCGACCTGGCCGGAGAGCCAGTAGTGGGAGTGGATGACGTCGTAGCGGCCCGGCTCGTACATGGCCTCGGTGCGCAGCACGCCCGACAGGAAGGCGCAGAGCTGGCTGGGCAGGTCGCCCTTGTCGAGCTCCTCGTACGGCCCGGCGGTGACGTGTCGGACCGAGACGCCCGGGACGATCTCCGCGACCGGTGGAAGATCCCGGGATGTCTGCCGGGTGAAGATCTCCACCTCCACCCCGAGTTCGGCCAGACGTTTCGCCACCTCGACGATATAGACGTTCATCCCGCCCGCGTCCCCGGTCCCCGGTTGGTCCAGGGGGGACGTGTGCATGCTGATCGTCGCGACTCGGTTGACCCGTCGGCGCCTCACCGACACCACCTCCGAGAGGGCTCAACCAACGGATAATCCGCAACATTCCCGACACACAGCCCGCTTCAGGTCCGGGCGGGGCGGTTCCGGCGGCTCCTGGCAGGATGGGGGCTCATGAAGAGGACAGCTGTGGTGACAGGGGCCAGTAGCGGGATCGGCGAGGCGACGGCCCGCAGGCTCGCCGCCGAGGGCTTCGAGGTGGTGGCCGCGGCGCGGCGCAGGGAGCGGCTCGACGAGCTGGCCGCCGAGGTGCCCGGTGTCCGCCCGGTCACCCTGGACGTGACGTCGCAGGAGTCGGTGGACGAGCTGGCCGCCTCGCTCGACCGCTGCGACGTGCTGGTCAACAACGCCGGGGGCGCGATCGGCCTGGAGCCGGTGGCGAGCGGGAAGGTCGCCGACTGGCAGCGGATGTACGACGTCAACGTGCTCGGCACGCTCCGCGTCACCCAGGCGCTGCTGCCCAAACTGGTCGCGTCGGGCGACGGCGTGCTGCTGATGCTGACCTCGGTGGCCGGGCTCGTCTCGTACGAGGGTGGCGGCGGTTACAACGCGGCCAAGCACGCGCAGACCTCGATGACCGAGGTGCTCAGGCTGGAGCTGGTCGGGCAGCCGGTCAGGATCGTCGAGGTGGCCCCGGGGATGGTCCACACCGAGGAGTTCTCGCTGAACCGCTTCCGCGGCGACTCCGCCGCCGCCGGACGGGTCTACGAGGGCGTGCCCGACCCGCTCTCCGCCGACGACGTGGCCGACGCCATCGCCTGGTGCGTGACCCGCCCGGCCCACGTGAACATCGACCGCCTCGTCATCCGCCCCCGGGCCCAGGCCGCCCAGCACAAGGTCCACCGCGTCTGACCGTGCCGAAGCCAACGGGGAGATCGACAGGGAGCCCAGCGGAAAACCCGACGGGGAAGCCGACCAGGAGACCGACGGCGAACCCGGCGGGGAAACCGGTAGGGGAGATCACCAGGGGGACCACGGGGCACAACCGCCTGCGCCGGGCCGACCGCTGGATCGCCGCCGCGCACGGCCGCCCGCTGCGCTCCGCCGTCCGCCCGCTGGTGGTCGACCTCGGGTACGGGGCCTCGCACACCACGACCCTGGAGATGTTCCTGCGGCTGCGCGTGATCTGCCCCTCGGTCGAGGTCGTCGGCGTCGAGATCGACCCGGCCAGGGTGGCGGCGGCCAAGCCGTACGAGCGGCCGGGCCTGTCCTTCACGCTGGGCGGCTTCGAGCTGCCGGTGGCGCGGCCACCCCTGCTGATCAGGGCGTTCAACGTGCTGCGGCAGTACGGGGAGGCGCGGGCGTGGGAGTACTGGGCGATGCTCTCCGAGCGGCTCGCGCCGGGCGGGATGATCGTCGAGGGCACCTGCTCGGAGGTGGGGCACCGCGCGGTCTGGGCCGGGCTCGACCGCTCGGGGCCCAGGACGCTCACCCTCTCGGCCCGCTTCGACTCCTTCGAGCGCCCCTCGGACCTGGCCGACCGGCTGCCCAAGACACTCATCCATCGCAACGTCCCCGGCGAGCCCATCCACGCGTTCCTGAGCGACTTCGATCGCGCCTGGGCGGTCAACGCCCCGCTGAGCCCGTACGGCTCCCGGCAGCGCTGGATCGCCTCGGCCGAGACGCTGGCCGGGACCTGGCCGCTGGCCGAGCGGCCCCCGCTGGGCGGGCGGTCGCGCTGGCGGCTCGGCGAGATCACCCTTCCCTGGGACGCGGTCGCCCCAAGGTGATCGCTCCGTGGTGGGCCCGGGACGACCCGGAGACTTTGGTAAGGCAACCCTAAGTTGTCTCCATATATTTGGTAAAGTCGGCACATGTCAGAACTGCGGTTCGTGGTGGACCCCGAACTCACCCCCGCGCTCACCGGGGAACTCATCGAGTGCTGGACAGAGGTGGTCAACGCCGGAGGGTCGGTCGGCTTCGTCCCCCCGGTCACCTCCGGCGACATCGCGGAGACGGCGGCGGCCACCTTCGCCGCCTGCGACCCCGCCCGCGACAACCCCGACCACCTGCTCGCCGGGTTCGACGCGGAGGGCCGGGTGGCCTGCTGGCTGGTCCTGGGCGACGGGAACTCGTGGCTGCGGGCCCACTGGCGCTGGGTGTGGCGCGTGATGGTCGACCCCAAGCACCAGGGCCGGGGCTACGGGACGCTGCTCATGCGCGCCGCCGACGACGCCGCCCGCGACCTGGGCGTGGAGGCGCTGCACCTGACGGTCCGAGGCGGCACCGGGACCGAGGGCTTCTACAGCCGTCTGGGGTACGTGGAGGTGGGCCGGATCCCCCGGGCGATCCGCCTCGCCCCCGGCGACGACCGGGACGAGATCTACATGGTCAGACACCTGTGACACACGTCACTCGACAACCCGTAGTACTACCCCTCGTGGTGCGGGAGTTAGGCTTGGATGCGTGAAGGGTCTCGGCGAGCTTGAACGCAGCATCATGGACATCATCTGGGCACAGCCATCCCCTGTGACGGCGCGGGAGGTCGGGCGTCTCATCGCCGACCGCGACCTGGCGCCCACCACCGTGATGACCGTGCTCGACCGGCTCACCCGCAAGGGCTTCCTGCTCCGCACCCGCGACGGGCGCGCGTGGCGGTACGCACCGGCGGAGAGCCGCGACGCCTACGTCGCGGAGCTTATGCTGGAGGCGCTGGATTTGACCGGTGACCGGTCCGCGGCCCTCACCCGGTTCGCCCAGGCCGTCACCGGCACCGAAGCCGACATCCTGCGCAGGGCCCTGACGGACCTTGAGGAGGAGCTGGAGGACGAGTAGATGACCGCGGCAGCCCTGGCGACCCTCGCCCTGGCCTGCGCGGTCGGTGCCTGGCGGTTCACCCGGGCGCGATGGACCTACCGCGCCCCGCACGTGGCGATCGTCCTGTGGCAGGCGCTCGGGGTCACCTGGGGCCTGGCCGGGACCGGCGCCCTGCTGGGATACGCCCTGGAGCCCTACGGCGAGGGCGTGCTGCACGGCCTGCACGAGTTCGCGATCTCCGCGTTCGGTGGCGGGCAGGGGCTCCCGAGGCCGTACGACATGCCGAGGATCCTCGCGCTCGTCGCGGGGCTGACCGCGCTGGCCGTGCTGATCCTGGTGCTCCTCGCCGCGGGCGCGCAGACCTTCCGCGCCCGTCACCGCCACCGCACCCTGCTCGCCCTGGTCGCCAGGGAGGACCCGGTGGTCCCCGGCGTGCGGGTGCTCGACCACCCGGGCGCCACCGCCTACTGCGTGCCCGGCCTGCGCTCCCAGGTGGTGGTCAGCGAGGGGGCGCTGAAGCTGCTCTCGTCCGCCGAGCTGAGCGCGGTGCTCGCCCACGAGGCCGCCCACGTGCGCGAACGGCACGACCTGGTGCTGCTGCCCTTCGCCGCGCTGCGCAGGGCGCTGCCCTGGTCGCGCGTGGTCAGGGACGCCCAGGGCGAGGTCGGGCTGCTGGTGGAGATGGCCGCCGACGACGTCGCCCGCCGGGGCTGCTCCGCGCGCCGTCTGGCGACCGCGCTGCTGCGCTTCGGCACGGCTGGCGCGGTCCCGGCCCCGCACGGCGCGCTGGGCGCCGCCAACTCCGCCGCCGCCGTGATGGCCAGGGTCGAGCGCCTGGTGAACCCGGTCCCGGTCCTGCCGCGCGGGGTCCGCTACGCCATCGTCGCCTTCTCCGTCGTGCTGACGTCGTCGGCGCCGCTGCTCTGGCTCGTCCCGTACTGACCCGCCTTAACGGTCCGTATGCCGAATCAGGGTCTCGCCCTGGAGATCTGGCCGGTTTCGTCCAGCTATGGCCAAAATCACCCCAAAGTGCTTGCAAGTGTTAGCCAACGTGTTTGCAATAGCAAGCACGGTGCGGCAGACTCGAAACATGGCACTACCCAAGGTCGGCTCCATCGGTGAGTACATCCGCGAGCAGCGCACGCACGCGAAGATCTCCATGCGACAGCTCGCCGCGGCGGCGGGGGTCTCCAACCCCTACCTGAGCCAGATCGAGCGCGGGCTGCGCAAGCCCAGCGCCGAGATCCTGAACCAGATCGCCAAGGGCCTGCACATCTCGTCGCAGGCGCTCTACGTCCAGGCGGGCCTCATCGAGGAGCGCGAGCCGGACAGCGACGTGCTGACCGCGATCAGGGCCGACCACCTCATCACCGAGCGCCAGCGCCAGGTGCTGATCGACATCTACGAGTCGTTCCGCAAGGAGAACCACCAGGCCGAGGCCCCGGACGACGACGCGCAGACCTCCCAGAATGCGCCCCTCGCACCGGAGCCCCGGCGGGGTGACGCGGACTCCCCGTCTGACGACGAGGTGCCGCTCCCCGGGGAATACCTCACCGCGTTGAAGCCCTACGCGGCCCCCCAGAGCAACGGCCACATCACCAAGGAAACCAAGGAAGGTTAACCCATGCCCATCACCTCCGAAGTCAAGAAGCTGGCGGAGTCCAAGCCGTTCTACGCCGTCGCGGGGGCCGGAGACTTCGCCGTCGAGAAGCTCCTTGAGCTTCCCGAGCAGATCCAGAAGCTGCAGGGCCGCCGCGAGGAGATCCGCGAGGCCGCGAAGGACCTCCCGGAGAGGGCCAGGCAGCTCGCCGGGAAGGCCGAAGACTACGCCAAGGACTTCCCCGTGAAGGCGCGCGACTACGCCGACCACATCGCGGGCCGGGCCAACGAGCTGTACGACGAGTTCGCCAACCGGGGCCGCAAGGTCGTCTCCAAGACCAGCGGCGAGATCGCCCTGGAGCTGGAGGAGGTCTCCGAGGCCGCCGAGCCCGCGATCGCCGCCCGGACGCCCAGGAAGAGCACCCGCACCACGAAGCCCGCCACCACCAGGTCCAGCACCACGCGGTCCGGCACCACCAGGTCCGGCACCACCAGGAGCTGAGCGAGGTCCTCGCGGACCCCGGTTCCACGGCCCGCCCCTCCGGGGGCGGGCCTTCCTGCGTCCGGGGGCAGGCCGTCAACCCCGGCCGGTACGGGCCGAGGACACCGCGAACCGGGCTTTCGGCATTAGGCTGAGGGAGACCGGCGAGGCGAACGTTCTGGAGAGACGATGATCGAAATCCACGGTGCCCTGGACCTGGTCTTCTGGATCCTGGCCGTCGGAGTGTTCGCGCTGTCGGGCTGGGCGCTCGTCCACGCGGTGAAGACCCCGGCACGGGCGTTCGCGGTCACCGGCAAGCAGACCAAGAATCTGTGGCTGGTCATCCTCGGGCTGGCGGCGCTGTTCGGCTTCGCCGCCGCGGTGCAGTACCTCAGCGTGCTGAGCATCTTCACGATCGCGTCCGTCATCGCCTCGGGCATCTACCTCGCCGACGTGCGTCCCGCCGTGCGGGAGATCGGCAAGGGCGGCGGCAACCAGGGGCCGTACGGACCCTGGTAACCCGGCTCCGAGGCGATCGGGCACAGACCCCCCTGTGCCCCCCGGACGGTCGAGGTCCGCACGAACCCCGGTGACCCGGCGCCGAGACGATCAAGCACAGATCCCGGTGACCCACTCCCAGGACGGCCGGGGTCCGCACGGACCCCGGTGACCCGCCACCGAGGCGACCGGAGTCCACACGGACCCCGGTGACCCGGTCCCGGGGCGGTCGGCTTGCCTGGCGGGGTCCCGGCCGGTAGACACGCCGGATGATGTTCGCGCGCAAGCCCACGCTCCCCGGAGAGCACGTGACGCTCCGGCCGGTCGGCCCCGAGCACGTGGACGGCCTCTGGGAGCTCGTCAACGACCCCGAGACCGTCCGGCTGACCGGTTCGCACGGCAAGCCCGACTACGAGGGGGTCAAGGTCTGGTACGGCTCGCGGGGCGACCTCCGCGACCGGCTGGACCTGGCGATCTGCACCGCCGGTGACGACGCCTACGTGGGCGAGATCGTGCTCAACCAGCTCGACGCCGACAATCTCTCCTGCAACCTGCGCATCGCGCTGATCGGCCCCCGGGCGTACGGGAAGGGCTACGGCACCGAGGCGATCCGGCTCACCCTCGACCACGTCTTCCGCACCACGCCGCTGCACCGGGTGGGCCTGGAGGTCTACGCCTTCAACGAGCGGGCCGCGCACGTCTACCGCAAGATCGGCTTCGTCCAGGAGGGCGTCCTCCGGGACGCGCTGCGCGTAAACGGGGAATGGTATGACTCCGTAATCATGTCGATACTTGCCCCTGACTGGGTTGTCAGGGAAATTTGACATACATATGGTGATTTTTCGGAAACATCTTTTGACACTCCCGAAACAATGCTAGGTTCAGTGGGAGCGCTCCCACCTGTGCGGCATCTTGGTGTGGAGGAAGTTATGGCCGATCTACCCACACTTGCCCAGGTCGCAGCAGAGGCAGGGGTATCCCCCGCCACCGCGTCCCGGGTACTCACCGGTTCAGTCAGAGTCAGCACATCGACTCGTAGGCAGGTGCATGACGCAATATCGCGTCTCGGTTACGTAAGGCATCGCGCTCCCCGTGGCGGCTCCGGCCGCCGATCCGACCAGGTCGTGGCCATCGTGGTCTGCGAACCCGCGCACCGGCTGTTCACCGAGCCGTTCTACGCGCGGATGATCACGGCCGCGGAGGAGGTCCTCACCGGGCACGGCGTCCCCCTCGCCGTGATGACCGCCACGGCGGCCACCTCCACCATCGCCACGCCGCCGCTCGTCGCCGGAGGCATCGACGGCGTCCTGCTGATCGCGGCGCGCGACCGGCATCCGCTCGTGGTGACCCTCGCCGCCTCGGGCATTCCGGTACGGAGTGCGGGCCGTCCCCCGGACGGCATCGACCTCCCCCACGTCGACATGGACAACCGCGACGGAGGGCGGCAGGCGGCGGAACACCTGCTGCTCGGCGGCCGGAGGTCCATCGGCGTCATCGCGGGCCCACCCGCCCTCCCGGCCGCCCGCGACCGGCTGGACGGGTTCCTGCAGACCCTCGCCCTGGCCGGGATGACGGGCGTGCCGGTCGCGTACGGCGACTTCAGCCACGCGTCGGGCGTGCACGGCATGCAGTGGCTGTTGCGCAGGATGCCACACGTCGACGCGGTCTTCGCCGCCTCCGACGTGATGGCCGCCGCCGCGCTGCAGACCCTGCGCCGGGCCGGGCGGCGGGTGCCGGAGGACGTGGCCGTCATCGGGTTCGACGACGCCCCCGCCTCCCGGCGGACCTCTCCCACGCTCACCACCGTCCGTCAGCCGGTGGAGGAGTTCGCCGCGCTCGCCACCCGGCTGCTGCTGCTCTCGATGAGCTCGGCCGGTGCTCCCCGCGACAATCCCGTCCTCCCCACTGAGCTGGTGGTCCGTGAGTCGGCCTGACCAGTACGTCGGGCTTCGCGCGGGAGATGTGCTCACCCGCAGGTACCTGTTGCTTGAGCGGATCGCGTGGGGTGGCATGAGTGTCATCTGGCGTGCCTTCGACCAGTCGCTCCAGCGGATGGTCGCCGTCAAGCTGCTGGACGGCGAGCTGGGCGTCGACCGGGGGGAGCGCGAGCTGATCCGCAGGGAGGCGCGTGCCACCGCGCGCCTCATCCACCCCGACTCGATCGAGGTCTACGACTACGGGGAGACCGTGACCTCGCACGGTCGCCTGGCCGCGTACGTGGTGATGCGCCTGCTGGAGGGGCGGCCGCTGGCGGACCGGGTCACCGAGGGCCCGCTGCCGTGGGCGGAGGCGGCGGCGATCGCCGCCAGGGTGGCCACCGTGCTGGCCGCCGCCCACGAGCGGGGCATCGTGCACCGGGACGTCACCGCCGAGAACGTGTTGCTGACCTCGACCGGCGCCAAGCTGCTCGACTTCGGCATCGCGGCCTTCATCGGCGAGGACGGCGACGACCGGGCCTCCGACTACGGGACGCCTCCCTACGTGGCGCCCGAGCGGCTGACCGGTACGGTCGCGGACCCGGCGAGCGATGTGTACGCGCTGGGCGTGCTGCTGTTCGAGATGCTCACCGGAGATCCCCCGTATCCGGAACGGACCTGGGAGGAGATCGAGAACGTCCGCAGGGAGGGGCCGCCGCCGGTGGCGGAGGTGCCGGGGATGCCCGCGCGGATCAGCGCGCTCTGCCAGGTCTGCCTGTCACACCGGCCCGAGGCCAGGCCCAAGGCGCAGGAGGTGGCCGAGGGCCTGACGGCGGCCCTCAGGGCACCGGTCCCCTCGAAAGACGGGAACGAGCTGGCGCGCTGGACACTGGTCGCGGCGGTGACGGCGCTGCTCGCGGGGCTCCTGGTGTGGAGCCTGATCTCCGGTCCCGACGACGACCGGCTGGCCGGTCCGCAGGGGCGCGGGACGGCACCGCCCACGCTCCTCGACCCCGCCACCGCCCATCCCGAACCGAGCTCCTCCCCCTCGGTCACCGTCACCGTCACCGCCCCCCGCGAACGGGGTGGGCACACGGCGGAACGGGCGCCCAGGGCGGAGGCGATCCGCTCCTACGACCCGAACCTCAACCAGAGCGTACGGCGCTTCAACGCCGTGCTCGCGAAGGGGGAGGACGAGGGCAGGATCCGTTCGGACGTGGCCCTGGACCTGCGGCAGGTGATGGCCAGCAGCGTCTGGGACTCCCGCGACCTCACCCGGATCCGAGGACAGATCGCCTCCCGCAACCGGGAGGGCTCGCTGCCCGACGACTTCCGCCACGCCTTGGAGGCCCAGCTCCTGCATGTGTCGATCGCACTGACCGGTTAGAAGGGTCATGAAACATACGACCAAGAGCGGCCGGCCGTCCTGTGCCGTACCAACCCCGTTGGTGTTCCGTGCCGGATCAGGCGGCGCGGCCGGCCTTGAGCAGGCCCGCGACGTCGACGACGCGGCGGGCCTGGTAACGGGCCGCCTGCAGGGTCACGTCACCGGGCGGGCCGTCGCCGACCACGTGGGAGGTGCCGTAGGGATTGCCTGACTGGAACTGGATGGGGTCGGTGTAGCCGGGGGGCACGATAATGCCACCCCAGTGGTAGAACGTGTTCCCCAGCGCCAGGAGGGTGGATTCCTGCCCGCCGTGGGCGGTGTTGGAGGCGGTGAAGGCCGAGTACACCTTGTTCGCGAGCTTGCCGTGAAACCACAGGGCGGAGGTGGTTTCGATGAACGCCCTGAGCTGGCTGGCCGGGTTGCCGAAGCGGGTGGGGGTACCGAACAGCACCGCGTCGGCCCAGGCCAGGTCGTCGAGGTCGGCCTCGGCGACGTCGGCGGTGTCCTGGAGGTGTTGGGCCCAGGCGGGCTTGGCGCTGATCGCCTCCGGTGAGGCCAGTTCGGCGACCTTGCGCAGCCGCACGTGCGCGCCCGCCTTCTCCGCGCCCTCGGCGGCGGCCTGCGCCAGGGCGTGCAGGGTACCTGTGGCACTGTAGTAAATGATCGCGACGTTCACGGATTCCATGATCGGTTTCCTTCCTTAGCGTTCGTCCCAGCAGTAGGACGACACAACTCCTCGGAATGTGAGGCGACGCGCCAACCTCACAGTTCGGTGCGATGTCTCGTCGAACCGGGTGAGGGCAGATGCGACCAAGGGAGCTGGCGACACCGTGACCAACCCATCCGGGCCGGGACGCGACCGGCCCGATCCGGGCCTGAGCGCGATCATGAGCAAGCGGCGTCAGCTGATCAATCTCTCCTACCGGCTCCTCGGTTCCCTGGCCGACGCCGAGGACGTCGTGCAGGAGACCTACGCCCGCTGGTACGCCATGTCCCGGCGGCAACAGGAGGCCGTCGAATCCCCCGGTGCCTGGCTGACGACCGTCGCCAGCCGCGTCTGCCTCGACCTGCTCGGCTCGGCCCGTGCCCGACGGGAACGCTACATAGGCGCGTGGATCCCCGAGCCCCTGCCCGACCGTACCGAGTGGATCAGCGGGCGGCCGGGTGGCGTCACGGCCGACCCGGCCGACCGGGTCACCCTGGACGAGTCGGTCAACATGGCCTTCCTCGTCGTGCTCGACGCGATGACCCCGGCCGAGCGCGTCGCGTTCATCCTGCACGACGTCTTCCGCTATCCCTTCACCGAGGTAGCCGAGATCGTCGGCCGCACGCCTGCGGCCTGCCGCCAGCTGGCCACCTCGGCCCGCCGCCGCATCCGCGCCTCGCAGGACTCCGCGACCCCGGCGGCCCAACGCGCCGACGTCGTCAGAGCCTTCAAGCAGGCGTGGGAGGCCAAGGACATCGACGCCCTCGTCGGCCTCCTCGACCCCGACGCCACGGCGACCGGCGACGGTGGTGGACTCGTCACAGCCGCGCCCCACCCGGTCGAAGGCGCCGAGCAGGTCGCGCGCTTCTTCGCCGATCGGACCGGCACCGTACCCAACATGACGATCCTGGAGTGTACGGTCAACGGTCAGCCTGGTCTGGTGGCCCAGCTGGACGGTGTCACCGTGTCGGTGCTGGCGTTCGACGTCGCGGGCGACCACATCAGGCGTATCTGGGCAGTACTCAACCCCGACAAGCTCCGGCCTTGGACGACGGGCTGACACGCGCCTCCGCACCATCGGCCGCTTCGAACGCGACGGCCAGGTTGTCGACTACCTGGCCGCCGCGTTCGTCACCGTCCGCGCGCTCATCCGCCGAGCAAGACCCCGCCACCGCTGGGACGCCCGGCTCGCATCACGCCGACTCCGGTAACCGTCCGCCTACCGGCGACCGCTCTGAGCCCTCTCGAATCACAAGGTGGAGGGGGCTTGGGTTTTGGCCGTCGGGGTTAGTCGAACGCACCGTTTCTCACGCCACCGACGAAGGCCGCCCACTCGCCCCGGGCGAAGACCAGCGCCGGACCGGACGGGTCCTTGCTGTCCCTGACCGCAATGCGGCCCCCGGACAAACCGGCGACTTCAACACAATTGCCGCCATTGCTACCGGAAAGCGAGGATTTACGCCATTTGGCATTGGCAAGCTCGTCGCTCTTGTCCATCGCTGGGCCCTTTCCTTGGTCAGGTATAGGGAGTTAGTCGAACTCGCCGTGCCTTACGCCGCCAACGAAGGCCGCCCATTCGCCACGGGTGAAGACCAACGCCGGACCGGACGGGTCCTTACTGTCCCTGACCGCCGTGCGGCCCCCGGACAGATTGGCGACCTCAACGCAATCGCCGCCATTTCCACCGGACAGTGAGGACTTACGCCATGTGGCGCTGGCGAGTTCGTTGGTCATTTCCATTGCTCGGCCTTCTCCTTGATCATCTTCAGTGACTCGCGACGGGACAACGCGTCCGCGCGAATCACACTGTGCCTGAATGTTAGTCCTTTGACCTCGGCCGGACGCTCGGTTATCCAGTCGCCCGCTGGCTGGGATTCGACGTACGCCATGGGAGAGGCACCGCGAGGCAGTGTGACGACGGTGAACGCACCGAGCACCCCAACAACACTGTAAGCGCTGTAGGGGAGAATCTGAAGTGAAACGTTGAACCGCTCGCCCATCTCCAGCAGGTGGTTGAACTGGGCGAACATGATTTCCCGGCTACCCACGGGCCGGTGCAAAACCGCCTCGTCGATCACGGCCCAGAGCGTCGGGGGCCTGCTGCGGTCGAGGATGGTCTTCCGGTGCATCCGGGCGTCGACAAGCCCGTCTATCTGGTCGTGATCCACGCCGACCTCTCGCGTGTGCAGGGCACGCGCGTAGTCCTCCGTCTGAAGCAGGCCGGGGAAGACGCTCAGCGCCCAGATGTGGAGCTCCTCCGCTTCTCGCTCGATTTCCACCCACGGGCGGAACCAGCGGGGAACCGGGGAGTTGGCCTTCTCCAGGGCGTCGAACAGGTCGAACAGGGCCGTCCCTGAGCCCAGGGCGGCGTCGAGTTTCGTGGCCGTGTGGTAACTCGCCGGTCGGGAGCCTGTCTCGATCATGCTGAGGTGGCTGATGGAGACGGGGACCTGCTGCGCCAGCTGTCTCTGGCTCAACCCCGCCGCCGCGCGAAGCCTGCGAACCTCCTGCCCGAAATAGTGGCGAGGAGTCACCGTCAGGTCGGGGGGGAGAATCTCGGTCATCGCGGCCTACCTTTCGTCACCTCGTGGCGTCTTGGCATCAATACTCTCCGTCTTCGTGCCCCGGCGCACCCATTCCAGGCGGTTGTGAATTTATGTGAACCCCATTGTGCTGCCAACCTCATGTGCCGTTTGGGACTGTGGAGGCACCTAGTCAGACAGACGTCGAGACCTCGGTCAATAGGGCAGGGAAGCAGCAGCACGAATTGCACGAAGGGACACCATGCCGCAAAAACCCAGAAAACTAGGCGAGATCGTCCTACGGAGAAGACCCGAATCGGTTTCCCAGGCCCGCGAGATGGTTCGCGATCTCCTCGGTGTGAACCATCCGGCCTACGAGCAGGTGCGGCTGGCCGTCTCCGAGATCACGACGAACGCCGTCGAACATTCCGAATCGGGCCCCGTGGGGGATCTGATGATGGTCGTCCTGAAGGCGGTCGACGACTTCGTGTTCATCGAGGTGACCGACCCCGGTTCCGCGTCCAGAAAGCCGCACATCAAAGAATGCGCCTCCCTGGACGCGGAGAGCGGCCGGGGGTTGTTCATCGTTGACGAGATCTCGGCCGGAAAATGGGGAGTCCGCGATTTCGGGGCCGGTGGCCGGACGGTGTGGTGCGCGATTCCCGTCACCCCGCCGAACGCCGACGAGCCGCCCACGACCGCGCCCGTCCTGCCCACCGCCCAGCCGGGATAACCGCGATGGACGGCTGGTACATCGTCGGCGACATGGCGACGCGAATGGTCAACGGACGGGACGTCAGCATCACGGCCGGAGACTTCCCCAGCATCCAGGCGGCCATCGAGAGCTGGGAGGCCGCGGAACGGGCGCGGCAGGCCCGCGACCTGAGGGAGATGGGCAGGCTCGTGGACGCCGCGATAGCCCGGCTCCAGCGTCAGCACGCCGCCGAACACCGCGACCCTCCTCGACGGGCCGGGAAACCCCCCGCCCCCCGGTGACAGGCGAGCGGAACCGGGGCACGCCGACAATCCACACAAAAACACCATCTCTTACATACACCTCGATAACTACGCAATAAAACATCCCGCATGTCGTATGACGAGTACGACACCGCCGATCAGTAGGGTCAGCAAAAAATGGCGCATCATCGGCAATGCGCCTGAACGGAGAAATACTAAAAGAAAAGGAAAGCACTGTGACAAGAATTGGTCACTCGCGTATCGTTCCGCGAAATACCGTTCGTTCCTGGCTGGCGAGGGCCCTGACCGTCGCGATCGCGCTGGGCTGCGTCGTCGCGACCCCGCACGGCGCGAGCGCGGCGACGGCACCACCGCTCAACACGGCCGCGAACTTCGCGGTCCTGGCGGGAACGACGGTCACCAACACCGGTCCCAGCGTGATCACCGGGGATCTCGGGGTGAGCCCCGGGTCGGCGGTCACCGGCTTCCCGCCCGGCGTCGTGGTCGGTACCATCCACGCGGCCGACGCCACCGCCGCGCAGGCCCAGGTCGACCTGACCGGCGCCTACAACAACGCGGCGGGGCAGCCCGTCACCGCGACGATCCCGACGGAGCTGGGCGGGACCACCCGGACACCGGGTGTCTACGACTCCGCCGCGGGCACCTTCGGAATCACCGGACAGCTGACGCTCGACGGTCAGGGCGACCCGAACGCCGTCTTCATCTTCAAGACGGCCTCCACCCTGATCACCGCGTCCGCCAGCACGGTGAACCTCATCAACGGCGCCCAGGCGTGCAACGTCTTCTGGCAGGTCGGCAGCTCGGCCACCCTGGGGACCGGATCCAGCTTCGCCGGGAACATCCTCGCGCTGACCTCGATCACCGCGACCACCGGCGTGAACGTCAACGGCCGCCTGCTGGCCCGCAACGGCGCCGTCACCCTGGACACCAACCTCGTCACGACGGCCAACTGCGCGGTCGTGCCGCCAAGGGAGACCAGCACCACGCTGACCGCGACGTGCACACCGGGGGTGCCGGGCCAGCTCACCCTCACCGCGACCGTCACGGCCTTCGGACCGACCCCACCCACGGGATCGGTCGAGTTCTTCTCCGACGGAATGAGCCTGGGCACGGCCCCGATCGCCGCGAACGGCAGCGCGACCCTGGCCGTGACCGGCCTCTCACCGGGAACCCACGCGCTCGTGGCCACCTTCCCCGGCAACGCGAATCTGAATCCCAGCGCCTCGACGCCACTGCCCCTGGTCGTCGGCCAGAACGGCCTCTGCCCGGTGACCCCGGCACAGGAGGTGAACCGGAGGAACAAGGATCGTCAAAGCATCAGCAACAAACAGCGCAGCGACGATGTGATCAGGCTAAAAGACCGCAGGCACCACCGTAACCATCACCACTCGCGGGTCAGGTGCTGCCGCCCGCGCTAATGCCCCGCACCGGGAATTCACCCGGTGAATCGTGCGCCGTCCCCTCGCTCCGTACGCGTCCGGCCTTCCCGTACCCCGGGACCATCGAGGGCGTGCCGCCCGGCGGCACGCCCTCTCGTGGTGGGAACGGACGCCACCGACCTGCGGCATCCCATTAGATATCCATATAAGCGTATTTATACGGTATCCGCCCGCAGGAACGCGATAAAACAACTCGCATGTCGTACAACGCCTGTGACGCCGACGGTCAGTAAGGTCGAGAAAACGCGCATCATCGGCAATGCGCCTGGACGGCGAAATACCAAAAGAAAAGGATAAAACCGTGACAGGCATTGGTCACTCCCATATCGTCCCGCGAAATACCGTCCGTTCCCGGCTGGCGGGGGTCCTGACCGTCGCGGTCGCGCTGGGCTGCGTCGCCGCGACCCCGCACAACGCGAGCGCCGCGACCCCGTACGGCACGACCACGGCGACCTCGTACGGCACGAGCGCCGCGTCACCGCACGGCGCGAGCGCGGTGACATCGCACGGCGCGGGTGCGGGGACCCCGTACGGCGCGAGTGCGGCGACGCCGTCGCCGGTGCCGCTCGGCACGGCCGCGAACTTCGCGGTGCTGGCGGGTACGACGGTCTCCGGCACCGGCTCCGCCGTCGTCACCGGCGAGCTGGGGGTGAGCCCGGGCTCCGCGGCCACCGGCTTCCCGCCCGGCGTCGTGGCCGGTGCCATCTACACGGCCGAGGCCGTCGCCTCGCAGGCCCAGATCGACCTGGCCACCGCCTACGACAACGCCGTGAGGCAGCCCGGCACCGCCTCCCTCCCGGCGTACCTCGGCGGGACCACCGTGACACCGGGCGCCTACAACTCCATCTCGGGCGGCTTCCAGATCACCGGAGAGCTGACCCTCGACGGGCGGGGGAACCCGAACGCCGTCTTCGTGTTCAGGGCCTCCAGCCTGGTCACCGCTCCCGCGAGCACGGTGAGGCTCGTCAACGGCGCCCAGGCGTGCAACGTCTTCTGGCAGGTCGGCGGCTCGGCCACCCTGGGAGCGGGCTCCAGCTTCGTCGGGAGCGTCCTCGCGCTGACCTCGATCACCTCGGCCAGCGGCACGACCGTGAACGGCCGCCTGCTGGCCCGCGAGGGCACCGTCAACCTGGACACCACCACCGTCACGCGATCCACCTGCACGGTCATGCCGCAGCGGAGGACCGCCACCAAACTGGCCGCGTTCTGCGACCCGGAGGCGCCGGGTCAGCTCAGCCTCGTCGCGACCGTCACGGCTCCGGGGTCCTCGGTCCCCCCGACCGGGCCGGTCGAGTTCTTCGCCAACGGGGTGCGTCAGGACCACTTCGAGACGGACGCCGCCGGTCACGCGAAACTGATCGTCTCCGACGTCCCGTCACGAACCCACGAGTTCGTCGCGGCCTTCGAGGGCACGAACCGGCTCGATCCCAGCGCCTCGCAGGTGCTGACCGTGGCCGTCGGCCCCGAGGGGGTCTGCCCGGCACCACCGGGAGGCCCGGCCCCCGCGAGCGACGCCGCCGCCGGTGACAACGCCGGCGACAAGGCCGGTAGCAAACCGAAGAGCAACCGGAGCACACTGACGTGGCCGCCCAGGAGAAAGGCGTTCAAGGGGAAGAACCGTGACCGAGGCCGCCACCACCACCAGCAGCGGCCCAGGAACCACCGCCACTCGCGCTGAAGCCGGAAACCCCTGGTGCCCCTGGAGACTCCGCAGTCTCCGGGGGCTCCTTCGCGGTCACAAGCAAGCATTCGGCCGGGAAGGCCGGACGCCCTGAAACTTTCACGGCCCGCGAAAAAGGCCGCCCGGATCGCAGCAGCCTGGCGGCGTGGGCCGCGAAACATCGGCGTAACCGGAGGCACATGCCATTGACATCCCGTTCACCGTCTCCAGAATCCCTTATGGGAGCGCTCCCACCCCCTCTCTCCCCTGCTTGATCCGATGCGGTGCCACCACCAGCGAGTTCGCATCGATCCCCACTCACGGAGGCCCATTTATGCATCTGTTCCCCATCAAAGCGGGAGCGCTCCCACAGCTCTGGAGACGCTGCCGCAGACGGGTCGCCGCGCTGGCGCTGCTCGGCCTGACGGCCGGGACGACCACCGCACTGGCAGCCTCCCCCGCCCTCGCGGCCGTCGCCTGTGAGGTGACGTACACCAGCAACGACTGGCAGGGCGGCTTCACCGCCAGCGTGTCCGTGAAGAACCTGGGCGATCCGCTGACCGGCTGGACCCTCGGGTTCGCCTTCCCGACGACCACCCAGCGGCTCAGCCAGGGCTGGAGCGCCACCTGGGCGCAGAGCGGCCAGAACGTCACCGCCCAGAACCTCGCCTGGAACGGCAACCTGGCCACCGGCGCCTCGACCAGCATCGGCTTCAACGGCACGTGGTCGGGCTCCAACCCCAAGCCGACCGCCTTCACGATCAACGGCACCACCTGCGGGGGGACCGCCCCCGTCAACCAGCCGCCCACGGTGAGCATCACCAGCCCGGCGGCCGGGGCCACCTTCGCCGCGCCCGCGACGGTGGCGATCGCCGCGAACGCGGCCGACAGCGACGGCACCGTCTCCAAGGTCGACTTCTTCAACGGCAGCACGCTGCTGGGCACCGACACCACCGCGCCGTACGCCTACAGCTGGACGAACGTCGCCGCCGGGAGCTACTCCCTCACCACGAGGGCGACCGACGACAAGGGCGCGGCCACCACCTCCACCCCGGTGGGGATCACCGTCACCGCCGACTCGGCCCCCGCCGTGGTCGTCACCCCGTCCACGGTCGCCGTCCCCGAGGGCGGCTCGGCCAACCTCGCGGTCAGGCTCTCCCGGGCCCCGTCCGCGAACGTCACCGTGGCGACCGCGAGGACGAGCGGCGACACCGACCTGACGGTCGCCTCCGGCGCGTCGCTGACCTTCACCACCGCCAACTGGAACACGACCCAGACCGTACGGGTCGCGGCGGCCGAGGACACCGACCAGACCTCCGGCAGCGCCGAGTTCACCTCCAGCGCCACCGGCCACACCTCGGCCAGGGCGACCGCGACCGAGGTGGACAACGACTCGGGCGGCGGGAACAACGAGTACATCCAGCGCTTCACCACGATGTACAACAAGATCAAGGACCCGGCGAACGGCTACTTCTCGCCGCAGGGCGTGCCCTACCACTCCGTCGAGACCTTCATGGTCGAGGCGCCGGACCACGGGCACGAGACCACCTCCGAGGCCTACAGCTACTACCTGTGGCTGGAGGCGGCGTACGGCAAGGTGACCGGCGACTGGACCCGGTTCAACGACGCCTGGGCGTCGATGGAGAGGTACATCATCCCGGCCACCGCCGACCAGCCGACCAACTCCTTCTACAACCCGGCCAAGCCCGCCACGTACGCCGGTGAGTGGGACGACATCAAGCAGTACCCGTCCAGGCTGGACAGCGGCGTGAGCGTCGGCACCGACCCGATCGCGAACGAGCTGAAGACGGCGTACGGCACCAGCGACGTCTACGGCATGCACTGGCTGCTGGACGTGGACAACACCTACGGCTTCGGCCGCTGCGGTGACGGGACCACCAAGCCCGCGTACATCAACACCTACCAGCGCGGCCCGGAGGAGTCGGTCTTCGAGACGATCCCGCAGCCGTCCTGCGACACCTTCAAGCACGGCGGCCCGAACGGGTTCCTCGACCTGTTCACCGGCGACAGCTCCTACGCCAAGCAGTGGAAGTACACCAACGCCCCCGACGCCGACGCCCGCGCCGTCCAGGTCGCCTACTGGGCGCACACCTGGGCCACCGAGCAGGGCAAGGCCGCGCAGGTCTCGGCCACGGTCGCCAAGGCCGCGAAGATGGGCGACTACCTGCGCTACGCGATGTACGACAAGTACTTCAAGAAGCAGGGCTGCACCAGCACCTCGTGTGCGGCCGGGACCGGCAAGGACAGCTCGGCGTACCTGCTGAGCTGGTACTACGCGTGGGGCGGCGCCAACGACAGCTCCGCAGGGTGGGCCTGGCGGATCGGCTCCAGCCACAACCACTCCGGCTACCAGAACCCGATGGCCGCGTGGGCGCTGTCCAGCGTGGACGTGCTCAAGCCCAAGGGCGCGACCGCCGTGCAGGACTGGACCACCAGCACCAAGCGGCAGATGGAGTTCTACCGCTGGCTCCAGTCGACCGAGGGCGCGATCGCGGGCGGCGCCACCAACAGCTGGCAGGGCCACTACGCGGCCCCGCCGTCGACGCTGCCCACCTTCTACGGGATGGCGTACGACTGGCAGCCGGTCTACCACGACCCGCCGTCCAACCAGTGGTTCGGCTTCCAGGCGTGGTCGATGGAGCGGGTCGCGGAGCTGTACTACGCGACCGGCAACGCCGACGCCAAGCTCGTGCTGGACAAGTGGGTCAAGTGGGCCACCGACAACACCACGATCAACGCCGACGGGACCTACCAGATCCCCTCGACGCTGGTGTGGACCGGCCAGCCCGACACCTGGAACCCCACCAACCCGGGCACCAACTCCGGCCTGCACGTGAGCATCAGGGACTACACGACCGACGTGGGCGTGGCGGGCTCGTACGCCAAGGTGCTGACCTACTACGCGGCCAAGTCCGGCAACACCACGGCCAGGACCGTCGCCAAGGGCCTGCTCGACGGCATGTGGCGCAACAACCAGGACGCGAGGGGCGTGTCGGTCACCGAGACCAAGGCCGACTACCGGCGCCTCAACGACCCGGTCTACGTGCCCCCGGGCTGGACCGGCAAGATGCCCAACGGCGACACGATCAACTCCAGCTCGACCTTCATGTCCATCCGGTCCTTCTACAAGAACGACCCGGACTGGCCGAAGGTGGACGCCTACCTGAAGGGCACCGGCCCCGCGCCGTCCTTCAACTACCACCGGTTCTGGGCACAGGTGGACGTCGCCGTCGCCCTCGCCGAGTACGGCCGCCTCTTCCCCTGATTCCCCTTCTTGGACCCGGCCCTCTCATGGGCCGGGTCCCGACCCCCTGAGACCTCGGGGCGTGACGGCACCCCTGACCTGCCGTCACGCCCCGAGCACCACCTCCGAGAGGCGTACCCCCCATGAGAAGAACCCTCGCGGCGCTCGCGCTGCTGGCGATGGCGGCCGTGCCGGTGACGGTGCCCGCCACCGGCGCCCAGGCCGAGGCGGCCGCCTTCGCGTACGGCGAGGCCCTGCAGAAGTCCCTCTGGTTCTACGAGGCCCAGCAGTCGGGGACGCTGCCGAGCTGGAACCGCGTCGGCTGGCGCGGCCCCTCCGCGCTCGGCGACGGCCAGGACGCCGGGCTCGACCTGACCGGCGGCTGGTACGACGCGGGCGACCACGTCAAGTTCGGCCTGCCGATGGCGGCGAGCGCGACGATGCTGGCCTGGGGCGCGGTGGAGTACCGCGACGCGTACGCCTCCTCCGGGCAGCTCACCCACCTGCTGAACAACCTCAAGTTCGTCAACGACTACTTCATCAAGGCCCACCCGTCGGCGAACGTGCTGTACGGGCAGGTCGGCAACGGCGGCAGGGACCACGCCTGGTGGGGCCCGGCCGAGGCGATGCAGATGGAGCGGCCCGCGTACAAGATCGACGCCTCGTGTGGAGGGTCGGACCTGGCCGGGGAGACGGCGGCGGCGATGGCGGCCTCGTCGATCGTCTTCCGCCCGACAAATCCGACTTATGCCGACACGCTGGTGACGCACGCGAAGCAGCTCTACACCTTCGCCGACACCGTGCGGAAGAAGTACAGCGACTGCATCACCGACGCGGCGGGCTACTACCAGTCGTGGAGCGGCTACAACGACGAGCTGGTCTGGGGCGCGATCTGGCTGCACCGGGCCACCCAGGACACCTCCTACCTGGCCAAGGCGGAGTCGTACTACGACAACCTCGGCACCGAGCCGCAGTCGGCCGTCAAGTCCTACAAGTGGACGATCGCCTGGGACGACAAGTCCTACGGCGCCTACGTGCTGCTGAACAAGCTCACCGGCAAGCAGAAGTACCTCGACGACGCCAACCGCTGGCTCGACTTCTGGACGGTCGGGGTCAACGGGCAGCGGGTCGCCCACTCCCCCGGCGGCCAGGCCGTGCTCGACCGGTGGGGATCGCTGCGCTACGCGGCCAACACCTCGTTCGTCGCGCTGGTCCACGCCGACACGATCGCCGACGCGACGCGGAAGACGAGATACCACGACTTCGCGGTCAGGCAGATCAACTACGCGCTCGGCGACAACCCGCGCAACTCCTCGTACATGATCGGCTTCGGCGCGAACCCGCCGAAGAACCCGCACCACCGCACCGCGCACGGCTCGTGGACCGACCAGATGACCAACCCGGTCGAGACCCGCCACACCCTGTACGGCGCCCTCGTCGGCGGCCCGCCCGACCCCAACGACGCCTACACCGACCGGCGCGACGACTACGTGATGAACGAGGTCGCCACCGACTACAACGCGGGCTTCACCAGCGCCCTCGCCCGCCTCTACCGCGAGTACGGCGGCGCCCCGGCCGCGAACTTCCCCGCCGCCGAGACCCCCGACGGCCCGGAGATCTTCCTGGAGGCCGGGGTGAACGCCTCGGGCTCGACGTTCACCGAGATCAAGGCCATCGTGCGGAACCAGTCGGCCTGGCCCGCGCGCCCGCTCGCCAACGGCTCGTTCCGCTACTACTTCACCCTCGACGGCACCACGACCGCGAGCCAGGTCTCCGTGACGTCCGCCTACAACCAGTGCAAGGCGCCGACCGGGCCGACCCTGCTGTCCGGGAAGACCTACTACGTCACCATCGACTGCTCGAACACCTCCATCGCCCCGGCGGGGCAGTCGCAGCACCGGCGCGAGGTGCAGTTCCGCCTGGCGAGCACCGGGACGTGGGACCCGTCCAACGACTGGTCGTACACCGGCGTCGCCACCACGCCGGGAGCGACCCCGGTGCGGGTGCAGAACATGACGCTCTACGCGGGGACGACGAAGATCTGGGGCAACCCGCCCGGCGACGAGCCCGAGGAGCCGGGGGACGACACCGTGGCGCCGTCCCGGCCGGGCAAGCCCGCCGTCTCCGCGATCACCGGGAGCGGTGCCACCCTGACCTGGACGGCCTCGACCGACAACGTGGGCGTCAGCGGCTACGACGTCTACCGGGGGACGACAAAGGTCGCCACCGCCACGGGTACCTCGTACACCCTCACCGGGCTGACCCCGGCGACGGCGTACACCGTGTCCGTGGTGGCCAGGGACGCGGCGGGCAACTCCTCCACCGCGTCGGAGAGCACCGCGTTCACCACGACGACGGCCCCGGCGGGCGGCTGCACGGCCACGTACACGGTCGGCAACAGCTGGCAGGGCGCCTTCCAGGGGAACGTCACCGTCACGAACGCGGGCACCTCGGCGATCACCGGCTGGACGGTGACCTGGAGGTTCCCCAACGGCCAGACGATCAGCCAGCTCTGGAGCGGCACGCACACCCAGACGGGAGCGGACGTGTCGGTCAGGAACGTGGCCTGGAACGGCGCCCTCGCCCCGAACGCCTCGACGTCCTTCGGGTTCACCGCGAGCCAGAACGGCGCCAACGGCGTCCCCACCCCGGTGAACTGCACCACCGGCTGATCTCCTGGTGACGCGTGATCCTTTGGTCGCGCGCGCCATCGGCTGACTCCCTGGTGGCGCGCGCCACCAGGGACCGGCACCCCGCCCCCTGTTCGGGCGCCCGGTCCTCCTGCCGGGCGCCTCACCACCCCGGCCGGGCGCGACGACCCCTCCGCCCGGCCGGGCACCCCCCCGAACCGAGGTAGGTCATGCGAACCAGACTGGCGCTGCTCCTGGCGCTCCTTCTCCCGTTCCTCGTCTCCGTGCCGCCCGCCCACGCCGCCGTCGGCCTCCGCGTGAGCGGTACGCGGATCCTTGAGGCGAACGGCACCCCGTTCGTCATGCGGGGCACCAGCCACGCGCACACCTGGTACCCGACCCAGACCAGCTCGTTCGCGAACATCAAGTCGCTCGGCGCGAACACCGTCCGGGTGGTGCTCAGCGGCGGCCGGTGGGCCGCCAACGGCGCCTCCGACGTGGCGAACGTCGTCTCGCTCTGCAAGCAGAACAAGCTCATCTGTGTCCTGGAAAATCATGACACCACCGGGTACGGCGAGCAGAGCGGCGCGTACACCCTCGACCAGGCCGTGGACTACTGGATCAGCGTCAAGAGCGCGATCGTCGGCCAGGAGGACTACGTCGTCCTCAACGTCGGCAACGAGCCGTTCGGCAACAACGCGACCACCCCGGGCTGGACCCAGGCCACCTCGGCCGCGATCACCCGGCTGCGGAGCAACGGGTTCCAGCATCTGATCATGGTGGACGCGCCCAACTGGGGCCAGGACTGGAACTTCACCATGCGCGACAACGCGGCCACGGTCGCCGCCGCCGACCCGCAGCGCAACACGGTCTTCTCCGTCCACATGTACGGGGTGTTCGACACGGCCGCCGAGGTCACCTCCTACCTCCAGGCGTTCCAGACCTCGGGACTGCCGCTGGTGGTCGGCGAGTTCGGCTTCGACCACTCCGACGGCAACCCGGACGAGGACACGATCATGGCCCAGGCGCAGGCGAGGGGCGTCGGCTACCTCGGCTGGTCGTGGAGCGGCAACGGCGGCGGCGTCGAGTATCTCGACCAGGTGACCAACTTCAACGTCGCCAGCCTCACCCCCTGGGGACAGCGCCTGTTCAACGGGGCGAACGGCATCGCGCAGACCTCCGTCGAGGCCACGATCTACGGTGGCACCGGCACACCCGACACCCAGGCGCCGACCAGGCCCGGCACGCCCGCCGCCGCCGACGTCACCGCCACCGGCGCCCGGCTGTCCTGGACCGCCTCCACCGACAACCGCGCGGTCACCGGCTACGACGTCCTGCGGGGAACCACCAGGCTCGGCTCGTCGGCGACCAACTCCATCACCCTGACCGGGCTCACGCCGCAGACCGCCTACACCGTTACCGTCGTCGCCCGCGACGCGGCGGGGAACACCTCCACCGCCTCTGCGGCGACGACCTTCACGACCACCGCGACCCCGCCCAGCGGCTGCACCCCGACATACCGGACGACCAACTCCTGGCAGGGCGGCTTCCAGGGCGAGGTCACCATCCGCTGCACCTCGGCCGTCACCACCTGGCGAGCCGTCCTCACCTACCCCTCCGGGGTGAGCGTCGGCCAGGCGTGGAGCTCCACCCTCTCCGCGGCTCCCCCGGTCTTCACCTTCACCAACGCCGCCTGGAACGGGGCCATCCCCGCGGGAGGATCCACCACCTTCGGCTTCATCGGCAGCTGGTCGGGCACCGGCACCCCGCCCGTCCCGACCATCTCCTAGCCGTACCTGTTTTTGTACGCCGGACGGTGGGAGCGCCGTCACCGGCGCTCCCACCGCGGCCCCGCGACCGGTTCGCACCGGTCACGGGGCCTTCCCGTACCGCGCCCGGATCGGAGCGCGGGCGTGGTCCGGCGTTCGGGAGATCGGGTCAGTCGTCGTCGCCCCAGAAACCGCCGCTGCGGTTCCTGTTCTCCAGACGGTTGTAGTTGTTGTTGTTGTTATTGATACGGACCCTGAAGTTCTGGCGGTGGTGGTGCCGGCCTCCGCCCCAGCCTCCCCAGCCGCCGCCGCAGCCGCGGCCACAGCCACCGCCGCCCCAGGTCGGGAAGGCCGTGGCGGTGAGCGCGGTCTTCGCGGAGGCGCTCGCGACGGTGGTCGCCGCGCCCACACCGACAACGCCGCCGGTCAGCGCCACGCTGAAGGCGAGTCCTGTGATGACACTCTTGAACTTGGGCATTGCTTTTCCCCTCGAAAGGTTCAATTACCCCGACTTCCGACATTTCTGTATCGGCCGGAAATCTCCAGAGGTGGATAGATATGACCCATCCCCGCTTGTCATACTTTCCTGTCATGTCTGCCCATAAACGACACTTCAGTGCTTTTGCACTGCTGTTGTCCGCTTATGGCAGTCATTAAACTCTTACAGATCACTTTGTGGTGAAATGTCCTTTATGTTCCGCGAGGAGTCGCGGCCCCCTGCCGTAGGCCCCTCAGGAAGGACGCGCGTCGATGCCGTGCCGGTGCAGCGTGGAGACCATCCAGCGCGAGAGGCGTACGTGGCCGACGAGGGTGGGGTGGACGCCGTCGGGCAGGACCGCTCCGCGCCCCCAGCCTCGGCCGTGCGGGCCGAGCGGCTCGAACGGGTCGAGGAAGGGCACCTCCTGCCGGTCGGCGGCGAGCCAGACGGCCTCCCGCACGCCGTAGGCCCACCGGGGGGCCTTGGTCATCCAGATCGGGCCGACCAGCACGATCCTGGTGTGCGGCCATCGCCGCCTGACCAGCTCCAGCAGGTGGACGGCCGCGTCCTCGATCCTGGCGGCCTCGATCCGGCGGTCGTTGCGCCCGCCGGAGATGATGAGCATGTCGGGCTCGGGGCGCCAGGCGAGCTCCTTGACGAAGGAGTCCTGGAAGGTCCGGCCCACCCTGCCGGGGTTGACGAAGCCCGTTCCGGCCGCCCCCGCGGTGATCAGCTGCCAGCCCAGCTCCCGCGCGACCCGGGCCGCGTAGCCGTCCCATGCCCGTACCGGACCCGACCCGACTGTGAAACTGTCACCGACGATCATGACGAGCGGGGCCTGTGACGGTCGGCCGGGCGGGGACGTCGTACCGGCGGCCATCGGCGTGGTCGCGCCACCGCTGAGGCTACATCCCGAAATAAGGGTGGAAAACGCCACAAGAAATGCGGCCGTGAACGCCCACGGTCGTCTACGTACGGGCGCGCGCATACCACCTCGGGAAACGTCGGACTCCCGACATGATTGCAGATGTCCGCCGGTGATCGCGGAGACTCCGCCCCACGGGCCCGGCCCGGCCAGGCGGGGCGGGTCAGCTCACGTCGGAGGGGCTGGCGGACCAGGTGTTGCAGTAGGCGATCCTGGCGTACTTCCAGCCCTGGTGGAGCCAGGCGGCGTAGTGGTCGCCGCTGCCGTGGTCGCGCCGGGGGTTGCCGTTCTGGTCGTCGCCGCGCCCGAACTCCGTCCGCAGGACCTCCTGCCAGCGGGCCGCGGTGACACCCAGCGGGACCCGTACGGTGCGGACGAAGGCCCCGGAGAGGCACTGCGCCTGAAGCTCGTGGCGGCGGGAGTGGGCGTCCTGGGCGGTACGGGACTTGCTGGAGACCTCCCACCACCAGGCTCCGCCGATACCCGCCATGCTCTGCACGTGGTGCGCGTACTCGTGGGCGAGCACGGTCAGGTAGGGCACGTGGTTCCTGGCGGGGTCGACGTCGCCGCTCTGGTCGATCACGTGACTCAGGCCGATGTACATGCCCCGGTTGGACGGGCAGTAGTAGGCGGAGGCGTTGGTGTGGGGGTAGGTGCCGCAGGGCCCGCGCCCCGGACGGGACCAGTAGACCTTGCGCGCCGGGAGGAAGACCGCGCCCGCCTGGGAGAACTTCGCCGACCACGCCCGCTCCAGGCAGTCGGTGACCGCGTTGAGGTAGGACAGCATGTCGCGGGGCTGGGTCGAGGGCCGAGGGGCGCGGCACGAGGTGGGACGCATCAGGCCCGTGCCGTACAGCGGGTTGCGCTTGAGCCGGGCCGCGGTGTCCGCGCGCCGCATGTAGCGGAGGTCGACGGCCATGTTCCGCGCGGCGGCGACCGGCGTGATCTCGGTCTCGCCCAGCGTGCCGAGGTTCAGCTTCTCCGGCGGGACGAAGTCCGGGGTGGTGATCTCGGTGTCGCCCGTCGGCTGGGGGGCCGCGCTCCTCGTCGCCACCGGGGCGGTCCCGGGACCGGCGGGAACCTCGGCCTCCTCCTCGCCCGCCAGGCCCGCGATCACCACGACCGCGGCGAACGCCATGGCGAGCACACCGAGCACACCGAAGGCCAGCGGGTTCGACCCCCGTGGGCGCATGCGACCGCCTCTCCAAAGAGTTGATCTCCGGGCGGCAATCTAGCGGATGTATCCACATATGGGTTTATGAGTGGGAAAAAATGGATAGCGGGTCGGCCATCACGGGGCGGTGGATCTCGCTAAGCTCCCGACACATGGCGGCATCTTTCTCGCACCGAGCGGCTTTCGCGCACCGAGCGGCCCTCTTACGCCGGGCGGCCCTCGCGCACGGAGTAGTTCTCCCAGGCGGAGCGGCTCTCTCAGGCGGAGCGGCTCTCGCGCGCCGGGCGGCTTTCTCAGGTTTCTCAGGAGGAGCGGCTCTCTCAGGCGGGATGGCTCTCTCAAGGGGAGCGGCTCTCGCGCGCCGGGCGGGCGGGGGTCTGGCCGCGACGGCCATCCTCGTGCTGACACTCGGCGCGTCCCCCGCGCTGGCGAGCGGCCCGACCGGCGCCGAGTCCCCCCGGGCCGCGACCCAGGTCGCGCAGGCCACGGGGGGCACCCAGGTCGCGCAGGCCGGAAAGGTGACGAGCACGACGGTCCAGCTGGAACTCCGGCAGGACGGCGTACTCCACGTCAAGGAGGAGGTCGCCTTCGAGGGTGACGCGCCGTCGCGCGGCATCGTCGACCGGACCCGCTACGACGACAGCAGCGACCGCCTCTACCGGATCACCGGCCTCAAGGGCGACGCCACGCTGACCGGCGAGACCATCACCCTGAAGGGCGCCGGAAACGCCACCCTGGAGTACGACGTCCAGGGCGCCGTCACCCCGCTGGCCGACGCCCAGGAGCTGCGCTGGTACGCGGTGGGCGCCTGGTCGGTCCCCGTCGAGCAGGCCAAGGTCACCGTGAGCGGACCGGCCACGATGCAGAACCTGTCGTGCTTCGCCGGTCCCCTCACCTCGGCGATCGCCTGCACCGAGGCCTCCATGGACCACACGGGCGTCACCGCCGAGTTCGGGCAGCAGGGCCTCGGCGCCGGTGAGGTGCTCACCGTGGTCGTCGGCTACCCCACCGGCGCCACCCAGGGCGCGCCGATCCTGGAGCGCCGCTTCGAGCTGTCCAACGCCTTCACCCTGAACGCCGTCACCGGCGGAGCGCTGGCCGCCCTGCTGCTCCTGATGCTCGGCGGCCTCGCCCTCCTCTACTGGACCCGGGGCCGCGACGCCCGCGTGGTCGGCCACGAGTCGGGCTCGCTCAGCGGTGTCGAGAACGGCCACTTCGCCCCGCCGGACGGCGTCCGCCCCGGCCAGATCGGCACGCTCATGGACGAGCAGGCCGACGTGATCGACGTGACCGCCACGATCGTCGACCTGGCCGTCCGGGGCTACCTCAGGATCGACGAGCAGCCCCGGCAGACGTACGAGACCCCCGACTGGAGGCTCGTACGGATGCCCGCCGCCCAGGTCGCCTCGCTGATGCCCTACGAGCGGGAGCTCTACGACGCCATCTTCGACAACCGTGACACGGTGCTGCTCTCGGAGCTCCAGGGATCGTTCGGGGCCAAGCTGGGCAAGGTCCGCGAGGCGCTCTACCGTGACGTGGTCACGCAGGGCTGGTTCGCCCGCCGCCCCGACACCGTCCGCACCCGCTGGACGACCATCGGCGTGATCCTCACCGGGCTCGGCGTCCTCGCGACCGTCGGGCTGGCCTGGTTCACCACGTACGGGGTGCTCGGCCTGGCACTGATCATCGCCGGTGCCGCCCTGGCCGTCGGCGGCCAGTACATGCCCGCCAAGACCGCCAAGGGCGCGGGCGCCCTCGCCCACACCCTGGGCTTCAGGGAGTATCTGTCCGGCGCCGACATCGGCGCGGACGTGCCGGTGGCCCAGCGGGTGGAGCTGTTCTCCCGCTACCTGCCCTACGCCGTGATCTTCGACAGCGTCGACCGCTGGGCCCGCGTGGTCTCCTCGGTCACCGGCAACGGCCAGCAGGCCGACCACCTGTACTGGTATCACGGCCCGGCCGAGTGGGACCTGTCCAGGTTCGCCGACTCGATGCGGACCTTCACCATGACCACCTCGGGGGCGATCTCCACCACCCGCCAGTTCCGCTCGCTGTAGAAAGCACGTACGTAGAAACCGCGTGGGGACCGCCGACCGTACGGGGACCGATGACCGCCGCACGCGGATCCATGTAGGTCACCGTACGGTGATCTACAGCGGTCGCCGTACGCGGATCTCGCCCACGGGACGCCCGCCGCCGAGCAGGACCCCGGTGGCGAGCTCGTCGAGCTCGGGGGCCTCGAAGCCGAGGGCGGTCAGGGCCTCGACGGTGACCGGGACCCGGGCACGCCGGGCGCCGTCCTCGACCTTGACGGTTCCCGAGCGCCCGTCGGTGAAGACGAAGGCGTCGAAAGCCTCGGCCCCGGCCTTGACCAGCAGCCCGGGAACCGCCCGCATCAGCCGGGCCTCGGGGCGGGTGGTCCCCGACGTCCACTCGGGATACGCGCGGAAGGCGTCGGCGACGCGGCGCTCCGGGCTGTCCGGGTCGGCCCGGACGAGGGCGCGGAACGCCCGGGTCACGCCCAGCATCGAGACGAAGACCAGCGGGGCGCCACAGCCGTCCACCCCACCGGCGGCGACGCGCTCACCGGTCAGCTCCTCGATCGTGGCGCGTACGGCCCGCTGCAGCGGATGCGCCGGGTCGAGGTAGGTCTCCACGGGCCAGCCGTTCACCGCGCAGGTGGCGAGCATCGCCGCGTGCTTGCCCGAGCAGTTCATGTAGACCCTGGCACGGTCCCCTCCGGAGCGCAGCACCGCGTCGCGGGAGGCGACGTCCTCCGGCAGGTCCTCCGTGCAGCCGAGCGCGCTCTCGTCCAGACCGGCCCCGGCCAGGATCCTCCGTACCCCGTCCACGTGGAACGGCTCCCCCGCGTGACTCGCGCACGCCAGCGCGAGCAGCTCCCCCTCCAGGGGGAGCCCGGCGCGGACCATGGCGAGCGCCTGCAGAGGCTTCATGGAAGAGCGCGGCGACACCAGGGCGTCCACCTCCCCGTGTACCCTCACCAGCGACCCGTCGGCGGCCACCGCGAGCATCCGCGCCCGATGGGTGGACTCCACGAACCCCGAGCGGACAACCTCGACGAACAATGACTCAGCAGACACCTTTGTCTCCTTTCGCCCGAAGTCTAGGGATGCCCGGGAGCGCGGGATGATGGGGGCATGCGTGCGGTCGTGCAGCGGGTGAGTTCCGCGTCGGTGGTGGTGGACGGCGTGACGGTCGGGGCGATCGACGAGCCGGGGTTACTGGTCCTGGTCGGCGTGACCCACACCGACACGCGCGCCGAGGCGGCCAGGCTCGCCGCCAAGCTCTGGGGCCTGCGGATCCTCTCCGGCGAGAAATCCTGCTCCGACATCGGCGCGCCCCTGCTGGTGGTCAGCCAGTTCACCCTGTACGGCGACACCCGCAAGGGCCGCCGTCCCACCTGGCAGGCCGCCGCCCCCGGCCCGGTCGCCGAACCACTGGTGGAGGCGGTCTGCGCCGAGCTTCGCGGGCTGGGCGCCCGGGTGGAGACCGGGGTGTTCGGTGCCGACATGAAAGTCGGCCTGACCAACGACGGCCCGATCACTTTGGTCCTGGACATCTGACCCGTCCCCGGAGCCGTACCCAGAGCGGCCAAAGCCATCCGCGTACGCGAACCGGGCATGCCGGAGCGGCCGGGGACCGTGACGCGACACCCGAGGATGTGGGAGTCCGCCCGGGACGCGAGCCGGTCGCCCTCGGCCGTCAGCGGATGCGGCGGCGCAGGCTCGGGTCGATCTGGACGTTGCGCCCGGCGTCCGGCGGCACGATGACCTCCTGGGACGCGGCCACCCCTCCGGCCTCCAGCGTGGCGTCCACCGGCACGGTCCGCTTGACCACGGCCAGCGCGATCGGGCCCAGCTCGTGGTGGCGCGCGGAGCTTCCCACGAAACCGATCTCCGCGCCGTCGAGGGTCACCGGGGTACCGTGCTTGGGCAGGGTGTCGACGCTGCCGTCCAGGTGCAGGAAGACCAGGCGGCGGGGCGGGTGGCCCAGGTTGTGGACGCGGGCCACGGTCTCCTGGCCCTTGTAGCAGCCCTTGTTGAGGTGGAGGGCCGAGCCGATCCAGCCCACCTCGTGCGGGATCGTCTTGTGGTCGGTCTCGAAGCCCAGCCGGGGACGGTGCCCCTCGATCCGCAGCGCCTCGTACGCCCAGAGCCCGGCGAGTCCCAGCCCGAGCCGCCCGGCCAGCAGGTCGCGCGGGAGCAGGATGTCCCGGCCGACGGCGACGGCGCCCTCCGGCAGGTCGGGACGCGCCTCCCCCGCCACGGAGACCACGGCGTAACGGTCCGTCACATCGGCGACCTCGACCCTCAGCATGAACCGCATCTTGTCGAGGAACGCGGCCACCTCCGCGCCGGTGCCCGGCTCCACGTGGGCCCACACCGCCTCGCCGTCGTCGACGAGGACGAGGTGGTGCTCCACCCTGCCCTGGGCGTCCAGCAGCAGCGTCTCGGTGGGCTGACCGGGTTTCAGGTCGTCGAGTTTCTGCGAGCTGAGGCTGTTGAGCCAGCTCAGACGGTCGGGACCGGAGATCCGGACGACCTCGCGGTTGCTCCGGTCGACCATCGCCTCTCCGGCGAGCAGCGCGCGCTGCTCGGCGAACGGGTCGCCGTAGTGTCCGGCGACGTCGGCGTCGGGGGTCTCAGCCGCGACCGCGCCGGGAGTGTCCAGCAGAGGGCTTCGCATACCCACAGCCTACGAGGCCCCGCCGGTGCGAACGGCAGCGGCTCCGTCCCGCTCACGAGGCGGATCCCGTTCGTTCAGGCGGCTCGGAACGAAAGGATCACCCCGGCGGTCGCCACATGATCCGGACACGGGCCCGGCCCAGCCACACGACCGGAGCCGAACCCCACGGTCGGAGCGGGGGCGAAAAGACCAACGGGCCGCATGGTCGGAGCGGGAGCGAAAAGAACGACCGGCCGTACGACCGGAGCGGAGGCGAAAGGATCGACGGGGCCGTTCACCCATCTTGGCGGTGGAACCGGCCGCCCCGGTCGTCACGCGGTCCGAGCGGGGGCGGTCGAGCGGGGCGGTTATTGTGTGGATCCGTCCCGCCGCCTCCCATACAGTCGCCGCAGCGCGACTTCGTCATCGGGAGCAGATCATGCGAGTGCCCTATCCCCGCACTCCTCACCTGCCCTGGTCTCCGGGGGCCGCCTCGGACGACGTACGTGCCGGTGGCCTGTCGGGGCTGGCGGGCCGGGAGGTCGTCGTCACCGAGAAGCTCGACGGGGAGAACACCACCCTGTACCCGGACGGGACACACGCCCGTTCGCTGGATTCGGCGCACCACCCGTCCCGCGCGTGGATCAAGGCCCTGCACGGCAGGATCGCCAGGTTCATCCCGCCGGGCGGCCGGGTGTGCGGCGAGAACCTCTACGCCCGGCACTCCATCGAGTACCGGGACCTGGAGAGCTGGTTCTACGCCTTCTCCGTCTGGGACGGCGACCACTGCCTCGACTGGGACAGCACGGTGCGCCTGACCGGGCGGCTGGGGGTCCCGGTCCCGCCGGTGCTGTGGCGCGGCACCTTCGACGAGCGGGCGCTGCGGGCCCTGCGCCTGGACACGGCGCGGCGGGAGGGGTACGTCGTGCGGACCACCGACGGGTTCCACCGGGAGGAGTTCCCCCACCGCGTCGCCAAGTGGGTGCGTCCACGCCATGTCCAGACGACCGCGCACTGGATGCTCGCGCCCGTCGTCGAGAACGGCCTGGGCCCGGCCTCGGCACTGTGGGACGTGCGTTCGGGAGCCGATCCGGACGTCCCGGCGCTCCTCACCGCGACGGGAGTGACGACCGGCGACCTGGCGAGATACGCGACACCGACCGCCGGTGCCCACGCGGCCACCGCGCCGCCCGGGTCGGGAGTGACGACCGGTGACCCCGCGAAGCCCGCACCGCCGAAGGCCGCCGGTGCCCACGCCCCCACCGCGCCGCCTGGATCGGGAGTGACGACCGGCGGCCCCGCGAAGCCCGCGCCGCCGGAGGCCGCCGTCGAGCGCGCCGAGGCGGCCGTGGCCGACGTCTCCGCCAGGCTCGACCTGCTGGGCCGGACGGGAGACGCCCGGCTGGCGGGCGTCCTGGCCGCCCTGTTCCGTGGTATGCGCCGGTCCTGGCTGGCGCCCGCCCTGGTGGCCCCCCTCGGCATGCCCCTGGCGCGGCGGGTCGCCGACCTGGTCGAGCTGCATCCCCGCCTGCACCGCGACTTCCCCGACGAGGCGCGCAGGACCGGCCTGGTGCGGCTGACCGTCGCGGCCGACCTGGGCGTCCTGCACGCGGTCGCCGCCGCCGCGCTGACCGGGAACGCGGACGGCGCCGCCACCGGCGCGCGCGAGCAGGTCGCGTGGTCGGAACTGCACGCCGACGAGGCTGGCCTGCTCGGCGAGGCTCCGCTGGAACCACTGCGTCTGGGCCTGCGCCAGGCGCTCGGCGACCGCGAACCCGAGGTGGCGGACCGGTGCTGGGCCGAGACCCGGGAGGCGTACGCGCTGGGCCGGATCACCACGGCCGAGGGAGGACTGGCGCTGAGCCGTCGCTGGCGGTCCGGCGGGTTTCCCCGGCTCGTCGTCATGGTCGGCCCGTCGGGCAGCGGGAAGAGCACGTTCGCCGCGAACCTCACGGACACCGGTGCCGTCGTCGCGCTCGACGACCTGCGCCGGGCGCGTGGATCCCGGTCCGACCAGCGGGCCAATCCGGCGATCCTCCGCGAGGGCCTGCACCGGCTCGACGCGCTCCTCGCCACCGGCGGGACCGTCGTGTGGGACGCCACGGCCCTGAACCGGCACCAGCGCTCCCTGGTGCACACCGTGGCCCGGGGGCGCGACGCGCTGACGACGCAGGCGGTCATGCTGGTCCCCGGCGACCTGCTGGCCCGGCGCAACGCGAGCCGTGCGCACCCGGTGCCGCCGGAGGTGCTCTCGGCCCAGCTTCGCCGTTTCTCCCCGCCGTACGCGGGAGAGACGCACCGTACCTGGTACATCGGGCCGGAGGGGACCGTCCTCGACGTCGCCGGGGCCCTCGACGGCGACGAGGTGTGAGCATGCGGACCAGCGAGGAGATCTTCCACCGGATCCGATGGGATCCGCGGTTCGACCCGGCGCGGTTCGTCCTGGGGATCGGCGTGCGCGGGGCCTCGCCCAAGCGCCTGCCGCTGCCCGCGTTCGTTCCCGGGGGCGACATCCCGTGGCACCGGATCCTGTTCGTCGAGGCCGACGGTGAGATGGTCTGGGACCGGTCGGCGGGGCTGGACCTCATCGACTCGTCGCAGGCCGGACGGGTACGCGATCCGCGCAGGCTCCGGGCGCCCTTCTTCACGGCCAGGACGCCGTTCGCCTGGGACCCGGTCGCGGGCTGGCGTCCCGCGCCTCCCGTACCCGCCGCTGGATACGCTCCGGCCGCGACGGGCCTGCGCGTGCTGACCTGGAACACCCTGTGGGACCGCTACGACAGCGACCGGCTGGACACCGCGCGGCGCCGTCCGCTGCTGCTGGAGGAACTGGAGCGGGCGGACGCGGACGTCATCGCGCTGCAGGAGGTCGAGGCCGAACTGCTCGGCATGCTGCTGCGGACCCCGTGGATCCGTTCCGCCTACACGCTGAGCACCGACCCCGCGGGCCGGGAGGTCGACAACGACGGACTCCTCCTGCTCACCCGCCTGCCCCTACTGGAGGTGGGCACGCACGCCCTCGGCCCGCACAAGGCCGTCACCGCCGTCACGGTGGAGTCCGCCGCCGGACCGGTCGTGGTGGCCGTCACGCATCTCAGCAGCGACCACTCCGACAACGGTCCCGCCCGGCGTAAAGCCGAACTCGCCCGGCTCGCCGAGGTGCTGCTCGGTGTGGACGGGGACGTGATCCTGGCGGGCGACCTCAACGACGGCGGGAGCGGGCCCGCCGAGGTGCTGGGCCTGCGGGACGCCTGGACCGAGGTCCACGGCCCCGGCGACCTGACCGCCACCTTCGATCCGCAGGTCAACCCGCTGGCGGCCCTCTCCTCGCTCTCCGGCCGCGCGTCCCGGCTCGATCGCGTACTGCTGCGCGGCCACGGCCTGCGGGTCACGGCCGCGGCTCTGCGGGGCGACTCCCCGGCGGCCGACGGGCTGTTCGTGTCGGACCACTACGGCGTCGTCGTGGACATCACCACCGGGTACGACTCCTCCGACTCTTCAAGGACACACGGCGCCTCGGGGATCCCCGACTCCTCGGGTACGCACAGCTCTTTGGGAATCCCCGGCTCCTCGGGCATGTACGGCTCCTCGGAGGTTCCCGACCCCTCGGGTACGCACGGCTTCCCGGAGGTTTTCGGTCCCTCAGGTACGCACGGCCTCCCCGGTGTCCTCGACGCGCGGCCGACGGCGCGGACGGCGGTGGTCTGGATCCCCCCGGCCGAACTCTGGCCGGTGATCCAGGAGATTCGCCGGGAACACGACCCCCGGAGTCACCGGTGGCCGCCGCACGTCACGGTGATGTTTGGTTTCGTACCTGAGTCCTCCTTCGAGCGGGCGGCTCCCGTCCTGGCCGCCGCCATGGCCGCGATCCCCGCGTTCACCGCCCGGCTGCGGGGTGTGCGCTCCTTCTCCCATCGTGACGGCTCCACGGTCTGGCTCGACCCGGCATCGGGCGGGCCGGAACCCTGGGCCGCGCTACGCGCCGCGCTGGAGCGCGGTTTCCCGCACTGCCGGGGCCGCTCCGACGGCTACACACCGCACCTGACCTTGGGAAAGGTCAGGGATCCCCGACGGTTCTCCGCCGCCTGGGAGACACGGCTGGGCGAGGAAACGGCGCGGGTCGGCGAACTGGTCCTGCTGTCACGCCGGGGCGAGGAGCCCATGCGGCCCCGGGCGACCGTCGCCCTCGGAACGGGCGAGGTGCGCTGGCTCGACCACGGGACACACCCGCCCGGCTCCCCGCCGGACCCGGCGCGTACCCCGGAGGACGGTTCCCGGGAGGCCCGTGCCCGGGAGGTCGTGGAGCGGCTGCGGTGTTCGCTGCCCGAGGGGGTCGTCCACGTCGCCGGGTCACGGCGCCTGGGCTGCGCCCTGGCCGACGCGGACCTGGACCTGGTGGCGGCACTGCCCTCGACGACCGGCCTCGCGGACGTCGAGGCGCGGGTGAGGGCGGCCCTGCCGGAGGCGACCGGGTCGCGACGCGTGATCGGCGCCAGGGTGCCCGGCCTCCGGTTCCGGGTCGGCGACCTGGACGTCGACCTGGTCGTCGTACCGGTCACGGGCGTCACGGAGGTCACGCACACCGCGAAAATCACAGACATCACAAAGGACACAGAGAGCACAGAGGACACAGAGGGCACGACAGCCGCGCACACCCCCGGAGCCACGAACACCACCGAGCCCACGGACACGGCCGGGGCCATGGACATCACGGCGGTCACAGACATCGCGAGGGCCACGGACACCGCAGGGACCACGGACGTCGCAAAAGCTGCGGACGTCACTCCCGCCGAGGCGGTGTCGCGCCGTACCGAGCTGGGCGAGGCTTCGGCGATCGCGCTGAGCGCGGTCAGTGACGCCGACGCGGTGCTCGCCTCGGTCGGCGAGCGCCGTGCCGCCTTCGTCGGGCTGGCCCGGGAGGTGAAGGCGTGGGCGAGGGCGCGCGGGCTCGATTCGGCTCCGTTCGGGGGGCTGCCGGGTCTGGCCTGGACCGTCCTCGCCGCGCGGACGGTACGCGAGGCCGGGGATCTCCCGCCGGGCGACCTGCTCAGCCACTTCTTCGGCACCTGGGCCGCATGGGACTGGCACCGGCCGATCGTCCTCCGGCCGGAGGCTCCCGTACCGGGGACGGAGAGCGCGCCGACCGGCTCGGGCGAACCACCTGCGGAGGAACCAGACAGATCGTACGGACCGCAGGACGGAAAGCCTGACGCGGCTGTGTCGATCATGACTCCCACGGCCCCGGTCCGCCTGTGCAGCGAGCAGGTCGGCGCCGGTGGGCGCGATCTACTGACCCAGGAGCTCTACAACGCCTGGGAGATCGTGGAGGCGGCGGCGGAGACCGGCCGGGACCCCCGGCCCGAGTTGCTGTCGGCGCCGCCGTCGCACCGGCGGCACGCCGCGTGGGCGGTGGTGACCGTGCGGGTGGGACGGTCCGAGGGGTTCGAGGTGACGCTGGGCCGCGTACGGGGCCGGATGCGCGCGCTGCTCACCACCCTGGAGCGCGCGGGGGTACGGGACGCGCACGCCTGGCCCCGGCCGTTCGAGACCGGCCCGGGAGTCGCCAGGTACGCCGTGGGACTCGGCCGCACGCCACCGGACGCGGCCCGGCTCGCCGAGATCACCGCCCCGTGGGCGACCGGCCTGCGCGGGGTCGCCGTCGAGTGGACGGAGGGCGGCGAGGTGCCGACACTTCGCTGATCACGCCCCCGCCCGGCTGGCGGGACCGGAGGTGACCCCTCACCCTCCCGCCCGGACGGCACGGCCAGAAATAACCCCTCGCCCCGGTTGGCACAGCCGGAGATGGCCCTCGCCCTTACATCCCCGCCCGGGTAACGCGGCCGGAGATGGCCCTCGCTCTCACGCCCCCGCCCGAGTGGCGCGGCCGGGGGTGAACCCTCACGCTCCGGGAATCACCGGGGCACTCGCGTTCAGCGGGTGCTCGGCGGCCCCTACCGGTACGCGCCGAGCGTCGCGGCACTCGGGACGATCGTCAGTCGCGGCAGTTGCGGCAGCGGCCGAAGACCGTCAGGTGGTGCACGTCGGTGAGGAACCCGAGCTTCTGGTCGAGGTTGGCGACGAAGTTCTCCACCAGGTCGGGGCTGACCTCACTGATCTCCCCGCAGCCACGGCAGACCAGGTGCACATGATCGGCCTCGGCCGTCAGGTGGTAGGTGGGAGCGCCGTGCCCGAGGTGGGAGTGGGTGACCATGCCGAGCTCCTCAAGGAGCTCAAGGGTCCGGTAGACGGTTGATATGTTCACCCCGCGCGCGGTCTCCCGCACCCGGGTGCAGATCTCCTCTGGAGTGGCGTGCTCGCAGGCCTTGACCGCCTCAAGCACCAGCTGGCGTTGCGGAGTGACCCGGTAACCGCGCGCCCGTAGTTCCTCATGCCACGACGTCTCGGTCATATCCAGAGTCTATGAGCACCGGGGCTCTCCTCGCCCTCCTACGGCCCGAGAGGCCGGAGAACGCCACCCCGGCGCCGGAAGCCCGAAGAGCCCGTCTAGCTCCAGCGCGTACAACGCCCTCACCGGCACGGTGGGGGCGTTCCCTGTGCGTGACGACCGTCCACCACACGATTCGTGGATCACCGGGGCACCTGGCTCGGAGCCGAAGACCGTCATGTGGTGTACGTCGGCAACGCGCGTCTCCACAGTCGACGCCATCCGCGTGTACGGCGTGCTGACCGTCCACTGCCGCCCGGCCCCGGCCCATGAGCCGGTCGCACCAGGCGCTCCGAACGCGACCGACGGCGTCGGCTTCGTTCAGGGACCGCCAACGGAGACGGGGCGGGTGCGCCCTGTTCCCACGTGGTTCTCGTCGGCCCTTATGGCTGGTCAGACGGCCGTCTTCGGGTGGGGGCGACAGGCCGGGGAAATTCATTTGCCCCGGGGGCGCGAAGTTTCATAACGTACAGGCACGCCGAAAGGAGGTGGTCCGAACGATGGTTGATCATAGTTGGGCTAGCGAGGTGGCTGTCCGCTAGGGCGCCGCGACCGGACTCTGTCCGGGCGTCTGGCGACGTTCGGCGAATCCACGACAATCACCGGAACCCCGGGCCGCCGGAGGCGGGCGATCCCGCCTGTAGTCCACCGGCCCCCCTGCCAGGCAGGGGGAAGTGGCCCGGGGTTCTTCCCTTTCCAGCGCTTTTCTTCTCCATCACCCCGCTTCCGCGAAGCCCCCTCCGGAAGCCGTCCCTTTGTAGGGCTGTAAGGCCGTCACTCCTGGAAGTCGGGGTTGGCGCAGTGCAGCGGGCGTTCGCCGCCGAGGATCCTGACGATGTCCTCGCAGATCATCCGGGTGTGGTTGATCTCGGTGTCGTAGGTCCCGGAGCCCAGGTGCGGGGTCAGCACCACGTTGTCCATGTCGGCGAGCGGGTGGGCCGGGTCGAGCCACTCCCCGGCGAACCGGTCGAGGGCCGCGCCACCGAGATGGCCCGCCTTCAAGGCTCCGACGAGGGCGTTCATGTCGTGCAGGGCCGCGTCCGAGGTGTTGACGAAGATCGCTCCCGGCTTCATCGCGGCGAACTCCCCCGCGCCGACCAGCCGCCCCGCCGACGCGGGGGCGTGTACGGAGACGACGTCGGCCTGGGCCAGCAGGATGTCGAGCCCGTACCGGTTCTCCGCCGCCTCGGGGTCGTGGACCATGACGCGCATGCCCAGCCCCTTCATCCGCCAGGCCACCGCGCGGCCGACCGCCCCGTAACCGATCAGGCCGACGGTCCGGCCCGCGAGCTCCCACGCGCGGTGCCCCCGGTAGGAGGCCATGCCCTGCCTGATCTCCCTGTCCCCGACCGCCACCCGGCGGGTCACCGCGAGGATGAGGGCGAGGGTGAGCTCGGCGACCGCGTCGGCGTCGCGCCCCGGGGCGCAGACGACGGGGATGCCCTTCGCCGTGGCGACCGGGAGATCCACGTTCCCCGCCTCGCTGCGGGCGCAGCCCACCACCAGCAGGGGAAGATCGAGAACCGGCCCCGCGACCTCGTCGGACTCGGTGATGAGGATGCGCGCGCCGGTGTCCGCGAGCTGCCGGGCGAGCTCGGCCGCCTGGTGGGGATGGTGGTCGGCCGGATCGTAGTGGACGTCGATCAGCTCTCTCAGGCGGTTCCACTCCTGACCTCGCATCGGCGCCAGTACGAGTGCTCGTGGTTTCACCGCGCCTCCTTTTTCAGGAAATTTTGGTATCTGGGAGCTTTCCACGAACACCACGATCGGTCTCGACAGTGATCGGACCGTCACCAACCAGCCCACCCGCCACGGGGAAGACGGCACGTGGCGGGTGGATGTGGAAGGCGGCTACGCGGCGGAGAGGGCGTCGACCGGCCGGGTACGCAGGGCTCCCACGGCCGTCGGCACCGTGGCCAGCATGACCAGCAGGAAGGCGCCGCCGACGATGGCGAGGTACATCCACGCCGGGCCGGACGCGATCGGCGAACCGGTTTTGACCAGGCTGTACGGCACCGTCGTGGCCGCGGCGGCCACGGTGCCCAGCACGACGGCGATGGTGGCGGTCGCGACGGCCTCGACCGTGACCATTCCCAGCACCTGACCGCGGGTGGCGGCGGACAACCGCAGCAGGCCGAACTCGCGGCGTCTCCGGCGAGTGGCCGCCACCAGCGTGTTGACCACCACGATCGCCGAGAATCCGATGATCATAATGACGATCAGGTAGTTCACCGGGGCGAGCTGCCCGCCGACATCACCCGCGGCGACGGGTCCCGGGTGGGTGCTGTCCTCCGTACTCTGCATGTAGAGGGTTCCGGCCGCGATGCCGACCAGGAGTATCAGCGGGGATGCCACGTTGGCGCTGTGCCTCGCCCGCGTGTGGGTGTTGCGGGCGGCCAGCCGGGCGGTCGCTCCGATCCTGGCGTCACAGAACCACCTGACGGGCCGCACGGCCGCCGGGCTGAGCAGGGCGAGCCCGACCGCGACGGCGACACCCGCCGGGCCGGCGGTGCTGGAGAGCAGCGGGCCGTTCGCCATGAAGAGGGTCGCCGCCGCCAGGCTCAGGCCGACGACCAGCAGCCCCGTACCGCTGATCGTCCGGACGCGGGTGAGCGCCCGGGTCGGCGACGGCGTCGCCTCGCTCAGCGCGCGTACGGGCGGAATGGACGCGGCTCGCCCGCTGGAGATCAGGGCGGCGCCGAGCGCGGCGAGCAGGGAGGTGCCCGCGCCGATCGCGACGCAGAGCCCGCCCGCGGTCAGCTCGGTGGGGGCGCCGACCAGACCGGCGTCGACCAGCCGCCCGAGGATGACCGTACCGAGCCCGATACCGGGCAGCAGGCCCGCGGCGACCGCCGGCAGCGCCACGATCACCGTCTCCAGCACGACGCCCTGCCGGATCTGCCGGGGGGTGGCGGCGATCGACCGTAACAGCGCGAGCTCCTGCTCACGGTGCTGGATCGTCAGGGAAACGGTGGAGACCACGCCGAAGGCCACGATCGCCACCGTCCACCCGCCCAGGATGGCGGGCAGCATGACCAGGAAACCGGAACTGTGACCGGTTTCCAGACCGGTCTCCAGCAGGCTCGCGAACGCGGTGAGCAGTGCCGTACCGGCCGTCATCACGGCGGCCGAGGCGAGGTGCGATCCGATGTGGGCGCGGACCGTGAGGAGGGCCAGTTTCCACATCATCGGACGTCACCGTCCTGGCGGCCCTGCCCCTGCCCCTGCCTTTGCCCCGCGTCCGCCGTCGCGGACAGCTGGGCCATTCGCGCGGCCACCGCGCCGGGGTTCGGCCGCGCCATGGTGTCCACGATCCGCCCGTCGGCGAAGAACACCACCGTATCGGCGTAGGACGCGGCGACCGGATCGTGGGTCACCATCACGATCGTCTGGCCGGTCAGGCTCACCGCCTCCCGCAGGATGCCGAGCACTTCGCGCGCGGCCTGGGTGTCCAGCGCGCCGGTGGGCTCGTCCGCGAAGACGACGGCGGGCTGGGAGAGCACCGCGCGGGCGATGGCCACCCGCTGCTGCTGGCCGCCGGACAGCTCCGCCGGTCGATGGTCGATCCGGTCGGCGAGCCCCAGCCGCGCGAGCAGCGCCCGTACGACCCGCTGGTCGGCGTCACGACCGGCGAATTCGAGGGGGAGTGCCACGTTCTGCGCCACCGTCAGCGTCGGCACGAGGTTGAACGACTGGAAGATGAACCCCATACGACTGCGCCGCAGCCGGGTCAGGGCCGTTTCGTCGAGGTCGCTCAGCTCGTGGCCGTCCAGGACCACGGATCCGGATGTCGGCCGGTCGAGCCCGGCGGCACAGTGCAGCAGGGTGCTCTTCCCCGAGCCCGACGGACCCATCACCGCAGTGAAGGTGGCCCGCGGGACGCGCATCGTGACCCTGTCCAGCGCGGTCACGACCGCGTCGCCCTGCCCATGACGCTTGACCACCTCACGGAGTTCGAGGGCGTGGTCCGAGGTCGTGTGTGCCGTTCTTGAATACGCTATACGAGTCATAAATACACCGTACATCATTCATGGGCGAGGTGAGATTTGATACTAAAAGCGCAGCTCATTAGGCTATGCTGATTCACCTGAGCGTTCGACGCTATACTTTCGACACGATCCGAGTTTCGTGACGAAAACCGAAGGAGAGCCGCCGGGAATGCCGACGTGTGAGATGTGTGGACGGACGTTGCGCCCCGCCGAGCGGGGGCGACCGCCGCGATACTGCTCGCGCGCGTGCCGGGCGCGGGCCTACCGGATGCGGGTCGCGGACCGTTCCGCGGTCGACGTCCGGCCAGAGGCCCCTGTCGATGTCCAGCGGATGTCCAAGGGCACCAGAGCGGGCATTTCGGAAAAAGCCTTGGACCAGCCGCTCATCGTGCGCACCGCGATCGAGCTCGCCGACCACGACGGCGTCGCCGCGGTGTCCATGCGGCACATCGCCGTGAGGCTCGGGGTGAGCGTGATGTCGCTGTACCGCTATGTCGTGAGCCGTGAGGAGCTCAACGACCTGATGGTGGACACCGTTTTCGGGGAACGGCCGCTGCCCGAGCCGGGCCCGGACGGCTGGCGGCCCAAGCTGGAGCTCTCCGCGCGTGAGGAGTGGGCGCTCTACCGGGAGCACCCCTGGGTGTCACACCTCGTCGCGGCCACCACCCGGCCACCGATCGCCCCGAGGCTCATGGCGTACACGGACTGGCGCATGCGGGCCGTGGACGGCCACCGTCTGGACTTCGCCACCATGGTCCAGATCGCGATCATGATAGGTACGTACCTGCAGAGTGCGGCCATGCCCCTCGCCCAGGAGACGCGGGCGGCGCGGACCACCCACCACACCCGGCAGCAGTGGGCGGACGCCCGGCAGGACACGCTCCACCGCACCCTGCGCGCGGCACGGCTTCCCATGGTGTCGGAGTTCGGCGCCGAGGCGTTCCAGGCGTCCGAGCCGGAGAGCATCTTCGAGTTCGGCCTCCACCGCATGCTCGACGGCATCGCCACCCTGATCGACCAGAGCTGACCGGGCGGCGCTGACCGGGCGGGGTGACCCGGTGGGGTGGCCGGGTGGCACGAGGCCGGGGACCCACCAATCGGGCGGTACGAAGCCCGGGACCCGCCGATCGGTTCCCGGGCCCGGAACCCGCAGGTCAGTGCTCGCCGCGGGCGGGGACCCCGAGGGCGGCGCAGGCGTCACGGTAGAGGCGGACGACCTCCGTACGGACCTGGGCGCGTTCGGTCAGGGTGGTGCTCCAGGGAACCCGGACCGTGACGTCCCGCCCGCCGACCACGGCGGCGAACTCGATCGCCTCGGCGTCGACGCCGGTCGTCTCCGCGGCGGTGGCCTCGGGCTGCCCGCCCAGGCCCTTGCAGATCAGCAACGCGTCGTCGGCGTGGTCGTCGTTCATGTGGCGCTTGATGGCCTCGACCACGTCGGGGGTGAAGGGGGTGCTCATGCTCAGAGGGTAGCCAGCGCCCCACCTCACCTCGCCGCGGGCACCGGGCGGAGCCCCGCCTCACCCGGCGTCGAAGCGAACCCCGCTCCACAACGAACCCCGATCAAGCGAGCCCCGGCCAACCCCATCCGGCCCCAGGCGCGAACCTCACACCACGTCGGGTACGAAGTCACCGACCCGCTTGAGCTCGGCCGAGATGTGGGACTGGAGCTGCTGGCCCATGGCCGCCATGTCGTACGCCCACATCAGGTTGCCGTTGACCAGGCCGTAGAGGCGGTGGCCCGCGGTGTACTCCTTGGCGGTCGCGGTGCGGGCCACCACGTCGGTCTGTAGCTCGATCTTGTTGAAGACCACCTCGCCGACGTAGATCTCCACGATGCCCGTGGGGTGTGACAGGCACACCTCAAGCTGGCGACCGGGGAGCTGGCGCCAGAAACCCGTCTCGGTGCCCAGCGGGCGTACCTTGCCACCCGCCTCGTCGAGCAGCCAGGTGCGGCTGGTGTACGTCAGGAACGGCTTGCCGTTGTGACCGAAGACGATCTCCTGGCCGAAGTTGAAACTCTCGATCGTCGGATATCCCCCGACCCCGGCGCCTTCCCATCGACCCACGAGGAAGGCGATCGGCTCAAGATCGGGATGCAGTTCGGGAACGTCCATGAAAACGAGCCTAGAGCCGCTCCGGTATGGTTCGCGCCGGTGACGCCGGGCCACATAGGCTGCGAACATGGCACGATCACTGGTGATCAAGGTTACCGCAGGCGAAGACTCACCTGAGCGCTGCAATCAGGCGTTCACGGTGGCCGTGGCGGCATTGGCGAGCGGGGTGCCCGTCTCGCTCTGGCTGACGGGCGAGTCCGCCTGGTTCGCCCTTCCCGGCCGGGCGAAGGAGTTCACCCTCCCGCACGCGGCCCAGCTCGACGACCTGCTCGACGCGGTGCTCAGGGGCGGCAGGGTGACGCTGTGCACGCAGTGCGCGACCCGGCGGGGCATCACGGTCGACGACGTGATCGAGGGCATCCGCATCGCGGGCGCCCCCACCTTCGTGGAGGAGATCCTGGACAAGGACGTCCAGGCCCTCGTCTACTGAAAACCACCGGAGCACCTGGGGCACCCGGAACGCTGCCCGCCGAGCCCTCGGCGTCGAACCACCGGCCGCCCGGCGAGACCGGGCAGCCGGTTTCCCATACCGGTGAGAAGCCTCATGAGACGCCCCGGCCGGTAAAAACGCCTCTGTGCCTGCGGGGACGCCTCCGTCAGTGGGGCAGCACCGCGGTCAGGCGCTCCTCGCGGAGGCGGTCGAACCAGGAGTCGTCGATCGGCGGAAGCTGGGCACCCACCGCCCAGGTGAGCAGCAGGTCGGCGAGGCCGGGGTTGCGGGCGAGCGCGGGACCGTGCAGGTAGGTGCCGACGATCTTGCCGATGTAGCAGCCCTCGGTGCCGTCGCCGTTGCCCGTACCGACCGCCGTACGTGCCAGAGGCCGGACTCCGGCCCCGAGCCGGGTGACGCCCATGTGGTTCTCGAAGCCGGTCAGCGTCGAGATGCCGAGCGTCGGATCCGCCTCCCCCGCCAGCTCGCCGACGGCCCGGCCCTGGCCGCGTCCGCTGGAGATGTCGATCAGGCCGATGCCGTCGACCGGCTGGCCCTCCTCGCCGCCGAACGTGGTGCCGATGATCTGGTAGCCCGCGCACACGGCCAGCAGGGCCGCGCCCCGCTGGATGGCCCGGTGCAGGCCGCCGTCGCGCCGGAGCCGTTCGGAGGCGAGGATCTGCGGCCGGTCCTCACCGCCGCCGATGAGGTAGATGTCGCCGCCCTCGGGAACCGGGTCGGCCGAGCGTACGTGCACGGTCTCCACCGGGATCCCCCGGCGCTTGGCGCGCTGCTCCAGGACCAGGACGTTGCCCTGGTCGCCGTACGTGCTCAGTAGGTCCGGATAGATCCAGACAAGGCGCAGGGCGCTGTCAGACTGCACGACCGAACTCCGATCGGATCTGCTGGAAGGCGGTGTAGTTGGCGATCACGTCGACCTTGCCCGGCGGTTGCGCGGCGAGCGCCTGTTCGAACGAGTTCGCCAGCTGGAACGGCACGTCGGCCACGTCCAGCCGGAGCGCGAGGTCGAGCCGCCGCTCACCGGTCACGAAGACCGGCCTGCCGCGCAGCACGCGGTAGTCGACGTCCCACAGCCACGAGGTGTCGCGCCCGTCGGGCCCCTGGGCGTTGACCGAGAGGATCACCGGAAGCGAGGTGTCGAGCACGTCGAACGCCTCCAGCCATCCGGCCGGGTTCTTGGCGAGCAGCAGCCGGGCGTGCCGGCCGTCGCGCTCCACCGTGGTGTACCGGCCCGCGACCGACCTGACCTCGCGCAGCCGGGGCAGCGCCCGCTCGACCGGCAGGCCGAACACCTCGGCGGTGGCCAGCGCGATCGCCGCGTTGGCCCGGTTGGCGCGGCCGGGAAGCTGGATGTCGAGCACCCAGCGCCGCCCGCGCGGGTCGATCACCGCGTCGTCGTCGAGGATCCAGGACGGCTCGGGCCGCCGGAAGGTGCACTCGCGGCAGGCCCAGTCGTTCTCCCCCGCCTTCGAGGAGGAACCGGCGCCGACGCTGCCGGGCGGGACGTACTCCATGCCCTTGCGGTCGAGGGGGCCGCCGCACTCGGGGCAGCACCAGGAGTCTTCCTTCCACGGCTGCCCCGCCGACACCCAGGTGACCGAGGCGGCGGTGGAGGCGCCCCAGGTCACCAGCGGGTCGTCGGCGTTGGCGATCACGTGGGTGTTCCTCCCCGCCAGCGCCCGCCGCCACTTCTGGGCGAGCAGCCAGATCTCACCCGCCCGGTCCATCTGGTCGCGGCTGAGGTTCATCAGGCAGATGACCCCGGCACCGGTGGTGTCGATCACCTCGGGCAGGTACTTCTCGTCGACCTCCAGCACTCCGTACGGGGCGTGCTTGGCCGACGACAGCGCCGAGACGTGCCCGGCGGGCATGTTGGCGCCGAAGGCGTTGGTGGCGACGTCTCCGAGCTCCGACAGCGCGGAGGTGATCAGGCGGGTCGTCGTGGTCTTGCCGTTGGTCGCGCTCACCAGCGCGAGCTTGCGGTCGTGCGCGAGCTTGCGCAGCAGGTCGGGCTCCAGGACCAGGCTGACCCGGCCCCCGATCACCGATCCGTCCCCGCGCCCGGTGACCCGGGACAGGGTCGCGGCCGTCCGGCCGAGAGCGGTGGCGAGCTGCGCCCGCAGCGGAAGCTGAGTCATGCCGTCTCCTCGCTTGGCGACCCGTCGCGAGACGAGCTTGGCGACCCTTCGCGGGACGACCCGGCGGCCGACCGTCCCGGCCTCGGGACCGGAATCACCGAATCGTTCATGCCGCAGATCTTAGCCCTGCTTCGGCACCGTCACCCCCGGCGGCACGTCACACGTACCCCCCGGTGACGGTGAGGTACGGAAGCCCCGGCCCCTGGTTCGAAAGCCCTCGTACCCGTACGAAAGTACCGGGAAGTCCCCGCCCTCACTGCTCGACGAAGGCGAGCTCCGCGGGCTCCGGCGAGTCGGCGTCGAAGGGCAGCACGAACCGGAGCGGCCACGACAGCACGCTCTCCAGCCAGCCCGCCCCCATGGTCTGGGACACGTGCCGGAGCCGCTCCGCCGGGTCGATGCCGATGGTGACCGTGAGGATGTCGCGCTCCACGCTCTCGCGCTCGTCGTCGCCGAGGATCACCCGCCAGGCCAGCTCCCGGTTCCTGTCCACCTCCATGGAGAGCGGGTGGTGGCGGAGCGCCTTGGCCCGGTGGCCGAGCAGCTCGGTACCGCCCGCGGGGCGGTTGAACAGGGCGTACTCCATGACCGGCGCGGAGCCGCGCGGGTTGGGCGCGGGCTGGCCGTGCGGGAAGAGCCTGTCCACCTCGTGCAGCCACCGCACCTGCGGGATGACCCAGGCGGGCCCGGGGCGTTCGCCGGGGTCGCGGTCGGGGCCGAGCAGCCTGGTCGCGATCGCGGCGACCTGCTCGGTCAGCTTGGTCGGGTCGCTCACGGTCCGCAGCGACCACGCGCGGCGGCCCACGCAGCGTTCCACCGCCGTGGCCAGCAGGCACTCGCGGCGCCTCGGCGGGAGATCCGCCCACAGGTCGGCCAGCGCCCTGGGCACCCCGGGCAGCGGCCGGTTCGTGCAGAACGCCAGCACCAGCGTGTCGGTCCAGATCCGCAGCCAGGCCCAGTCGGACGCCCCGGCGAGCAGGTCCGCCTCGCGCAGCTCGACCAGCGTGCACGCCCGGCCGTTGCGGCACTCCTGCCCGCAGGCCGCCGAGCGGCGTCCGCAGATGGGCGGCATGTGGCCCGGGACCGGACGCTCGCGGTCCTCGCCCAGCGGCACCTGGATGCGCAGCGGCCGGTCCATGCCGTCGGCGAAGACCGCGGCGACGCCGGGCGGGAGCGAGACGACCTGCCGGGACTGCTCCTCGCTCAGGTTCGTCGCCGCGCCGACCAACTGGCGGTCGTCCTCGGCGGGGAGCCGGTGGATGACCTTCAGCGCGGTGTTCTTCACCACGTCGGAGACCAGCTTCGTGGGGATCTGCTCGGCGACCACGATGCCCTCGCCGTACGCGCGGATCTCGGCGAGCATGCCCGCCAGGAGCTCGACGGCGTGCGTGCTGGCCCGCCCCGCGCCCCGGTCGCGGAGCAGCCGGTGCGCCTCCTCGATCACGATGACGTGCTTGAGCCCGCTGCTGCGCTCCTTCCTGGCCCGCATCCGCAGGTGCTCCACGATCCGGATGATCAGGGTGCCCATCAGGAACGCCTTGTCCTCGTCGTTGGCGACGTCCTCGATCGCGAGCACCACGTTGCGCTGGAGCAGGTCACCGATGTCGGCGGGGTGCCCGCCCTCGAAGAACCGGCCCGCGGAGCCCACCCGCAGCGACCGCAGCCGCAGGGAGATGAAGCCCTCCACGTCGGCCTGGACCTCCCGGCCGTAGCCGATCTCCTTGATCACGTCCATCGCGTGCCGCTGGAGCTGTTCGAGGGTCGGCACGGCGGGCCGGACGGCGGCCCCCGGGGCGGCCCAGCCGGTGACCACGTCCCAGCCGTTGGCCTCGTACACCCGCTGCAGGGCGAGGGACATGATCTGCGGGAACGGCTCCTCGGCGTCGAAGGCCGCCATGAACAGCGCGCGGATCATGTCGATGTGGGCCTGGACCGGGTAGCCGGGCTCGGGGGCGAGCGGGTTGACGCTGAACGGCACGCTCTCCGGGGCCGACGGGTTGATCACGGTCACCGGGGCGAGGTGCTCGATCCGGCCGCCCATCGAGGCGTACTCGGACTTGGCGGGCTCGATGGCCAGCCACGGGATGCCCGCGCCGGTGAGCTGTTCCAGCAGGTGCCTGACGGTCTGGGACTTGCCGGAGCCGGTGGCGCCGGTGATGAACGCGTGCCGGTTCAAAGTGGCCAGCGGGACCTTGAACGAGCCGACCGGCCTGTCCTGGCCGTCGAGGATGGACCCGAGCTCGACGGTGAGCGCGCCGGGCACGGTGTCCGCCTCGCTGGTCACGTCGAAGAAGCCCGCGTCGAGGACCCGTACGCCCGGCACCTCCCGGTGCGGCAGCCCGGCGAGGGCGGCGAGCGCCCCGGCGGTGGCCGCGAACGGGGAGGCCGCGCCGTCCGCCGGGTCCTGGAGGGTGGTGGCCAGCGCCTCGGCGAAACCGTACACGGGACCGGACAGCGCGCTGCGCAGGCGATAGGGGTGGTGGCTCATCTCGGCGGAGCCGACGAGCACCGGGGCGATCTGGCGCAGTTCCTCGGGACCGGCGGCCCCGGCGAGTACCCGGACGTTCCAGAGCCCGGCCTCGCGGAAGGCGTCCAGCTCCTGCATGCGCCGCTCGGCCCGCTCGGCGTCGTAGCGGGAGCGCTCGGAGGCGTCACCGTACTGCCGCAGCACGTTGAGCTGGGTGCGCAGGTGCGAGACCTCGGCGTCGAGCAGGTCGGTCTGCTCGGCCACCACCAGCCAGGCGAACGGCCGGGACATGAGCGTGACCAGCGTCGACTCGAAGAGCGTGGGCCGCCTGATCTCGTCGGCGTCCGGCTCGCGACGCCCGCCGAGCGGCGGTGCCTGCCGCCCCGGGCAGACGGTCCAGGCGAGGTCGGACAGGTCGCGAAGCCACTCGTCGCCGATCCGGACGCCCCGGGCGCCGCTGGGGAACAGCAGCGGCTCGGGACCGCCGGGAGCCTGCTCGACCTCGGTGGCGGCCCTGCGGGGCGGACGCGGCGGGGTGAGCGGCCCCGCGTTGGTGATCAGCTCCAGCGGGGCACCCGACCCCCGCGAGAGCCAGCCGACCACGAAGGGGCGGTTGCGCTGGGCCGTGGAGAGTACGGCGGGCAGGACGGTGACGAAGTCCCACTCGGCGGAGGAGCTGCGCGAGGGTGCCGTGATCGCCTGGATTCTGTACCAGGGACCGGTCAGGACATTGGGCGGACGGGACACACTTGGCTGCATTTGGTCTCCACCCGGGGGACCCGGCTCCAGGCCGGAGGGTTGACGCTTCACGGATCGCTCCGTCGTACCGGCCGACGCATGATCGAGATCGAGGGTAGGTCACCCCCGCGACCACGGTCGAACCTGACTCGGGGCTCGCACCCCGGCATTGACCATCCCATTACGACATACGGACGCCTCGTTGACGCACCCGGCGAAAACGTGACCGCTCCCACGATCCTCACCCGAGTCCCCACCGGCCGAACCTCCCCGGCCTCCCCGCCCGGAACCCTCACCGCCCGGATTCCCACCGCCGAGGAGCCCACCCGGGCCTTCGTCGTCCGGGCTCCCGTCGGCGTGGGCCGGGCTCCCATCAGCGACGGCGCCAGTCGAGCCTGGCCGGGGGCGGGCCGAGGTTGGGCGGCGCGTCCTCGAACGCGCTCGACGCCCGCGGCTCCGCCTTCTTCTCCTGTACGTGGTCCAGCTCGGCGTCCCTGATCTCGTCGAACTCGCCCAGCGTCGTCTTGGGGAAGGTCAGTATGGCCGGGTTGGCATCGGCGAGCCGGACCCTGCGGCCCTCGGCGGTGGCGTCGGTGACGATCACCGAGGTGGTGGGAAGCTGCTGGAGCTGGTGCGGCTCGACGAGAAACTCCCTGGAGCGGTGCAAAACCCGCTCGGTCTCCCCCATCGCCTTGGTCGCGCGGCGGCCCCACTCGGTGGACTCGGTGATGTCCTCCTTGAGGTCCGTGTGGCTCATGTCGCGTTCTTCGTCGCCCTCCTCGGCCTGGCCGACCGTGGAGACGTAGCCGCCGTCCATCCCGGCCCCGGCGGCGCTGATCGTCTCGGTGAGCTGGGCGAGCTCCAGGCGATGCTCGGTGCCGACGTGCTCGCTGGCGACCCTGGCGTCCTCGGCGTTGCCGAGCCGCATGAACGTCACCGCCGCGTGCCCGCGCCCGAGCCGCTCCCGTACGGTCGGGGTCAGCGCGCGGTAGGTGAGCACGAGGCCGGTCCTGGAGGTCTCGCAGGCGTCCATCAACCGGTCGAGCACGTCGCCGCGGAGCTTGTCCGCGCCCGCGACGATGATCGTGTGGTACCACGGCCGCTCGGAGGCGGGCGACTGGCGCAGGATGTGGGTGAGGGCCGTCGCCACGTACGTGCCGAGGACGCGGTTGCCGAACACGCCCGCCTGGCGGTCCATCGACACGACCCGCAGGCGGGCGGGCGGCAGGCGCACCGCCTCCGAGCCGAGGGTCTCCAGCTTGCGCAGCTGCGACTCCAGCGCCCACGCCCGCTCGATCACCACCCGGTCGCTGACGCCCCGGCCGAACAGCGTGCCGATCCGCTCCAGCTGAGTGGCGGTGATCAGGCCGAACCTCAGGTCCTCCCGGGGGTCGCCGACCTGGGCCAGGGCACGCAGGGCGGCGGTGACCTGGTTGATCGTGGCGCTCTCGCCAAGCACCTCCAGGACCCGCTCCAGGATGGCGTTGTCGAACGACAGATCCCTGGTCGTACGGTGCTCCTCGCTGACGCTCACGACGTGGGCGAGGACGTCGGCGAAGGCCTCGGGGGCCAGCGTGGCGCCCAGGTCGAGCCGGGGCAGGTCGACCGGCAGCACCCAGACCAGCGGGTCGTCGCCGCCCCTGCGCGCCAGCTCGATCAGGTCCTTGGCGATCGCGCCCTCGGACAGGTCGAGCACGGTCAGGTGGCCGCCGCTGTAGAGGCGGGTCGCGCCGAGCAGGGTGATCAGCGCCGACCAGCCGGGGAGCGTGCCGCCCGCCACGTCGATCCGGTCGATCTCGTCGGGCACGGCCACGGCGTACCAGGTCAGCTGGCGGTCGTGGCGCTCCTTCTTGTCCGCCCACTCCCGGTAGCGGGCGGCGTGCTCCTCCTGGGCGAGGAAGAGCTCCCTGTCACGTTCCTCCCGCAGCCGGTCACCGGCCACCTCGCGCTCCCTGATGCGGTGGCGTACCGCCCGGTCGCCCTGGTGGATCGCGTAGCTGCAGAACGCCGCGATGCCACCGGCGGCGATCACCCCGACGGCGGCGAACGACCAGCTGAGCATCTCGGTGAGGCCGAGGACGAGGATCAGGGTGGCGAGCGCCGTCATGAACGCGCGGACGATCTTGACCGGCCGGTTCAGGAGGTCCTCGTTGAGGCGTTCCCTGCGCACCCACTCGGGGTCGAGCGGCTCGGGAGGGTTCTCGACGGGCGAGGGTCGCTTGGGAGCCGGACCCGGATCAGGGTGCAACAAGGCGTACTGCCAGCCCAGGTAGATCCGGTCCGCCTGGAGCTGCGCATGCTCGGGATGCACGTCCGCCACGGAACCTCCGCCATCGGGCTCATCGAAAGCCTCGGAGACAGCGTAAGAGTTCGCCATCCTATTCGGGCAGCGTTCCCGCCAATCCACTGTATTTTCCCCAGGTTCACCAGTACTTAAGGGACAGATGGGTCGGATGAGACGGACGTCAGCGATTAACATCGTTTCTCATGACTGCCCCTCCCGAGGGTCCCACCAGACGGCGCCCCATCGCGGTCCCGCTCGCCGCTCTGGTGACGGCCGCCGGACTGGGAGTCACCGCCGCCCTCGGCGGCTTCGCCACGGCCCCCGACAGGCCTCCCAAACGGCTGGGCCAGGGCTCGACCGTGGACCAGGAACAGTTCACGACCACGTTCGTCGGGTCCCGCGCCCTGAGCGAGCCCGACCCGTTCGGCGGCCCGGCCAAGCGTTTCCTGGAGATCGAGTTCCGGGTCGTCAACAAGGGCGACGAGACCGCCGGTACGGGACTGCTCCATGAGAACGGGCCCCCCGGCGGCGGGTCCTTCGGCTCGTCCCTGCTCAAGGTGACCCCGGTGATCAAGGGCAAGTACGGCGCGTCGGTGTTCACCCCCACCGGAGGGGGCGAGAGCAACCAGCTGCATCCGGCCATGCCGACCAGCGTCGTGGTCAGGTACGAGCTGGAGGGCAGGCAGCGGCCTCCCAAGCAGCTCACGATCGACGTCGGCAAGTACGAGTGGCGTGACGGGGTCACCCTGGCGCCGGGCTGGTTCGTGGTGGGGGAGAACGACGCGGGCAAGGAGAAGCCCGTGGTGGTCGCCCAGGTCACGCTTCCCGTCGTGCAAGGGGGAGTGCGCTCGTGAACGTCTCCTCCCGCCCTCAGTCCGGGGACGGTTCCCGGTCCGCGAGCACTTCTCGATCCGAGACGCGTCCCCGGCCCGGAGATGGTCCCCAGCCTGAGAGTGTCCCCCGGTCCGGGGGTGGTTCCCGATCCGAGACCCGTTCCCGATCCGAGACGCCTTCCCGGTCCGGGAGTCCTCTCCACCCCGAGGACCACCCCCGGCCCGAACCTCGATCCGAGCCCCGATCGGAGCCCCGGTCCGAAGCCCGATCCGAGTCCCGGTCCGAGTCACGCTCCCGGCCTGGGCCGCCCGCCCGTCGCAGAGCCGCCGCGCGGCCGAGCCGGTGGCGCGCCGCCGGTGCCGTGCTGGTCGGGATCGCGCTGGCCGCCGCCGCCGTGGGACTGCAGGCCTTCGGCGCGGAGATCGCCAACCACGACGCGCCCCTCACCACGACCGGTGGCATCAACGAGGAGGTCACCGGCTCCCGGATCTCCGCGCGGGTCAAGGCGGTACACGCGGCCAAGGCCATCGCGACCACGAAGGCCGGAGGCAGGCAGGAACGCGTGACCGCCAAGGGGATCTTCATCATCGTCGAGGTGAGCGCCACGGCGACCTGGGAACCGCAGCAGTTCGGCCCTCCCCGGCTGCTGGCGGACAGCGGGCGCCGTTACGTGGCCTCCGACAGGGTGGACCAGGCGTTGACCATCACCACCCCCTACATCCAGCCGGGCTGGTGGACCGAGGGCGTGACGGTCTTCGAGATCCCGCCCGGCGAACTCCCCGACTCCCGGATCCTGCTCGCCCCCTCATCCGGTTTCATCGTCGAGCCGAACGGACCCGAGATCGAGATAGACCTGGGCCTGGACGAGGCCGCCGCGCGGCGGCTGACCTCCGCCGCGAAGGACGTCTACGAGTTGGCGAGCAGGACCTGATGGAGACGCCACGCCGGGGAGGCCCCGAGGACGAGCAGGGCCGCGACTGGTTCGCCTCGCGGGAGGAGCGGCTCGCCCACGAGGAGCGGCTCGCGCGAGAGGACCGGTCCGCACAGGGGAACAGGCCCGTGCGGGAGACCCCGCACGCGACGGAGACCCCGCACGTACGACGGGATCGGCCCGTCCCCGAGGGTCATCCCCCCGCACCGCCCCACGATCCCTACCGGGGCAGCCCCTGGCCCGCCACCCTCGGCACCTGGCCGGTACCCCCCGGTGCCCCCGGCCAGCCACCGCCCGGCCCCCCGCCTTTCGGCACCCCCGACGTTCCCGGGACTCCCGGTCCCGGTGCCTCCGGCGAGCACTCGACACCACCCGGCCCCTCGCCTTTCGGCGCCTTCGGTGCCCCTGGCGAGCATCCGACACCGCCCGGCCCGATCCCGTCCGCCACCGTTTCCGGTGCTCCCGGCGCTCCCGGCACCCCCACCGGGCACCCCGCACCGCCCGGTTTCGATGACAACGCGCCCACGCAGCCTCGTGGACGTCACGCGGAACCCCCCGCGGCCCAGCGGACGCGTACCGGGCAGAACCCGGAGCCCCTCGCGGCCCAGCCACATACCGGGCCGAACCAGCCCCCTGCGGCCCAGCCGCATACCGGGCAGCACCCGGAGCCTCCCGCGGCCCAGCCGCGCACCGGGCAGAATCCGGGACGGCCCACACCCCCCCGGGCGCGGCGACTGAACCCGCCCGAGCCGGGAAACCGCCGTACCGGGCAGGGGTTCCCGCCCTCGTCGCAGCCGTCCCCCGCCCTCCGGCCGCGTCCCGCCGCGCCACCGGTGCCCTCCGCCCCGGCCGCGGGCTCCCCCGCCGTGCCTTCCATCCCGGCCACGGGTTTCCCCGACACGCCTCCCGCCCCGTCCCCGGGCCTTCCCGCCGCGCGCCCCGCCCGTGCCCGGAACCGCCCCACCCCGCCCCAGCGTCGGCAGCCTCCGGGCGGCGACCGGTGGACGCCCGGCCCTATGCGGACGTTCCCGGACGAACAGGTCTGGCCCCCCAAGCCAGCCGTGGAAGAACCGCCGGGAGCCTCGACCCAGCCGTTCCCCTCCGTTCCCGGCCCCCCGCTGCCCAGACCCTCCGCCACCGGAGCCGGTACGGCGGCGGCCGTGCCGGACGCCGCCCCCACCGCCGTACCGGCCGACGCGCCTGCCGGGGAACGTTCCGCGCCGGAGACTCCACCGGCCGCGGAGGGGACCCCGCCGAAGCGGGGTCGCCGTACGGCGCTGCGGGTCGGCGGGGCGATCGTGGCCGTGGGGCTCGCCGTCGCGGCCTCCGCGTGGAGCGGCTACACCGTCTACAGGACCGGCAACCCCGACGACAGGATCCACACCGTCGCCGCCGGGAGCGCCATGACGCTGATGCACGTGTCGTGGAAGGCCTCGGTCGAGCAGGTGGACAGCCTGCCCGGCCAGAAGCCCCTCCCTGCCGACCGCCAGTGGCTGAAGATCAAGGTGACGAGGACCTCGCTGGACGCCGAGGGCGTCAGCCTGCGCGGGGATCCCGAGGTCGAGGTCAGGCATGCCGACGGCCGCGCGTGGAAGGTCCTCCCCGAGAGCGACGACCTCCCTGACGAGGTCAAGGACCACAGGATCGGTACCGCCTACTCCTACAACATGGTCAGCGTGGTGCCCAGGAAACTGGCCGGGCAGGTCGAGGTCCACGTCCGCCCCGCCACGTTCCCCGTCGTGGAGGACGAGTCCCTCACGGACACCTTCAAGAGAGCCGCGAAGGAGGAGGACTCCGTCCGGGACCAGGTGCTGCGCTTCAGGCGGTGAGCGTCTCCCCCGCCTCACGGCTGCGGGTGGCCGCGATGTCGAACGTGGCCGCCAGCAGGCAGACGGTCAGCGTCAGCACCAGCAGGTCCCTGACGAAGGCGACCGGCCCGCTCAGCGCCACCCAGACGAACGGGTCCTCGTTGCCGATCAGCATCCGTACGCCCCGGTCCGCGTAGTCGGTCACCACGCGGATCGCGACGTAGCCGAGGCAGAAGAGGCCGAACAGCGCGGGGCCGCCCCGGGCGGCGAGCCGGAAGGCGTTCGCCGGGGGGACCCAGCGCTCCTGGAACCCGGCCGTGGCGCGGGTCATCGTGCTCTGGGTGAGGTTGTGGGTCCGCTCCATCCGGGTGGCCACGTTGTCGAGCCTGGTCCCCCGTACGACGGCCCGGGTGTCCTCGGCGAAGGCGCCGTAGACGAGTGAGGCGACCGTCAGCCAGGTGAGCGGGACGATCAGGCCGTCGACCACGTGGGGCCAGACGTCCCCGGCCGTGTCCCAGAAGGACTTCCACCACGGCAGGGCCTCGCCCGCCTCCTCGGCCCAGCCCTTGACCGTCGTCACGACGGCCCGGTGGTCCAGCCAGTCCGTCCGCGCCTCGGCGAAGGCGAACAGGGCGTTGAGGCTGTAGAAGGCGAAGGCCAGCTCGAAGAAGGTCGCGAACACGCCGCTGCCCCTGACCTTGCCGTTCACGTGCCACCAGCTGAACAGCGTCTTGAGCAGGTACGCGGCCACGGCGACCCCGATGGAGACCCGCACGTCCAGTGTGGAGAGCCCGGTGCCGCCCTCGATCTCGCTGCCCGCGAGACCCGACGCGAAGTCCTGGCCGACCCGCCTGGCGGTGTCGACGGCGATGAACTCCCTGGCGTCCGCGTTCTGGAAGCTCCAGGCGAGGTAGATGGTGGCGAAGACCAGGGTGGCACGGTTCAGCGCGCCGAACATGCTCTCGTCCGCCTCGCCACCCTCCCGCCGCACCTGGATCTCCCGGAGCGCCCCGCGCACCGAGTGCAGCATGCCGACCATGACCACGAGCTCGTTCAGCACGATCAACGTGAAGACGAACATCGTGATGACGAGCCGTACCTGCCGGTAGTCACCGTGGGAGACCTCGCTGGCGGCCACCATCAGCAGCGCCCGGACCACCCTGCCCACCGAGAACCACAGGATGAGCGTCAGGGCGCAGGAGCCGAAGATCCTGAGCGTGTGCATGGGCAGCGAGGCCGCGGAGAGCGAGGCGGGCCTCCGGCCGACTGCCGGCGACTGTGCGGGCATAACAGGCGTTTCGGGCACCCGACGCATGCTAACGACTCCCCTGACGGAGCGCAGCCCGACCCGCGAGGCCGACGGAGCACCCACGTCTCCGGAGCCCGGCCACGACGACGCCGCGAGCCTTCGGAGGCCACGGCGCGTCCGGCGCAACGGAAAGGACCGGCGCTCCCGAGGGGGCGCCGGTCCCATCACCGTGCTGGTTCATGCTGATTCGTGCTGTTCGTGCTGGTTCGCCGTGGCGAGGCCGGACCCGAGGGGTCAGACGGCCACGGCGAGCTGGGTGACCTCACCCAGGCGGGCCTGGGCCGGGATGTCCTTGGTGACCCCGCCGCCCGCGATGATGCGGACGGTCCAGTCACCGGGGGCGGCGAAGAAGCGGAAGATGCCCTCGTCGGACACCACCACCTCGCCGGTGAACTCTCCCGCGTGGTCGAGCAGGCGGGCGTATGCCGTACCCGCGCCCGAGACCACCCCCTGGATGACGGCCTGGCTCGAAAGGTCGATCCCGGCCGGAAGGGCAACAGTCTGTTCCGGAGCAGCGCATCCCTGAGTCATTATCGGGCCTCTCCCAGTTCGATCGGCACGCCGACGAGCGAGCCGTACTCGGTCCACGATCCGTCGTAGTTCTTCACGCTGGCCTGGTCGAGGATCTCGTGGAGGACGAACCACGAGTGCGCCGAGCGCTCCCCGATGCGGCAGTAGGCGATGGTGTCCTTGGCGAAGTCGATGCCCTCACCCTCGTAGAGGGCCTTGAGGTCCTCGTCCGTCTTGAAGGTGCCGTCGTCGTTGGCGGTCTTCGACCACGGGATGTTGCGGGCGGTGGGGACGTGGCCGCCGCGCTGTGCCGCCTCCTGCGGGAGGTGGGCGGGCGCGAGCAGCTTGCCGGTGAACTCGTCGGGGGAGCGGACGTCGACCAGGTTGAGCTTGCCGATCGCGGCGACGACGTCGTCACGGAAGGCGCGGATGGACAGGTCCTGGTCCTTGGCCTGGTAGCTCGTCCCGGGACGCGCGGTGACGTCCTTGACCAGCTCGCGGGAGTCGAGCTCCCACTTCTTGCGGCCACCGTCGAGAAGCTTGATGTTCTCGTGGCCGTAGAGCTTGAAGTACCAGTACGCGTAGGCGGCGAACCAGTTGTTGTTGCCACCGTAGAGGACCACGGTGTCGTCGTTGGCGATGCCCCTGGCCGACAGCAGCGCCTGGAAGCCCTCACGGTCGACGAAGTCACGACGGACCGGGTCCTGGAGGTCCTGCTTCCAGTCGACCTTCACGGCGCCACGGATGTGGCCCTTGTCATATGCGCTGGCATCCTCGTCCACTTCAACGAGGACGACACCGGGAGTGTCGAGGTTGGCCTCGACCCAGTCAGCGTCGACCAGGACGGCGGAGCGGCTCATTTTGATCCTCCAGGATCATCGTGCGGCGGGTAGTAAACGGCGAATGATCAAAAACATCTCGCAGCCAAGACAGAAACCAAAAGCGGCATTGAGAAAAGCGGCGAAAAGTGCCGCCGCGACGGCGCCGAGGGCCAACGGCGTGATCTGTGCGACGTATCCGACCAAGCCCACCAGAGCGAAGGCGAGTCCGACCCCCTGCGCGAAGCGCGGCGGGGCGGCGTCCTCCAGTTCTTTTGGCGGGCTCTTCACTATCCCTTTGAAAATCATCCCGTACGGCGAGGCGCCGAAAACGCCCAGTGCGAAGACGGCGGCCTGCGCGGCCAGCAGCCATGCGCTGCCCGTCACGAGGACGAGCGCGAGCACGACGGTGGTGACGGCCGCGGTGAAGCGGAGAGCTCGGGAATCAACGTGCATCGCCTGATGCTCCTGAAGGGTCGTGCAGATCGGTGCGGCTCGACGGCCGCTTGAGATCGCCCTTAGGAAATGCGACAGAGAGCGGTGGTCACGCGGCAGAAATCAACCGCGCGCCGCTTCGTGAGCAGCTCTGTCGTGGAGTTCATGTCCACGACATTACCCCGGCGTCCCGCCATCTGTCACATCCCTGTCCAATTTCTGAGACATGATCGTTAAATGGCCGATAGGGTGCCCCGCTCATTCGCCGACCACCAGACCGAGGGCTCCGATGACATCGGCTTTCCTGGGCTGGCCGGAGGCGCGCTTCGCGACCCGTCCGGACGCGTCGAGGACGAGGACGGTGGGGGTGCGCAGGATGTTCAGCGATCGGACCAGGTCGAGGCGGGACTCCGCGTCGATCTCCACGTGCGCGACGCCGGGCACCATCCCGGCCACCTCGCCGAGGATCCGCCGGGTCGCCCGGCACGGCTGGCAGAAGGAGGTGGAGAACTGCACGAGCGTGGCCCGCTCCCCCAGCTCCGCGTGGATGTCGCCGGATGTGAGCCGCTCCACGTCGCCCCTCACCTCTCGCGCCACGCCGTTCCGCCGCCGCATCGCCACGCCCACGAGCGTGGCGAGGGCGAGGGTGACGATCACCACCGTCAAACCGGTCACGGAACACGACAACAGGCGCGCGCCCCGGACCATTCCCGCACCGCCCACACCGCTTCCCGAGCGGCCCTACGGCGACAGCGGGCGAATCCGGCGCTCCAGCGGACCGGCGAAGCGGTGACCAGCCGACCGGCGCTCAGCGGAGCAGCGGGCCAACCGACCGGCGGATCGACCGGACGGTCTCAGCGGGTGGGGATCGTGAGCAGCACCCGTCCCCCGGCGGTGGTGATCTCGAACGCCGTGATCCGCTCCGGCGGGATCGTCGTGGTGGCCGTGAAGGCGCCCGAACTGTCGTAGGCGGCCCGGTTGACGACCCAGTTGCCCGCCGTCTCCCTGAGCCCGCCCTCCCCGATCACCTCCAGGCGGCAGCGCGTGCCCTTGGCAACCCCGGTGAGCACGACCTTGACCGTGGTCGTCCCCTCCCCGGCCGACGCGGTCACCACCGCCCGGACCGTACCCGTGTCGTCCACCCCGGTGAACCGCAGTTCGCTCGGGGCGAGCAGGACCTCCGGGGCGGGACCGGCCGTCGAGGACCGGGAGGGCGCGGCCTTGGCGTAGGTGTCGGTCGGGGCCGAGTCCGCGAAGGACTTGGAGCTCTCCTGACGGGCATCGGCGTCGGTCCGCGCCCCGTTCCCTCCGGCGGCCGGCTGGGGCGCCGACGCCGTGTTGACGTCCCGTGAGGTCTGGGTGACGGCCCACAGGCTCCCGCCGCCGAGCCCGACCACCAGGACCGAGGCGGCCAGCGAGAGCATCAGGCGGTTCGTACGGCGCCGCCTGACCTTGGCGCTGAGCAGCCGGTCGAGCACCGCCGTGGGCGGGCTCGCCACCTGCGCCACGTCGCCCTCGGACACCCTGCCGAGGAACGTCGCCACCCCGGCCAGCTCCTCCAGCTCGGCCCGGCACTCGGCGCACTCGGCGAGATGGGCCTCGACGAGCACGCGCTCGTCCGGCTCCAGGGCACCGAGTGTGTAGACCCCGAGCGACATCCGTACTTCGTCACAGGTCATCATCATGGCGCGAGCCCCCGCTCCTCCAGCGCCAGCTTGAGCGCCCGAAGCGCGTAATACGTGCGCGATTTAACCGTTCCAGCGGGGATGCCGAGCGCCTCGGCGGCCTCCTTGACGGATTTCCCCTGGTAGTAGACCTCGGCCAGCACCTCGCGGTGCTCGGGCCGCAGCGCGGCCAGCGCCTCGGCGACCGCCCACGACTCGACGGCCCGTTCCAGCTCGTCGTCGGCGGGCACCACGGCGAGCGCCTCGTCGCCCGTCTCCGGAGGACGGGCCTTGCGCGCGCGGTGCTGGTCGACGACAAGGTTGCGGGCCACCGTGAACAGCCACGCGCGGATGGAGCGGCCGGCGAACGCGTCGGGATGACGCCAGGCCCGAAGCAGTGTTTCCTGCACGACATCCTCCGCTCTCCCCGAGTCGCCCGTCAGCCGCAGCACGTAGCCGTACAGTGGCCCGCCGTGCTCGTCGAAGAGCGCCCTGACGAGTTGCTCGTCGGCGGTTCCGGCTTGGCTCACATCCTCACGACGTACGGCGGGACGATCCGGTTCAGGCACGGGTCGCGTTCAGTCTCCTCAGCCTCGAAGAGGCACGTCGGAGGCCTCGCCCGAGATGCGCAGCCCCTCGGGAACGACCTTGACCTCGGTCAGCTTGAGGTTGTACGGCAGTTTCCCGATGGGGATGCGGTAGTTGATGAACCGCTCGGGGTCGGGCACGGGAATGCCTTCGCCCAGGGTCACCTTCCCGGGGACGAGCTGCAGGCCGCCCTTGACGATCTCGACCTTGAGATCCGCCTTCACGGGCACCTTCTGTCCCAGCACGGTGATCTCCCCGCTGATGTTGAGCGCGTCACCCGCGACGGCGACCTTGATCCCGCCGGGCGCCCTCTGGTTGATCGTCTCCATCGGGACGACCACCGTCCCCTCCACGCGCTCGGCGCGCATGTCCACCTGCTGGGGACGGAGCACCAGGTCCTCCAGCGGGGCCGTGACGCCGTGCAGGGTGAAGTCGACGCTCGACAGCCGGACACCCGAGACGGTCATCCTGCCCGCCGCGACCCTGACCTCCTCGTAGCGCCCGGCGATCGCCTGGGTCAGGAAGGGGACGCCCTCGATCGTGACCTCGGGCGGGGTCGTGAGGTCGTACTTGGCCGTCGCCTGCGTGGCGATCTCGCGCTGGACCCCCGTGACGGCGACCCTGTCGAGGATCACGACGAGAACGAGAAGCAGGAGGAGAAAACCGATCAGCTTGCGCATCCGACTCCCTGTTCGTTCCCCGGCCCGAGAGGGAGGGCCACTGGCGTGACCTCCCCTCGCAATCCTGTCCGAAACGCCACGCCGGTGGTAGCGTCCACCGGCTCAGCCGCCCGCGAAGGGCGGGAGCACCTCGACCGTCGCCCCGTCGGTCAGGATGATCGTCTCGTGGGCCCTCCTGCCCACCGGCTCCCCGTTCACCAGGAACGACGACAGGCCCACCACGCGAGCCAGCCCTTCACGGTCCGATGTGATTTTCGTCATCAACTCGGCAAGGGTCGTGGCCTCGGAACGCTCCTCCGCGATTCCCGCCGCTTCCTTCGCCGCGGCCCAATATCTGACAATGACCATCGCCATCAGTGAATCAACTCCCCAAGCACACGTAGGGTTACCGCACCATTACGGCGAATTCACATGGAGAACGGGTGTTCACCAGGTGGACGTTCGCTGGACGCTGAAGCCTTGTGGGTTATCCTCACCTACTACGGGACCTGGGCAACGTAGCCCCCGGGTCCTTACGTGTTTGTACGGCTATCGCCGGCATGACGCGGGAAGGAGGCATCGTGAGCAATCTCCTGCTGCTCACCAACGCCCTTGAGCCCTCAACTGAGGTGCTTCCGGCGCTGGGGCTACTGCTGCACTCGGTACGGGTCGCGCCCGCGGAGGCATCCGCCCTGCTCGACGCCCCGCCCGCCGACGCGATTCTGGTGGACGCGCGCCGCGAGCTCGTCCAGGCCAAAAGCCTGTGCCGGCTGCTGCGCACCACGGGCGTCGCCTGCCCCCTGGTGGTGATCGTCACAGAGGGCGGTCTCGCCGGGCTGACCGCGGAGTGGGGTGCCGACGACGTCATCCTCGACACCGCCGGGCCCGCCGAGGTCGAGGCGCGGCTCAGGATGGCCGTGGGCAAGCTCAACCTGTCCGCCGCCGAGGAGGTGCCGGACGAGATCCGCAACGGTGACCTGTCGATCGACGAGGCCACCTACACCGCCAGGCTCCGCGGCCGGGCGCTGGATCTGACCTTCAAGGAGTTCGAGCTCCTGAAGTACCTGGCGCAGCACCCGGGCAGGGTCTTCACACGCGCCCAGCTCCTCCAGGAGGTCTGGGGGTACGACTACTTCGGTGGCACCCGCACCGTGGACGTCCACGTCCGGCGGCTGCGCGCCAAGCTCGGCGCCGAGTACGAGGCGCTGATCGGCACGGTCCGCAACGTCGGGTACCGGTTCGTCCCCGAGCGCGGCAACGAGCCCGTCGAGGAGCGCGAGCCCGTCCGCCACTAGGGTCCCTCTCCTGGGAGCTCCTGGAGCTTCCAGGGGTCACCGGGAACACCGGGAACGGTCGTGGCACGTTCCCGCCCCCGCGGTGGTCCTCGCGAGGGCGGGACCGGGCCTCTCCGCGCCCGGGTGTACCACGCGGATACGTGCGCGGTCTGCACGGCGTACGCGCCATCAGGCACGCCCACCGAACGACGAGCCGGGCGTACGGGTGCCGCACGCCCCGGGTCCCCACAGATGATCAGGACGGCCAGGAGTCCCTGAGCGTTCAAAAGGTCCTGGACGCTCAAGGCGTCCCGAATGCTCCAGATACTCCGGGCGCTCCGAGTTCTCCGAACGCTGCCGGGCGACCAGGAGGCTCAGAAGGCTCCGAGGGCTCAGGACGTCCCGGACGCTCCAGGCGCTCCGGCCGTCCCGGGTGTGACCAGCCCCGACTCGTAGGCGAAGACGACGAGCTGCGCCCGGTCGCGCGCCCCGAGCTTGGTCATCGACCGGCTGACGTGGGTTTTGACGGTGGCGTGGCTGATGGCCAGGTGCCCGGCCATCTCCGCGTTGGACATTCCGGTGGCGACCAGTGCCAGGATCTCCAGCTCGCGACCGGTGAGGCGTTCCAGGCCTGGTCCCGCGACGGGCCTGGGCGGGGTGAACACGTACTCCTCGATCAGCCGCCGGGTCACGGAGGGCGAGAGCAGCGCGTCACCGGCGGCGGCCACCCGGACCGACCTCAACAGCTCGGCCGGTTCGATGTCCTTGAGCAGGAAGCCCCCGGCCCCGGCACGCAGCGCGGCGAAGACGTACTCGTCGAGGGCGTAGTTGGTCAGGATCACCACGCGCACCGCGTCGAGCTCGGGGTCGGCGCCGATCCTCCTGGTGGCCTGGATCCCGTCGAGCAGCGGCATCCTGACGTCCAGCAGCGCCACGTCCGGCCGCAGCGCGCGGGACATCTCGACGGCCTCGACGCCGTTGCCCGCCTCACCGACGACGGTGATGTCACCGGCCATGTCGAGCAGCGCCCGGAAGCCCGCGCGGATCAGCGCCTGGTCGTCGGCGAGCAACACCCTGATCACCGTCGCCCCACCCCCACCCGACCACGGATCGGCAGGACCCTGATCACAGTCGTCCCCGTCCACGCATGACCACAGGCCCGCGCAGTCGCACCCACCCACACCCGACCACGGGCCCGCAGCGCCCCGGTCACGGCCGTCCCGCCAGGGGCAGTTCGGCCCGGACGGTGAACCCGCCCTGCGGACGCGGGCCCGCGATGAGCGATCCTCCGGTGGCGACGGCGCGCTCACGCATCCCGATCAGCCCCATCCCATATCTCGTGACCTCGGCGGACGACTCCCCGTCGTCCTCGACGCGCAGCACGATCGTCTCAGGCCGGTACTCGGTCGTCAGCGTGATCGAGGCGGGACCGGCGTGACGGAGCACGTTGGTGAACGCCTCCTGCGCGATGCGGTAGGCCGCCCGGTCGACGTCCGGGGGAAGGTCCCGGCGTTCTCCGACGACGAGGACCTTGACCGGCAGCCCCACCGCCTCCGCCCTGGCGATGAGCCGGGGCAGCCGGGCGAGGCCCGCCCCGGGGCCGTCGGGCTCGGCCTGTCTCAGCACGCCCAGCGTGGCGCGGAGCTCCCCCATCGCCTCCCGTCCCGACTCCTTGATCACGGCCAGCGCCTCGCGGGACAGCGCGGGGTCGCTGTCGAGCAGGTGCGCCGCGACGGAGGCCTGGACGTTGATGACCGAGATGCTGTGGGTGAGGGTGTCGTGCAGCTCCTGGGCGATCCACAGCCGCTCCTCGTCGGCCCGGCGCAGCGCCGCCTCCTCGCGGGTGCGCTCGGCCTCGGCCGCCCGCCTCTCGACCTCGCCCAGGTACGCGCGGCGGTTCCTGGCCGTCTCCCCGAGGACCACCACCGCCACCAGCCAGCCGCTGAGCAGCGTGAACCCTCCGTCGGGGGCGGGGTCGACGTCGGACAGCGCGATGAGACCGTAGATCCCCACGCTCATCGCGACGGCCAGCCAGACCGCCAGGCGACGCCGTCCGAGCGCCGCCGCCGTGTAGATCGACGTCAGGGCGGGCGCGGCGGCGAAGATCCCCGGATACCCCAAGGCGTAGTAGGCCACGGCGCAGGCCACCGTGATCACTCCCGCCCGCGGCGGCGCGCTCCGCCGGAAGGCGAGCGCCAGTGAAGCCACCGTGATCAGCACCAGGCCGAGCGTGTCCATCGGGCGCTCGGGGGACCCCGAGCTGGACAGCCCGCCGTAGGTGCCCCCGACGATCCCCGCCAGCGCACCGGCCGCCACCAGCGCGTCGGTTCTCCGGGTCCTCACCCTGACACGGTAGGTCACCGCGCTCACCACGCCGACCCCCGCGAGGAGGAGGTCACCCGTACATCCCCGGCCGTACACCGGCCCTCACCGGGCCGCGGATACCACTCCCGGCGTACGACGACGGCGACGCGCCGGACCGGAACACCCGGCACCGTACGGCGAGACGTCACCGGACACCTCGCGACGTACGACGACACCGCGAGGCCCGCGACGTGTGGTGGTGCGCCCGGCGACACCGGTACGGAGTGGGACCCGCGTCGTGCGGGACATACGAGAGGCCCACCGGACGTGTCCGATGGGCCTCTCACTCGTGTCACACTCTCACGACGTACCGCGACTCCCGCGGCGTGGCGTGCCTTTCGCCCGCGTTACGGAACGACCGTGATGTGGTTGGGCACCGGGGGCGCGATCGACGGGTTCGCCGCGAAGTAGGCGGCGAAGGCGTCGATGTCCAGCGGGCCGCTCCACAGGTCGGTGCCGTCCTTGAAGGCGAGGAACGCGTCGCCGCCGCCGACGAGGAAGTTGTTGGCCGCGACCCTGATCGTCTGGGTGCCCGTCACGGCGACACCGTCGATCTTCATGTTGGAGACCTTCGAACCCCACGCCGCGCTCGCGCTGTAGGTGTAGGTGAAGTTCGACGACGGCTGCAGGATCTTGGTGAACGCCTGCGCGTTGGGACCGCCGGTGAACTGCTGCTCCAGAACGGTCTTGAGCTGCGCGCCGGTGAGCGTGACCACCTGCACGAGGTTGTTGAACGGCTGGACCGTGAACGCCTCGCCGTACGTCACCACGCCGTCGCCCTCAAGGGCGGGCGAGCCCGCGTAGCTGAGGGGTGCCCGCACGCCGCCCGGGTTCATCAGGGCGATCTGGGCGTTGCCGCCGGTCTTCGCCGCGGCGAGCTGGCCGTCCGCGATGAGGTTGCCCAGGGGCGACTCCGCGTCGGAGGGGCCGGAGCTGATGTCCGCGGTGATCCTGCCGATCGGCCTGTTGGCCACCGTCGCGACGCGGTTCTTCCACGTCGTGACGAACGTGTCGATCTCCGGGTCGGGGGTGACGTTCCTGGTCACGACCTGGTTGTCGGCCACGACCGACGAGCGCACGACGTCGCGGGTCTTGACGTCCACCTGGAAGTCGACCTTGGTGATGACCCGGCCGAAGGAGCCGCCCTGGCTGTAGAGGCGGGTGCCGCCCTTGGGGTCGGCCACCTTGCACAGGTACGCCTGGTGGGAGTGACCGCTGAGGATCATGTCGATCTCGGCGTCGACCTGCGTGGCGATCCGGTTGCCCGCGCCCGGCTGGGCGGCGCACGCGTCGGGCGACTGGCCCGCGGTGACCTGGTCGCCCTCGTGCACGAGCACGACCTGGGCCTTGACACCGACGATCTTGAGGAGCTTGGACGCGACGTTCGCGGCCTTCACCTCGTCGATGAACTCAAGGTCCTTGATGCCCTCGGAGGTGACGATGTTCGGGGTGGTCTGGGTGACCAGGCCGATGAAGCCGATCGGCACGCCGTTCATCCAGCGGATCGCGACCGGGGGCAGCGCGGGGATGCCGTAGTCCTTGAGCAGGTTCCGCAGCGAGCTGCTGTTCGACCCGCCCAGGGCCTCCAGCGCCTGCTTCTCCGCGCCTCGCACCGGACGCTTGAAGATGACGTTCGCGCCGAGGTAGCTGTACTTCGCGCCCTTCCACTTACCGGCGGGCGAGCAGCCGTCCACCGGGTGGCAGCCGCCGTTCATGATCCGCTTGAGCTCGGCGTAGCCCTCGTCGAACTCGTGGTTGCCCACGGCGGAGGCGGTGACGCCGACCTTGCCGAGGAACTCCACCGCGGGCTCGTCGTGGTAGGCCGCGGAGATCAGGGGGCTGGCGCCGATCAGGTCGCCCTGGGCGACCTTCAGCGTGTTCTTGTTGGAGAGCTGCTTGAGGTGGGTGGCGGCGAACACGGCGCCACCCGCTTCGACCGTGGCGCCGGTCTCGTCGACCATACGGCCGGACGAACCGGTCGGCGGCTCAAGGTTGCCGTGGAAGTCGTTGAGGGAGAGCAGGCGGACCGGCACCGTCTTGGCGGGCTTGGAAGGCTTGGCGGGCTTGTTGCCCGCCTGGGCCGGTCCAATCGCGAGCACGAGACTGGCCCCGGCGAGCACGCTCGCCATGGCCAACCGCTGGAAGGAACGAGACATCATGAACCACGACACTAAAGGGACTACCTGTGCAAGGAATGACCGAGAGGTAACGATTCACCCGGCGGGCACATGGCGCCTTTTGCCAGTCCCCGGTGCGCTCGGGAGACATCTGCCCCCTTTAGAGTCCACACCATGAACGTGCGTGTGGAGTACCGGGGGACGCTCGGCGAACAAGAGGTGTCCGGCGTCCTCGCGGTGGTGGAGGCGGCCACGGAGGCCGACGGGGTCAGGCCGCTCAACGAACATGTCATGCTGCACCTGCGCTACGGCGGCGACGAGCGGGCCGGAGCCGTGCTGCTGTACGCCGGGGACGACCTCGCGGGCTACGCCCACGTCGACCCGACCGATCCCGTCGAGGGACCCAGCGGAGAGCTGGTCGTCCACCCCGCGTTCCGCCGGAGGGGGTACGGGCGGCGACTGCTGGAGGCCGTGCTCGACCACACCGGCGGGCATCTGCGCCTGTGGGCGCACGGCGGCCACCCGGCCGCCGAGGCCCTCGCCCGGTCGGCGGGGTTCGACAGGATCAGGTCCCTGTGGCGGATGCGCCGCTCCCTGGCCCCCGACGCCCCCGACCTCCCCGGCTTCGACCTGCCGGAGGGGGTGCGGCTGCGCACGTTCGAGCCCGGCACCTCCGACCGGGAGGCGTGGGTGGCACTCAACGCCAGGGCCTTCGCCCAGCACCCCGAGCAGGGGGCCTGGACGATCGAGGACCTGGAACGACGCGAGCGGGAACCCTGGTTCGACCCGGCCGGATTCTTCCTCGCCGTACGACCGGGCGCCCCCGGTAGCGGCGATGACGGTGACGGCGGTGATGGTGACCGCGTACGGCCGGACGGCCCTGGCGACGGTGACCGGCTGGTGGGTTTCCACTGGACCAAGATCCACGGCGACGGCGACCACGCGCACGAACCCCTCGGCGAGGTCTACGTCGTCGGCGTCGACCCCGCCGAACGGGGAGGCGGCCTCGGCAGGTCGCTCACCCTCGCGGGCCTGGCCTACCTGCGGTCACGGGGCCTGAGCCAGGTGATGCTGTACGTGGACGAGAGCAACCCCGCGGCGATCCGCCTGTACGAGAGGCTCGGCTTCACCCGCTGGGACGTCGACGTGATGTACCGGAAGTAGGAACGTCCCCCGCGTGATCTCCCGAAAACGGGGACGTCCCTCGCGTGACGTACCGGAAAGCAGGGATCTGTCCGGATGCGGAAAGCAGGACGCGCCGGACCGGGTTCGTTTCCCGGTCCGGCGCGGTCACCCCGGGAACTACTCGACCATCCAGTGGAGCGCGAAGTAGGACAGCGCGGCGACGAGCGCGGCGGCCGGGATCGTGAGGATCCAGGCGGTCACGATGTTGCCCGCGACGCCCCAGCGCACGGCCGACAGGCGCTTGGTGGCGCCGACGCCCATGATCGCGCTGGTGATCGTGTGAGTGGTCGAGATGGGGGCGCCGAAGCCGATGGCCGCCGTGTAGAGCACGGTCGCCGCGGCCGTCTCCGCGGCGAACCCCTGCGGCGGGTCGAGCGCGATGATCCGGCGCCCGAGCGTCCGCATGATCCGCCAGCCGCCCGCGTACGTGCCGAGCGAGATGGCCGTGGCCGCGGCGAGGATGACCCACTGGGGAATCGGGTCGCCGTCGTTCTGGTAACCGCCGACCACGAGGGCCAGGAAGATGACCCCCATGGTCTTCTGCGCGTCCTGGAGACCGTGGCCCAGCGCCATCGCCGCCGCGGACACGGTCTGCGCGTGGCGGAAGCCCCGGTTGGTCTTCGTGGGCTGGGAGCGCCGGAACCCCCATAGAATCGCGATCATGATGAGTCCGGCGAGGGTGAAGCCGATCAGCGGAGACAGGATCATCGGGATGACGACCTTCTCCAGCACGCCGTCCCAGTGGACGGTGCTCGCCGAGGCGATCGCGGAGCCGACCAGACCGCCGATCAGCGCGTGACTGCTTGAGGAGGGAAGGCCGAAATACCAGGTGACGAGGTTCCAGGTGATCGCGCCGATCAGACCCGAGCCGACGATGACGAGGCCGTGGCTTCCCTGCGGGGCGTCGATGATGCCTTTGCCGACGGTCGCCGCCACCTGCGTACCGAGATGCGCACCCAGGAAGTTCATGGCCGCGGCCATGAACAGCGCGGCCCTCGGCGTCAGCGCGCGCGTCGAGACGGAGGTCGCGATCGCGTTCGCGGCGTCGTGGAAACCGTTGGTGTAGTCGAACACCAACGCCACGACCACCACGCCGATGACGAGTGCGAGCGTGAGATCCACTTAGCTTTCCTTGACCGCGATCGACTCGATCGTGTTGGCCACGTGCTCGAAGGCGTCGGCGGCCATCTCAAGCTGATCGATGACCTCCTTCATCTTGAGGACGGTCAACGCGTCGTACTCCCCGCCGAAGAGCTTGGCGAGAAGGCGGCGGTAGACCTGGTCGGCCTGGTTCTCCAGCCGGTTGATCTCGATCCAGTACTCGTTGAGGTTCTTCATCGAACGCAGCCGGGGCATGGCCTCGGCGGTGAGCTCCGCGGCGCGCTCCAGGACCTCGACCTGCCGGACGACCTCCTTGGGGAGGTGGTCGATCTGGTACAGGACGATCAGGTCGGCGGCGGCCTCCATGTAGTCCATCACGTCGTCGAGGTTCGAGGCGAGACGGTAGATGTCCTCGCGGTCGAAGGGCGTGATGAAGCTCTCGTTGAGCCGATTCATGATCGCGTGAGTGCGCTCGTCACCGGCGTGCTCACATGCGCGCATCTTCTCGGCCAGGGCTTCCCTGTCCGATCCGTCACTGATGATCTCTACCAGCAGACGGGACGCTGTGACGAGGTTGTTCGCCGAGTCGGCGAACAAGTCGTAGTAGCTGTCCTCACTTGGTGTGAGACGCAGGCGCACGTCGTTCTCCAGATGTGCGGGGATGGTCCGCAGAGAAGGGTACGGGTTACCAGCGGAAATACGAACTTCACCCGCTAGACGCGCACTCTTCGTGATGTCGTTACCCGGAGGGTCCCCGGCGACACACAGCTTGAGGCAGTCTTGCGAGCATCTTTCCGGTGACCGTTTTTGCTAGTTTTCGGCCACATTATGCCGAAGACAGGTCACGTATGGGACTCTCTCCCCGGGATCGCCGTCCGGCGTGCCACCCGCACTCCTCTCCACAGTCCCCGCTTCCACGACGTTTCTCCGATACCCATCAAGATCGGACAGACCAGGCGACTCCCCGAAAAACCAGGGTGATTTCCATCACGGCCCCCACCAAACCGCGTCCGGGTCCCTCGGCCCGGTCCCTCCCGAGGCTCACAGGGGGCCGGGAAGATCAGATGGGCATCCGGGTCCCTCGGCCCGGTCCCTCCCGAGGCCCGCAAGGAGCCGTGGAGATCAGATGGGCGTCCGGTGGAAGTTGAGGTACGAACGGCTCGGCGTCGGCCCCCGCTGCCCCTGATAGCGCGACCCGTACTTCTCCGAACCGTAGGGATACTCCGCAGGAGAGCTGAGCCGGAACATGCAGAGCTGGCCGATCTTCATACCGGGCCAGAGCTTGATCGGCAGCGTCGCGACGTTGGAGAGTTCCAGCGTGACGTGCCCGCTGAACCCCGGATCGATGAACCCGGCCGTCGAGTGCGTCAGCAGCCCGAGCCTGCCCAGCGAGCTCTTGCCCTCCAGCCGCGAGGCGATGTCGTCCGGCAGCGTGACGACCTCGTACGTGCTCGCCAGCACGAACTCCCCCGGATGCAGGATGAACGGCTCCCCCTTGTCCGGCTCGACCATCCGCGTCAGATCGGGCTGCTCGACCGCCGGATCGATGTGGGGGTACCGGTGGTTCTCGAAGACACGGAAGTAGCGGTCCAGGCGTACGTCAACGCTGGACGGCTGGATCATCTCCGGCTGGAAGGGATCGATCCTGACCCTTCCGGCCTTGATCTCAGCGGCGATGTCACGATCGGAAAGCAGCACGTGTGGAACCTACCAACGCCGGAGCCACGAAACCCGTCTCCCCAGGCAACGCAAGAACCCCACTCCTCACTCCCGGACTGCCGCACCCCCGTCCGGACTCCCGCTCTTCCGCGCTCCCGGACTCCTGTGCTCCCGGACTCCGGCGGGGAGGCGTGGACCTCACTCCCGGCGGGGAGGCACGAATCTTGCTCCCTGGAGGGACGAGAGCCGCTCAACTTTCCGCTAGAGTATTGATGCGCGGCACGCCGCACGCGGGTGTAGTTCAATGGCAGAACATCAGCTTCCCAAGCTGACAGCGCGGGTTCGATTCCCGTCACCCGCTCCACACACAAAGGCCCAGGTCAGGACGTAAATCCGGACCGGGGCCTTCGTTGTTTCCGGAGCTGATTCTCACTCGCGTGCCAGATTCGTGCCAGATCAGGTGATCTTGACCTCGACGAGGGGCGGATCATCGCCGTCGTCATCCTTGGACGTGAACCCTTTCTTGACGATCTCCCCCAGTGCGTCGGCGATGGCTCGATCCCGATCCTTGGCCGTGGGGAGATAGATCATCGCGGCCTTGGTGCTGGAGTGGCCCATCCGCGCCATCAGTTCCTTGAGCGAGGCGCCGGTCATCGCCGCCAGGGTGTTGCCCGTGTGCCGAAGGTCGTGAACGTGGATCTGCGAAAGCCCGGCGTCCTTGAGCGCTTTCGCCCAGACCTTCGTGAAGTTGCTGCGCCGGAGCTGGGCACCCTTCTCCCCCACGAAGACCAGGCCGTCATGCTCCGGTTCGCTGAACCGCTGGAGATGCCAGGTCAGGTCACCGACGATGACCTCAGGCAGAGTGACAACCCGGGCGCCCGCGTCCGACTTGGGCCGGCCGGTGACGAGCTCCCCCGTCCTCATCTCCGAGACCGACGCCTCGATCTTCACCGTCCGTGCCGTGAGGTCGAGGTTGTGACGCCGGAGGGCAGCGATCTCGCCCCATCGCATACTGCCGAAAGTCGCCAGGAGCACCAGGGCGCGGAACCGGCGAGGCACGACATCGGCCAGCGCGAAGACCTCCGAGACGGTCAGCACGGGGCGTTCCTCGGGACGCTCCACTCCGGCGTTCTTGATCCGGCACGGGTTCTTCTTGATCAGGTCATCCTCCACAGCCGTGTTCAAGACGCCCCGCAGCAGCCGGTACGCCTTGGCCACGGTGGACGCGCCGGGGCCGCTCTCCAGGAGCTTGGTGTGCCACTGCCGAACGTGACGTGAGGTGATCTCCGTCAGGAGCTTCTCGCCGAAGGTCGGCATGATGTGCAACCGAAGCAGGCCCTCGTAGAGCTGAGCTGTCTTGGGACGGAGCGTCCTCTCCGTCATCCACGAGGCCGCGTAATTGCGGAAAGAAACCTTGCCCGCGTCCGGATCGGTCCACTCTTGGTCGTGGATCTCAGCCTCTTTCCGAGCAAGCCAGACATCCGCATCGGTCTTGCTCGCGAAGGTCTCCGGTGCCGTTCGCTCCACGTCGTCAGGCCCCGTGTAGCGAGCCTGGAAACGTCCCGATGGCAGCTTGCGCACGGCCCCGAACCGGCGACGACGTCCCTTGTTGTTGCCACCCATCAGGCAGCCCTCCTCTTTCTTGGAGCGATCGGTGCGACGATCCCGGCAGCGATGAACGCCTCAAGCGCCGCTTCGGGGATGCGGACGTTGCGTCCGACATGGATGAAGGCAATCCGGCGTTCCTCGATCAGGCGACGAGGGAAGCGGACCGAGGTGTTCAGCCGTTCGGCCGCCTCTTCAACGGTGAGCAAGCGGCCTTGAGCGAGTTCCGGGAGAGGCGAGGTGGGCTCTTGCCTGGTCTTCCTGGTCATGCCGCCACCTCCAGTCCCGGAGTTGCCGAAAGGTCTGGAACGGGGAGGCCGTCCGCTCTGGCCTGGAGTTCGATCAGGCGTGCGCGGGTGCGCTGGCGGTTGGCGACCTCGCGCAGCAGCCGTTTGGCCAGCGGGGTCCGGTTGGGATCCTTGGACGAGACCGGCCGCCACACGTAGCGGTGTGGATCGGTCACCGTCTCGTCGGGCAGGCCGAGCATGTCGAGCACCCAGGCCCGCCGATCCTGCTTGTGCTCCCGCAGGGTCTTGTTCGACCACTTACGCGAGACCAGGACGCGACGGCCCGCGTAGCCCAGGTGTTCGGCCTTGTGCGCCTTGCCCTTGCACCGGCCCGGCAGCATGCCCGCCTTGGCCCCTTTGGGCTGCACGCCGTACCGCAGCCAGTTCGGGCAGGTCGGCGAGCACGGTTCGTAGCGCAGCGCCTCAACCATCCGGGTCGCGTGGTCACGACGGGCGTGGTGGTCCGGGTCCTCAGGGTCGAGGGGGTCGCCGAGGCTCTTGGTCAGGTACTTCGACAGGTAGCCGATGCACTGGTCAGCGTCCGGCGATCCGGCGAGCACGCCCTGAACGTCGACCTGAGCACCGAAGCGGACCACGTGCAGCGGTTCGGCCGCCTCGTCGGTGCCGAGCTGGTCGAGCACCTCGTTCCACGTGGGCAGGAGTTTCCCGGTGGCCGGGTCGAGGTAGTCGCCGGCCTGCCCGTCGGGGTAGGGCTCAGCCCGTTCGGCCCGCTCGCTCCAGACCGGCAGCTGGTCACCGTCGAATCGGATCTCATCGACGGACGGCCACCACACCTGGTGGTAGGTCGCGGCGGCGATGGCCTTGACCTCCGCACGCGGCATGGTCCCGCGGATCGCCATGTGCAGATGCGGGGCGAGCCGCTTCTGCGGTTCGACGGAGGCGAAGTACTGCACGTCATAGCCCGCCACCCGGCGAAGGTTCTGCACGAACCGATCGACGAGCTTGGAGAAGTGCAGGGCGTCACGAGCCGCCGCCGCGTAGTCGTACGTGCTCGGGTTGACCGGGACGCCGTTGCGAACGCGTCCATAGGAGGGAAGCGTCAGCGTGACGAACAGGGACGGCCGGTAGACCTTGCCGTCAGAGGCGATGAAGGTCCGCCCGAGGGTCGTGTCCTGCTTGGCCCGCTTGGGCAGATCCGGGGCGTCCTGGCGCCGCCTCGTCGAGCGTGAGCGCTTGGGAGTCGACCGACCGCCCAGGATGTTGCCCCGCATCCCAGCGGCGTTGATCTCGGCGTCAATGCCCGCGATAGCCTCATCCCAGTCGAGGGTGTCGTCCCCGTCCCTCTCGACCTCGTCCCGCTTGGCCTGCACGTCGGCCCGGAACTCGATCAGCCATCGCTGGTCTTCGGTGGAAGGGTTGGGTTCGGCGACCGGTTCGTGGTCGAGGTGCCAGCCCTCCCGGCACTGTGCCCGGCGGAGCTGGCGGTTGCGGTTGGCACACGGCGGGCACTTGGCCTCCTGCGTGGCGCCGCAGGGGATGTTGAACGACTCAGAAGTGCCGGTATGGGTGTCGAGGCGCCGCAGCTCGATCGGGCGGATACAGACGCCGTTGTTCTTGGCGACCTCGATCGCGACGTCCAACGCGAACGGCAGAGTGTCACGGACGAGGCGGGGCAAGGTGCGGTCGGAGCCATCGGGCGGGGTGGCGGATGGTGGAGCAGGAGGGGTGTCGGTCACATGGCCTCCTCTCGGTCGACCACGTCAGCGGTGATCCGGCAGGCGTCGCTGTAGGGGTCTTTGCGGAGCCGGGCGGTGTCGAGATCGACGATCACCGTCACTTCGGCGAGGTCGGAGCCGTCGAATGTCCGCAGCCGCCGGAAGGGCAGGCCCTCGATCTCGGCCGGGGTGCCGTGCAGGGTGATTCTCATCAGGCCCCCTCGACCGTCAGCGGCAGCGTGTCAGCGGTGAACACGGCGACCATGTCGCGGATGTCGGCATCGGAGACGTAGCCGGCACGGGCACGCATCGGCTCGGGTGAGGTCTCCAGACGGGTGTAGGCGATGCCCGCGCCGAGGTCCGGCTGAGGTGAGATCAGGTCGGCCAGCGCGCCCCGATCCCGAGCGCCGTCACCGAGGACCATGTCCACCTGTTCGGACTCGTCCAGCCGCAGCGCGATCTTGTCGGGGAACAGGTTGCGGATGCTCAGCACGTCCTTGCGCGGGTCCTGCAACGCCGCCAGGACACCGACCCCCACCGCACGACCCTGCGTGGTCAAGGTTGCCAGCGCCGCCGAGATGCGGAGCTTGAGCCCCTTGTCGGACTGGTAGGCGGTCAGGAACGCCACCTCGTCAACCACTACCAGGACGAACGGGTCATCGACGGTAGGAACGTGGTTGCGCTGAACTCCGGCGAACCGGCCTGCCCTCTCCTGCATGATCTTCACGGCTGCTTCCAGCAGATCGGCGCACGTGGCCGGGTCGGCGGCGTAGCGGTCGAACAGGTCACGGCCGAAGGACAGTTCCATCAGCTTGGGATCCAACGCCCAGATCTGCACCAGGCCCACGCGGACGGCAGGCAGCAGGCCCCGGATGGTGGACCAGATGATCGAGCCCTTGCCCGCCCCGGTGGCCCCGGCGACCAGGACGTGAGTGACGTGGACCTTGAGCCGCCACGGGGTGCCGTCCTCCTGCTTGCCGATCTCGACCGGCCCCACCGACGCCACGGCGGGAATCGGTAGAGCGGGTAAGGGGACGGCCAGCGGATCGCGTCGAGGGAAGGCCAGCAGCAGACGGCCCGATCGGGCGACGGTCACCCGGCACGAGGTGGCGCCGAAGCCATGGGCCAGGTTCTCGATACGGTCGGACCAGTCCTTGACCGATTGTCCGGCGAGCATCTTCACCGTGACCAGGTCTGCCCACGAGGTGCAGGTGACACGGACGAGGCGGGGCAGGTAGTCACGGCCCCGCAGGTGACGGCCTAGACCGGAGACGATCATCACCGGTTGCCAGTGCCGCCGGTAGATCCACACCCGACGCCACCAGGCCAGCAGCCGCCAGCCCACCAGGCGGAGGAACGAGGCCCGATCGACCAGCCGCCATGCGGTGAGAGCGACGGGCACCAGGACGAGAAGCGCGACACCCCACTGCCAGCCGTACAGCCAGCTCAGCGCGCCGGGGGCGACGGCGACGGGTGAGGCGATCGGATAGCGCCACAGCAGCCGCACGGCACCGGCCAGCAGCCGCCAGGTGAAGATGACGATGGTGACGATAGCGGGAGTCTTGAGGACGGCCGGGCGGAACACCACAGCCGTGTCGGGGGTCGTGGTGACGAGGTGTTATGCCTCGTCACCGGGCAGTTTTTTGAACATAAGCTTGAGCCCTCTCTTGATTCGCTGTCTGGGGAGACGAGGGGCCGCCGGAATGCCAGTTCCAGCGGCCCCGCTTCCGTGTCAGGCCGCTTTGCCCTGCTCGGGCTCGTTGGCCGGGACGGTGAACTTGCTCTCGACCGAGCGGGCGAACTGGTTGGCCTCGTGGGCGAGCTGGCGGGCGAACTCGACGTCGGAGGCCGTCACGAGGTCACCGGCCGAGGTGGTGACCAGGAGCGAGACGGCGCCGAAGTCGAGCGCCAGGACCGGGGGGCGAGCCGGGTAGGGGTGGTTGGTGGCGCGGGCGCCACGGCCGGTGTTGAGGGTGATGGTGCTGATGCGGTGAGTCCTGCGACGCGTCATCAGGCGACGTCCTTTCCAGCGGTGGAGGTGTGCTTGGCGGGAGCGGAGGCGACGGGACCGGTGCGCGGGGCGCGCATCTCGCGGACCTTGATGGAGTAGGCGAGACGTCCGGCGCCGTTGACGTACGGGGTGGCGGTGACGTGGTCGAACTCGACCGGGGTGAAGGGCAGGTTCGGCATGGGGCCGGCGGAACGGGCTGGACCGGAGAGAGGATCTTGACGGCCACGGTCTTCTGTCCGGGCTTGACGGTCGGGTCGGCGTCCATGACCGCGACCTGCCAGACGAGTTCTCCGGTGGTCTTGTCGCGGGACTGGACGAACCGGCCGTTGGTGGAGGCGTCGAAGTCCTTGACCGCCTCGACTTCCCCGACGACGTAGCAGCCGTGCGGGAAGACCTGGGCGAAGGTGACGGGGATGGGTCCTTGCAAGGCCATGATGGCACTCCTCTTGTCAACTGACAGGCACTTAACCTATTAAGTGCTTTGAGAATAAGAGAGCCCGCTTGGTAGGTCAAGTACCTAAGCGGGCTCGTGGGGTGAGACTGAGCTAACCGATCGGATAGGCGTCTTCCAGCTCATGCCGATCGGCCGGAAGAAGCACTTCCGCCACGACGAGGGCATGGCCGGCCGCGTCACGTACCGCCGCGTAGACACACAGCAGCGGGACGTTCTTCGGCATGCCGAGCCGCTTGACCTCCTCGGCGGTGGGCATGCGCGCGACGATCTGTTCCACGATGTGATCGAAGCGCACCCCCTTGCGCGACTGGAGATGCTCGCGAAGCCCCTCGGTCAACAGGTCAGCGCTAGTTAGGTCGGTGCCCTCGGACAGCTCCAACGGCATCCACACCGAGACGATCTCGGTCGGTTCGCCGTTCCGGCTGACCAGGCGACGTCGCAGGAACGCCTTGCTCTTCGGGGCGATGTCCAGCAGGGCCGCGATGCGATTGGGTACGGCCAGAGCCGCCGCCTCCACCACCTCACCGTCGGAGGCACTTTCGGGACCGGTCAGGTACGCCTGTCCGGGGCGGGGCTGTTCCATCGAGGTCATCGCCGGACGACCACGCACGAAGCGGCCCTTACCCTGCTGGGAGTCGATCCAGCCCTGTTCGCGTAGCACGCGCAATGCTGCGACGACGGTGGGCCGGGAGACGCCAAACTCGTTGATGAGCTGGTTCTCGCTGGGCAGGAGTGAGCCCGGAGGGTAGTCCCCCGACTCGATGCGCCGTTGAAGTGCCTGAACAAGCTGGGCGTACTTCGGAGGCACGGACTCTAATGACATTACGACCGTCCATCACCCGACAGGTTGTTTGACCAAGTCAGAGCGTAACCTGGCTTCCCCCGCCTGTCACGTCACCGGAAGGCAAGGGGAACGAGAACAGAGAAAGTCCCGGCAGGCAGAGAGAGGGAAGAAGGGCGTTGCGGTTATACGGGTGGGGCCGCGCACGCCGTCTCTGCTACCTGCCGGGACGTGATCAGACGCGACGGGGCAGCGGTAACGCTCTTCGGTGCCCTCCGCACCAAAGGACACCACCCCGCCGCGCCCGCCTATCGACCGACGTAATCGGCCAGAACCTGGGCAGCGCCCACCACGTCGCTGATCGGGTGGCGCTTCTCGGCCGACTGCCAGGAGTAGAAGGCACCGCCATAGCCGATGAACACCCACACCGGCAGTCCCACCTGTGGACGGGGGATCATCAGCGCACTGTCGTTGTCGCGTAGTTCGGCCCGTACGCCGAGCCGCAGCAGCGCGTTCCGCAGCCGGGTGAGGGCATGTGCCTCGTTCTGCTGGCGTTCCTGCTGTAGGCAGGCCGCAGCGGTCTGCATGATCGGATTCATCTCACGTTCCTTTCGACCCGGCCGGTTGCGAGGCAGTCGAGACATTCCTGTTCTCCCTGCGTCTCGTGATCACCACTGCTCCCGCCGACGAGAAGGGCACGGCGCGAGCTGCGCAGCTTGGTTCCACGTCCCCGGCACGCGGGGCAGGGGCGTGTCTCGCTGGTCTCCTCTGGCCGGGTCACCGTCGCCATCTCCTCGAATTTGATCCGCGTTCCCTGCGGCGGAAAGCGGGCTGACGTACCGTGTTGCTTGATGGCAAGTCCACCGGCAATTCGAGAACGACAGGACCCCCAAACGGCCCCCCTGAATCCCCCCTCTTGAGCCCCCAGCCGGGAGGAAGGCCCTAGATGCCCGACAACATCCCCAACGTCCAGCTCCGAGCGTGGCGTAACGAGCACCGTCTGACGCGCGCCGAATTGGCCCACCGGATCAACGCAACGCCGGTCGGCATCAGGGAGTCTCTGGCGTGCGATGAGGAGCGCATTCGGCGCTGGGAGGCCGGAGAGGTCAGGTGGCCCCATTCTCCGTACCGGATCGCCATCACCCAGTTGACCGGACTTCAACCCGAAGACCTAGGATTCCGGCCGAACAGACGCGGGGCCGACCAGCTCATTGAGGCCACCAGCATCATCCCCATGGACGCGTTGCGGGCCGAGGCCGACCTGTACGGCACCATGGAACTCGCCCAGCAGCTCCAGGCGTCCGACGTCGGAACCGGCACCCTCGAAGCCCTCGCCGAGGCCGTCGATCTGCTCTGCCGCGCCTACCCCGTCGTTTCGGCCGCCACATTGCGCGACCGGACCCAGAAGCGCCTCTCTCAGGTCAACGGTCTACTCGGCGGACGGATCACCCTTGCCCAGCACCGGGAACTCCTCGTCATCACCGGATGGCTGACGGCTTTGCTCGGGTGTGTTCACTACGACCTGGGAGAGCGCGAGGAGGCCGAGACCGCCCGCCGCGCCGCCTACGAGATGGGTCGCCAGGTCGGACACGGTGAACTCATGGGCTGGGCACATGAGATGTCGGCGTGGTTCGCCCTGGTCGAGGGCCGCTATGAGGACGTCGTCACCTCTGCCCGCATGGGCCAGGCCGTCGCCGGCCAATCCAGTGCCCAGGTTCAGCTCACCCTGCAAGAGGCCCGCGGTCTAGCACGAATCGGGGACCGCCACGAAGCGGATAAGGCTCTCACCCGCGGAGCTGACGCTCTTGCCAAGCTCCCACTTCCCGGGAACCCGGACCATCACTTTGTGTTCGACCACGCCAAGTGGGTTTTCTACGCCGCCACCGCATACACCTGGCTCGAAGACAACGAGCGTGCTGAAGAACATGCGCGGGAGACCATTCAGATGCACACCCGACCGGACGGCACTTCAAACGCTCCCATGCGCGTCGCCGACGCTCACATAGACCTCGGCATCATTCATGCCCGACGCGGCGATCTCGATGCTGCCGTAAAGCAAGGAATGACAGCATTCGACATCGACCGCAAATCTCTCACCGATCTCGTCAACCGCGCCGCAGATCTGGACCGTGTCATCCGACAGCACTATCGTCGTGAAGCTCTCGCCGAGGAGTTCCACGAACGCTATGTCGCCGCCCGCCGAGCCCTCAACACTCGCCGTCCCGAACTCCTTGATTGGCTGTTTTAAGAGCTGTTTGGGATTCGGATCTAGGTGAGGCTCGGTAGCGGGCTGGTCGTGGCTGATAGAACTTGGACGTAGCGCGCTTTGATGTGACGGATGCCGAGTGGGCGTTAATTGAAAGGCTCACAAATCAAGCATCACACGTAAACCGGGTGCCTTTTGTGCGTTGAGGGACTAACATGCTTGCCATGGAACATGGCGATCATCCTGCGGAGCACGCACACAACGAGGACGAAATACCTCCCTATGGGGTCCTCTCGGAGGGAGTAACGGGCCAAGCACTTCTCGAAGCAATCAGCAAGTCTGGCTACCCATTTCAAGCAGAGGTAGCCGACGTCATCTCATCCGTTCTTGCCCGTGAAGGTGTGGAGAATTTCCTGCAAGAAGAGTGGGCATACATCGATTCGGATAGCAAAACTTCGCGGTCATTAGATATTTACACTCAAATGTTTGTTCCTCCAAAAAAGGAACGAGAAAGTGAAGGCGAAACAGGGCATGCTCGAATTCGCGTAGCGGTCGACTTGCTAATCGAATGCAAGCAAAGCACCTACCCTTTTGTCTTCTTTCTCCGAAACGGGACCTTTGTTCCCAGGGCACGACATCCGGAGATTGCTGGGCTTCCTCACGAGAAGCTGCGCATATTCACCTCAGCCGAGGAAATGACCGAGTTTTCCTTCATGATGCCTATTCATGATGTCCTCGGGTCCTTCGATCTTAGTTTTTGTGGCGTACCAACGCTTTTTGCTGTTTCCTTCGCTAAAGCCGTCCGCAAAGGCGCAAAACTCGAACTTACCGGCGAGGAGACGTATCGATCAATCACGTTGCCTTTAATGAAGGCGGCCGACCATCTTAAGCTACAGTATAAGGTAAGCACCGAAAAAACACACGGTGGCCATATTAGCTACTTAATACACTTCATCGTTTGCGCTGCGGTTATTCGGGCACCAATGATTGGGACTGTTCTTTCTGGCGGCAAAAATCATCTACTAAGCCTCCCCTGGGTGAGAAGCGCCAGGATGGACCCAGTAGATTCAAATAACTACCGCGAGATGAACCGCATCCGCTATTTCGATATCGTACATTTCGATTATTTATCAAGCTATCTGCAGCATATTATACGTGATCTATCGGAATTAGCGCGACGGGCGAAGGAAGTGGCCGGGCCAATAGCTGACGGGTATGGCCTTGACATGCCTTCCCGTAAGGATGGCGCTGAGAGCGATCCGGAATCAGAAGATCAAGAATACGCCTACAAAAGCCTTGTTGAGTTGCCTGCAGAATACGAGAAACACCTTGAAGGAGAAACCTTCTTTGAAATTTCTCACACCGGCGGTCCAGCGCTAGACTTAACAATCGAAGAAGATGACGATATCCCAGAAGGGGAAATAATGCATTTCGCACCTCTTCCAAATGAGTTTTTTTCAAACTGGAATGAGGACTCAAGCGAGCACTTGCAGCCTGACAACCCTGTCCATCGGGGCTTCATGGCAAGTGGTAGCGAATGAGCTGAGGTTCCCGGCGAGACAGCAGTCGACCAAAATCTAATGCCCTGCGATAACTTCATTACCGTCTTACCGTACTTCAACTTCTCTGGCCGATTATCCCTTGATTCGCCTTGTTGGAATCACCCAAACCTTACCTTGCCGAAAACCGCTCCCGGTGGTGATGCGCCGATATGATGATCGGGGTTCATACAGATTGGAATGATCTCGGAACTGCCATGCGCTGGAGAGTGGTCGTCGGATTTGACAAATGATCACAAATTTCCATCAGACAAGCAGTGGGATTGGTCCATTTAGAAACGGGCAATCGGCCTGTTGCGCCACTAGACATTGCCGAATTGTTCTCATAGGTATCAAGGCGGCAGCGCTCCGCGCCGCCGCACGGCCCGCCGCCCGCTCCGCCGTCCGGGCGTGCGGCGTGGGCGCCGGTCCCGAACGGCGGCGGGACTCAGGGCCGCTCGCCGCACCAAGCGCCCGACGCACCGAGCCTCACCCGCCACCCGGGGTACCGCACTGCCGCCATACCAATGCAGCACGACGATCGCCTGACTATGACTGGGCCCCGTTCCTGGTTGGGGGCGATCGAAGGTCCAGGACTTCGTTCCTCAGTCCCGGCCCACCGAACCCGCATAGTAACTGAAGTGTACGCCCACTCGCTGCTATTGATCTGCAATTCTTCCATAACGCAATAGAGCACGGCCCGCGAGAATCATTGCATGTAGCTCGCGGCCCCCAATCCACATAGTGTCACTGCCCCTACGCCGAACAATATGGAAAGCTCGGCCTTTAGCTTTTCCCCTAACTAGCCCGCCTTCGACGATAAAAGGCTTATCCTCCTCTTTCTGAGTGGGAATTAGAATACAGAGCACCTCGCCTCTCTCCGTTTCCACCGATTCGATTCGAAGACGATCGATAGGAGGATGGACGCGGCCGTTGACTACATCCCGATATCGCTTCGCTCGTCCCGAGCCAGTCGGCAGAGGATGAATTTTCTTCAGAGTTTCCACGTCACCGATCTTTTTAGTCTCTATGCCGATCACTATAAGTCCACCAACTTCAGCATTAGCGAAGCTAGAGACGTCTTGAGCCAACTCGATTTTCCACTGCGCTTCAGGCTTTCCTTGCAGATCATAGGCTGAACGCTTGACTTCAAGCGTTTGAGATTCGTCGCGCCCTAAGAGTTCTGCAATATTTCCCGAAGAGGCGAGCTGAAAAGCTACTTCCGGCACCGCAAGTGCCTCTCCTGTAAAAAAGGCAGCGTAACTCATTTCTCTGCGTGCCCTATGTATATCGGCTATAGTGACAGCAGGAGATTCGACTGAAGTACGAATCTCCCAATTTCTTGCAAAATCGCGAAGCTTTTCATCCGAAGTTAATTCTTCATCCAAGCTTGCGATACCGACAAGGCTGAGGCCATAACGCATAAGCACAGGATTGACTATACTTTTCAGGCTGCGGTGCGTCATTCCTGGCAGTGTAGATAACACGAAGAGAGCAAAAATTTGCGACTCCGAGTAGAAATCTACATAGATTCCCGCACTTTCATCCCATGGCGCCTTCCCTTTATCATCATCAAATCTAACCGAATCAAGTGGTAGCGTGGATGACTTGTTCGCTTCATAGCTAGGGTGTGTACGGTAAAATTCTTGCGCTCTGAGAATTGTCTGAGACGCTAGGGCGCTTATTCTTGCAGGGCAAGAGCCTAGGTCATTAAATTCTAACTCTATGTCCAGATGGGAGGTCCCGGTGATCGAGTATCCATCGACGATGAGTGTCTTAGACTTCGCCAGTGCGTCCATGAAGGCCATCATGCCTTCGGATCTTGACCTGATGCGGGGTTTTCTCCACCTCATGGCCGGCCGCGAAGGGCCAGCGAGGGCTCCGACCTTAGATGGTGGCCAAGGGCTGATTGCTCGCCCCTGCCGCGTAAGCACCAAGGGAAGGATCCATGTCTACCTTGAGGCAGGAGTTGAGCAACACGCAAGATCGCGTGCCAGATGCGTGCCAGAACAGGCGGGGAACCACGGTCACTCACGGGGAATCACGGGGACTCGACCCGCTCTGACCTGCACCCCTGTTTTCCCAGCTCAAGGCGGCAAGGTCAGTAGATGATTCCCAAGCTGACAGCGCGGGTTCGATTCCCGTCACCCGCTCCACTCACAAAGGCCCCGGCCCGGATATGAATCCGGACCGGAGCCTTCGTTGTTTTCAGAGCCGATTCTCACTCACATGCCAGATTCGTGCCAGATCAGGTGATCTTGACCTCGACGAGGGGCGGATCATCGCCGTCGTCATCCTTGGACGTGAACCCTTTCTTGACGATCTCCCCCAGTGCGTCGGCGATGGCCCGGTCCTGATCCTCGGCGGTGTGCAGATAGATCATCGCGGCCTTCGTGCCGGAATACCCCATCCGCAGCTCCTTGGGCGAGGCCCCGGTCATCGCCGTCAGAGTGTCGCCCGTGGATCGGGGGCGCGCTTGTCACCCGAAGCTCTCCTTGTCAGCCGGCCGGCGGGGACGCGCTTTCCGCTGGAGGTTCAGCGTCCGTGGAAGGTTCGCCGTTCGGTGCGGGCTCGGCTGTGGTGGGGCGGTCGTAGACCCCGACGGCCCACCCGCCTGGTTGTTCGCCGATCTCGGCCAGCAGGCGTTCGCGCACCTTGGGGCGCGTCAGCGCGTGGGACTGGGCCGTCTCGTCACACCCCTTCGACGACGTCCCGAGCGACTGGCAGCCCGTGACGGCTTTCGCCACCTCCCTGACCGGGGCGTCCGCCGGAAAGACCCAGACCTGCAGGGACTGCGGACGCCTCAGCCAGTCGGAGGGCGCGGAAAGCCTGTCGTGGTGCCCGCCCACCGAACCCTTGCACCGTCCGGCCGTACCGCCCGGTTCGCCGCTCTTGAGCTGCTGTGAGACGACAACCCAAGCCTGGGGATCGTCGCAGACCACCTTGTAGCCGGTGAAGAAACTGGTCGGAGTGAAGGTCACCGTCCAGGTGACGCCCTCCGTCTTGAACCGCTGGGAGTGGATGAGGGAGAGATCGAATTTATCGGCTCCCAGCACCACGGGAAACTTTTCGGGGAGCTTCGGTCCGGGATGCACCTGGGCCGAGTCCACAGGACGTTGGGCGACCGTCGTCTCGGTCCCCCCGGATGGCCCGGTCAGCGGGCCGTTCACCAGTCCGACGGCGGCAACGGCGAAGGCCGCCGCGGTCCCGGCCATCACCGCCCGCCGAATACGGCGTGTGCGGCGGCCCCGCTTGACGATCGCGTCGAGATGAACGGATGGTCCGTGGTGGGCCCGTTCCTGGCCGTGCTCGGTCAGAAGCTTGCGCAGATCACCCTCGGTGTGCCTCATCGCTAAACCCTCTCCAGCTTCATGGTCTGCATGTCCGGATCGACTCGAAGACGGGTGAGGGCCCGGCTGAGCTGGCGCTTCACCGCCCCCGGTGAGCAACCAACGATGTCCGCGACCTGGGCGAGCGTCCGTCCCTCGAAGTAGTGCAGAACGATCACCGCACGTTGGCGGGGGGAAAGCGTGCCGATCGCGCTCCACAGCACGGCCTGATCGTCCACCTCGGCGGCCGTGTCGCGTGGATCGGCCGTCTCAGGGATACTCGCGGCCGGTACCTCCCCGCGCCAGCGCCTTCGCCACCATGAGGCGTGGGTGTTCACGATGATCCGATAGACGTACGGGTCGGGGTTGCCCTCGACCCGCCGCCAGGCAAGCCATGCCTTCGACAGTGCGGTCTGCACTAAATCCTCGGCTGTGCCCCAATCCTGGGTGAGGAGATATGCCATCCGGCACAGCCGTAAGCGCCGGTGCGCCACATACTCGGCGAATCCGTCATCCATCCATCATCTCCGTTTCGTTGTTCCCGGCGATGACTACCGTCCGGGGGACACGTTCGGATGACAGGTGTCACGCATCAAGATGAGACGGGAAGACGGGTACCGCCGTTCCCCGTTGGGTCACGTCACCCGCTTCGGGCAGGAAGAACCATCGCGGAGAGCGAGTCTCCGGCTTGCGGCTCACGTGCTACGGCACATCACCGGCGTGGTCGACGATGCCACGAGCCACCTGGGCCCACGCGATGATCACATCACCTTCGGCGTACTGACCGTTGGGGGAAGGAGGAGCCTGCGTGCCGCCCCCGACGAAGATCTCTCGTCCCCCGAGATACGCGTAACTCCTCGGGTCGACGATGACTTCGTGGCGCGTCCCGTCCCCCCTGTCCAAGTAGATTCCCACGCCTTCACGGCCTGCCAGGTCCTTCATCTTCTCCTCGATCCCGATGCCCTCCAGTTCGGACACGACGGTGTAAAGGGCGGCACGCAGGCGAGGCGGAGGGGAGCCCTCCTGAAGAATCAGCTGGATGTCCTGGAAAAGCATCCACGCCTCCGGCAGGTCGGGGTGATCGGAGGGGTTCTCACCGTCTTTCCTCAAGCGTTTCAACAGGGCGTCCGGGTCCAGGGGCAGGGAACGCAGGTAGGCGACGTCCCACCTGGGGGCATTGGAATTTCTCTTGATGGTGCCGGTGACGAGGGGGGCGTTCTTCCCGGTGTTCCCCTCGCTGTAACGGCTCGCCATCCCCTTGCCGTTACCTTGCTGCCAGCGTTCGTGAGTCCATTTCTTGCCCGCCTTCGACGTGCCCTCCTGTCCGGACTGGTAGCCGATCCCTTTGGTGTAGAGCCACTGATCGGCACGCGGGTAGACGTCCACCACCTTCGCGGCCATCGTGGAGGCCTGTTCTGCCAGGCTTCTTACGCTGGCCGCCGGAGCCCAGACCGGAGTGCTGACAGTTCCCTCTCTCGAATCGGTGCCATCGAGACCCTGCAGGGCCGTGACACCGACAACGATCGAGAGGCCGAGGGCACCGACACCCAGCAGGCGCGGCACCATGGGCCGGGGCCGCCGACGGGGAGGCTGCGCGGTAACCATCGCGGCGAGCAGTCGCTCCCGCGCGCCGCGCAGAGTACGGAGATCGCTCTGCCGTACTTCCGAGCGCAGATCCTGGACCAGATCAAGGTCGTTCACGAGGTCTCCTCACTCATAACTCATACTGATCGGATTGACGCCGCCCAGAGCATGGGCGATCTTGCGGCGAGCACGTGACAGGCGCGAGCGCACCGTGCCGATGGGCACATCCAGCGCCCGCGCCGTCTCCTCATAGGTGAGATCGCCCCAGGCGATCAGCAGCAGTACGTCACGCTCACCACGCCCCAGCTTCGCCAGCGCGGCAGCGAGTCGTTTCCGAGTGGCCACGGCGGCGACCCGGGCGACCACCTGCTCGTCGAATGCCACCGCCACGGGGTCCTCACCTGTGCGGGCCAGTGCCCGGTAACCCCGGACCTCCGCCCGCCGGTGACTGCCGATGACGTTCGTGGTGATGCCGTACAGCCAGGGCAACGCCTCCGAGCGGCCGAAGTCGTATCCGTGTCGCTTCTCGAACGCCCGGGTGAACGTCTCGGCCACCACGTCTTCCGCGTGTTCGGGACCGAGACGTCGGACGACGTAGCGGTGCAGTACGGCAGCGTGCCGGTCGAAGAGTTCCGCGAAGCACTCAGGCGTGCGCAGCGACGCCTCGATGATCGATGAGTCGTCTCGCTGATCCGCCCGCCAGGCACTGTCGTGTACTGACGACCGCGTCGCCATGGGATGCGGGGGATCCGCCAAGGCGAGCTCCCGTTCATGGATGGTTGTCACGACGGTACTTATCCGAAGGACTCGTCAGGGTTCCCGACGGAAAGCCGCCTCGGACGAAAACCCGCCTCCTCGTCTTCCTTTTCCTTGTCTTCCTCGACGAAGGCCCAGGATGCCTGGACGAAAGCGGGTGATGCGTTTGTCGACGACGGTGAAACCTGACCCCGTGGCGACGATCACTCGACTTCACTGGGCGCTGCGGTCACACGGGTGGGGCCGCACACGCCGACTCTGCCATTCGAACTACTGGGACGCTCGACGCAAATATCAACGATGACACTTCCCGCACATCCGGCAGTCGCTACAACTACGCCATGTACGAGCATTAGGTAACTAGTCCCACATATCGCAACCCGCTCGATGCTTGACGCGATAGCAACGGGCACGCCTGGCCCGATGCGACCGATCCGCCAAAGGGCCGGCTGAGGTGGAAGCCGTATTTTCCCATCGCCACGTCCCGGGCAAGTCCAACAGCTCGACTCCTCTGGCATCCCATGGCCGGGGAAGGTCTACCAGCTGAGATACGCGCGAAGACGGCCTTGACCCTCCGGGATGGGACGAGGCAGACGGGAAGATCCGGCGGGCGAAGCATGTGCTTGAGCGCATCCATGACCGGACGTAACCGCCTGGAAAGACGCCCGATAAACTCCTGTTATCGTTCGCCCAATGGAAAAGGCACGGTGAGTATGTCATCCGACCTCACGCACGAACTCTGCATCAAAATCGGGCGGACTGTACGAGATGGTGCCCCGGACGGATGGCAGGAGGTCGATGTCCTTCGCTGTCAGCTCGGCACCTTCGGCATAACCGCTATCACCTATCAGATGGCGGACGGTTCCCAGAAATTCGACACGGCAAAGACCTCGGTGACCTTTTCCATCGGCTGAAAGTGGCCGAGTACAAGCCGGACGAGGGGACGTGGTTCGTCTGCCGGCTCGGCTACAGCCTGCGCGGGAAGTCGTACAACTCCATGATGGAGACCTTCGGCATGGAGTCGCCTTTCTCCCAGGACTACACCGCCGCGATGCCGCCCACCTTCGGGATGGAGCTGCCTTTCGCCCAGGCCGTCGAGGTGCCCGCCCGGGCCTACGTGGAGGAACTGACCATGTTCCCGCGCAGGCCGGATCTCACCCCGCCGTGGATGCGCGCCGCCTGGCCCGAAGGTGTGCCCCTGCCTGAGGGCGGCTCCCTCCCCGCCTCACCGGCGGACAGCGAGCCCGGCTCCGCTTGGCCTCCTCTGGGAACCATGGTCGCGCGGACCGTCGGCCGGGAGGAGGAGCCGGAGACGATCGTTTTCGGGATGGCCGAACACGAGGACGGCACCGGGAACGCCCTGATCTTCATGATGTCCACCGAGGAAACGAACGAGCAGGAGATCGAGCTGGGCATGGACACGTACTGCATCGTCCGGGAGGACCAGGCGGGCACCACCTACGGCGGCGTGACTCACTGCGAGCTCGACTCCGGCCGCCTGACGCTCCACTTCACCGCGGAGGCCGCGAAGGAACTGAACGTGGAGCCCGTCGTCCGGATCGATCTCCAGATCGACGACGACAGCGTCGAACTGCTCAGAAGCAGCCTGCGAGAGATCCTGCTGTCCGGCCGTCACGACCAACACCCTCCCAGCACGCACCTCTGATCGCCGGGCCATTAACCAGGGTGACGAGGGGTCAACCACGGTCACTCATTACCGGCCCAACGCCCAGGTCAGCCGCCCCACAAGGCGTGATCGACGCACTTCCCAAGCTGACAGCGCGGGTTCGATTCCCGTCACCCGCTCTACTCACAGAGGCCCAGTTCAGGACATGAATCCAGATCGGGGCCTTGGTTGTTTCCGGAGCGCTTTCGATCTTCTGTGCCCGTTACGTACCCGATCGCGGTGGAACATCTTTCTTGAGAGCGGCCTCAGCGAACCTCCCCATGCCGTCGGCGATCATCTGATCCCGCCCGTTCTCGGCGTGCAGATAGATCAGCGCGGCCCACGTGGTGCAAGACGGCGGCGTGCCGCGCCGCCGTACCCGGCTCTCCGCCGCCCGCCGACCGGGCGTGCGGCGTGGACGCCGACCCCGACAGGCGGCGACCCGGGCCGTCCACCGACCCGCGCACCCGCCGTACCCGCCGTACCCGCCGTACCCGCCGTACCCGCCGTACCCAACGTACTCGCCGACCACCGACCCGCCACCGCTGCGGTTCCAACTCCTGCATATGATCAGCCCGTCGAACAGGAGCGGGCCATCATCAACCACCCAGGCGCTCTCGTCTTTCTCGTTCTCGTGCTGGCGGGTGCGAGTGCCCTCCTCATCGCGATCACCGTTGCGCTTGTTCGCCTGTTCCGGAGCTAACGCCTCCGGCGGGGGTCTCGGCTTCGGGATGATCGACGTTGCACCAAGAGGACCGTAGGCGGTTGAGGTGGAAGCCTGATCTCCCCGCCTGCCACACCCCAGGCGAGCCCAATATCTCAGCTCCTCCGGATCAAGGCCGTCTGTGACCGTTGGCATCCCATGGCCGAGGAACGCCTACCGGCCGACGTACACGCGAAGACGGCTTTGACAGCTGTTGCCCCCTCCGGGGTGGGACAGGGCAGACGAGAAGATCCGGCGGGCGGGGGCGTGCGTGGCATGGTCTATCTCTTTGCTGGCCTCACACACCGATGGGATGCTCAGCCCATGACTGAACGAGAAGATCCTGCCGCACGTCAAGGGAAGGCAACTGACGACACCCAACCAGTGGACGGGTGGGGGAACGCACTTCTTGCCCTGAGCGCAGCAGTTCCCATCCTCGGCTTCATTATCGAAGAAGAGCTCACTACTAACGCCCTCCTTGGAGCGCTCATCTTCGCGACCGTCGGAATTGGATTACGTATCGAGGCAGCGATCAAGAGTCGTAGGTGACGTGCCGCTCGCGTGCCAGTGCGGCCGAGGGACTCACGGACAAGGAAAACTTCCTCTCACCTGCACCGCAGCAGTTCGGGGAGCCGTGTACCGAAATCTTCCAAACCGGTGAGCGTGGAGCTGCGGGGCTCGCCCGCTGACAGGAGCCGCAAGCCGGAACGGGGGGAAACACACCTAATGATGAGAAAGAATGTCTCCATGAACTCCGAAGGCCAAGCCGAGATACTGCCCCTTATTCAACGCTTCGTTACGACGCAAGAAAGCGTCACCCCACAGGGAAATCCCCTCCTACCGCGCTATCTGAAACTACTCGGCGGCAGCTTTCTCCGTACCCTCTCCGAGGTCGAACTTGCTGTGTTCGCCCGTTCATTTGCGCACGACGCACAAGACATCAGGGACGATGAACTTGGTGTATTGCTGAATCTGGATTGGAGACCCCGTCTTGTCGCCGCCTACCTGATAGGTCTTGACCGCCGAACCCTGTTCCGTCCCAAGCTCCGCGAACTGCTCCTGGAAAGTGCTAGCCCCTACGCGGGAAGGGGTTACTGTTTCGCCTTCGCTCGCTTCGGTGAGGCAAGCGATGCAGAGTCTCTAGTGCTCTACCTCGACCGCTACCTCCCTCGTCCGGAGTGCCGCTACGACCAGTCCTGGGCGATGGGCGCACTCCTTCACTTGGACGAACGCCTGGGAACCGACCACGCTGCTCATTTCTTGGTCCCGGGCGGTCTATGGGAACAGTCATGGCTAAAGGAGCTCAACGTCGACCCCATCGAGCCGAAACGCTGGATCGATCGCCTGCTCCAGTTCGCCGATGACTGCATGAGCGGAGGTGACGGCACGATCGCCCACGTTGGACGCTAGAGCGATCCCAGTCCAGGCGGCGAACCCGTTGCGTACCCGTCAGGAGGAGGATCAAGGGAGACCCGCCAGGTCGTGAACGTGAATCTGCGGAAGCCCGGCATCCTTGAGCACCTTCGTGAAGTTGCCGCGCCGGAGCTGGGCGCCCTTCTCCCTCACGAAGACCAGGCCGTCATGCTCCGGCTCGCCGAACCGCCGGAGATGTCAGACCAGGTCACCGGCAATGATCTCCGGCAGGATGACAACCCTGAAACTGACAGACACGTTGGGGCCGACCTCGCCCTGCACCTGGTGATGCGCGGATACGGCCGCGGTCAGCGGATGAGTCCCGGCACCACGTACGAGCCCTCGTCCCGCAACGCGAACAGCTCCCTGCTCTCGCCCGTCCGCACGTCCACCGCGTACAGCACCGACGCCGGCCCGTTCGGCTCCTGAGGTACGGCGAGCACGGTCAGTTCCGTCTCGTTCAGCCAACTCCCGAGCTTTGAAGGAGCGAATCCCTCCGGAAGGCCGGATATCGGAACACGGCTCTCCCTGCCGCCACGAATCGCGTCGAAGATGACGATCGAGCCGTCCTCCCGCACCATCGGCCTTCGATTCCGATCGAAGGTCTGCCCCAGCCGGACGAGCGTCCGCCCGTCGGGCGCGAGAGCGCTGTAGTGGTACGTGAAGTCCTGAATGGTGATCGGATCGTGGCCGAGCACCCACACCCGGCTGGTCATGTCATACGGCTTGGCCAGCACGACGGGTCCGGACTCGTCCGACACGCTCACCGGCCACCACCCCCGGGCGAGGTCGGTCACGGTCTTGCGCTCCACGTCCACCAGCTTGTTCGGCTCTCGACGCCCGCCCCACCCCGACACGACGAACCGTAGCCCGCTGGGCGACAGTCGCAGCGCGTATTCGACCGCGAAGTCCTCCTCGGGCTGCTTCAGCGGTGACTTCCACATCCTGCCGCTCGCCAGGTCACGTACCACGATCCCGCGCTGCTTCGAGCTGTAGTACGCGATCCTGCGGCCGTCCGCCGTGACTGCCAGCGGCCCCGTCGCCGCCTCGGCCAGCTCGTAGGTGTCGCCTTCACGCGTCACGATCCGCCAGGTTCCCCCGGCGCACTGCCCGCCGTTGCTTCGGCACCTGGGCCGGTACGCCTGCTCGGCTGGTCCGACTCCCTTCCCCGGCAGTGGGAGCACTGTGGTCTCCAGAGGCGTGAGCAGGATTTGAGGTGCGGGGGACACCTGCTGGAGCAGCGCGACGCCGCCACCGGAGATCACGCACAGCACGGCGGCCGTGGCCATGACCAGGCGGTTCACTCGCCTTCTACGGGCGCCCTGAACCGCCCGAGCCGCCAGATCGACGGTGGGCGCCTGCTCGGCCAGCGTCCGCAGATCCTCACGTAGCGTTTTCATCGATACACCTCCTGAGGGGCGAGCGCGCGCAGTTTCGACAGCGCATAGTGGGTCTGGCTCTTGACAGTGCCGATTGAGACGCCCATGAGCTGCGCGGTCTCGTGCTCGGTGCGATCTTCGTAGAAGCGCAGCACAATCACGGCCCGCTGCTTCGGCGTGAGCTGCGCCAGCGCGTGGTGCAGGGCGATACGGCGCACGGTCGCCTCATCATGCAACTGTCCCGACTCGGCCTGCTCGGGCAGTTCGGCTCCGGGCAACTCGACCTGCTTGCGCCGACGCAACGAGATGGTCTGGTTCACCAGAGCTTTGCGGGCGTATGCCTCGGGGTTACCGCCGTCTGCGAGCTTGACCCAGTGCACGGCGACACGGGTGAGGACCGTCTGCAGCAGATCCTCGGCGAGATGGGCGTTCCCGGTGAGCAGATACGCCGTCCGCATCAGCGATTGCTGACGAACGCGTACGAACTCATGGAACCCCTCGTAACGGTCCATGTATCAGAACAACTCTGCCGAAGGGTTCCAGGTTGGAACGTCAGCGTATCGGTCGGGTAACGCGGCGGCGGGACCAGGCATCGGTCAGGAGCTTCTACAGGCGGGCCTCTACAGGCGGAAAGAGGCGCCCCCAGCCCGCCGAACTCTTCTGTCGTGACGCTGTTTCCGGAGCCTCTTCGATCTTCCGTACCCGCTACGTGCTCGATCCCGATGGATCTTCTTTCTTGAGAACGGCCTCGGTGAGCTTTCCCATGCCGTCGGCGATCATCTGATCCGCCCGTTCTCGGTGTGCAGATAGATCAGCGCGGCTCACGTGGTCAAGACGGCGGCGCGCCGCGCCGTACCCGGCCCTCTGCCGCCCGCCGACCGGGCGTGCGGCGTGGGCGCCGGTCCCGGTCGGCGGCGACTCGGGCCGTGGCCACACCGCGTGCTCGCCGTAACCGATGCACTCGCCGCCCTCGTGGCTTCACCTTCATTCGGATACTCCGGATTGGCATCGGCTGCGCGCTCACGTCTTGGGCAGCCACCAGAGACCGTCGAAGTCGCCGATCCTCTTCCGGAGCACGTGAGCGTCCTTCTTGGGCAGGACATGAACCACGGCGTCCAGGAGCGTACGGAGCTCGACAGGATCGGGACAGCACAGCATTTCTCCGCAGGATCGCGCCGGATCGAGAAGCCGATGCCAGGGGTTCCGTAAGAGCAGCGACCAGGCGCGTAACGCCTCTTCCACTGCCCCGGGCCAATAGCGCTCGTACTGCAGACGAGCGACTGCGATACGGCCTCGGTAAGACAGGCCTGGGATTGCGGGAACTTCGGTGGCGGTTGCCCGCGAACGCCACGGGCCATCAGCGCGAACTTGAGCCGGACGTCTACGCGCCATAGCCCTTTCGTGTGATCGACATAGTGGCATCCTGCCACAGGCTGAACCTCAGACAAGATGCCTCGGAGTGGAACCGCTCTCACGATCGCCGGGCTGTGGCCGGTCTCCATAAGGGGTCGGGTGCGATCGACGGTCCAGGGCTTCGTGCCTCAGCCCCGCGCAGACGGTCGAGGGCGTCTTGGTCGTGCCACTCGCGTGCCAGTAAGGCCGGGGACCAAGGGAGAATCACGGGGACTCACAGACGCCTCTGACTGGAGCGCGGAAGCTCACAGGGCCGCGTACCGAAGTCTTCCAAACTGGTGGTGCGGTGCCGCCACAAGGAGCCCGCCGTGCGGCTGCGACTTACGGCTCAGATCGTAGCGGCTGAATAGAGACCGATCCCCCTGTCCGCCGTCAGTCCCGACAGGCCAGGCAGACTCCGGGAAGGGCAGATCGTCATCGCCAGAGGAAGACCGGGTCACAGGCTGTTCCCCGGATGACCAGGGGGTCGAGGGGTCAACCACGGTCGCTCACGACCGGCCGGACATCCAGGTCAGCCGCTCCGCGAGGCGTGATCGATGCACTTCCCAGGCTGACAGCGCGGGTTCGATTTTCGTCACCCGCTCCATCGCCAGGGGTGGTCACAGCACGTCAGGGGTGACTGGATAGACGTAGTCCACGCCCGGCATGTCATCAAGAGCACTTTTCAGCGTCTCGGCTGCGCTGGGAGCATCAGTCTTGACGTAGAGGGCCTCCTGATCAACCGGACCTGGAGTGAAACCGCACAGACGGTCAGGGCAGTAGGAGTCGCTGATCTTCGTCGCGAAGGCACTGTCCTCGTAATAGATCTTGTCAGCGTCCACTGTCTGACGAATTTTCTCGACAATGACCTCTATATCCTTCTTCTCCGCCACACGAGCTCCTTCCCTGCCGAGCAGGAGAGCGGGGGAACCCGGGCCGGTCAGCATGACCCGTACGTCCGCCTTGCCTGCCCAGAAGTTGATGGGCAACCGCACCAGACCCACGGAAACCGGCGACTTCGCCACCTCTTTCGCGATCTTCGGAATGTCACTCACATCACGAACGGTTCCCACGAAATGCGCCTGGACGCCGCAGACATTGCGCGTCATCAGCGGCTCTCCCTCCATCTGCGCTTTGCTGTAGGCCGTGAGGTTCTCGATCTCCGGCAAGGTGCGAAGGAACTTCTCGACAACCGGCTGAGTCTCCGGCGTCAGCCCTTCCGCCGAACACTGCAGAACCATGAACCCACGCTGCTCAGGCCAGGGGCCTTCCGGTGGGGGAAGGACACTCTGCGAGCGCGTTCCGGAGAACCAGACAGCACCTGCTCCACCGACGGTGAGAAGCACGGCCATGGCCACCACGACTGTCCACGACCGTGAACGCGGCTCGGACACACCCGCGCTGGAAATCACTTCAACCGCTGGTTCATCGCTCGGCAGGGACACGTCGATGACCATCCCGTACAGCCGGTTCGTGCGTCAAGATCAGGGCTTGTGGCATACCTGCCCCTGACGGAGCAACACAAGAGACACCTTCTCCATACCGAGCGACCATGATCAACGAGCTCGGACATCGCCTCCCAGCAGCGGCCCGTTCAAGACCTCCTGAGTCAACATGACACCGGTCAACCGCGCCATGAGCATCAGCACCCCGCCCACCCCCGGGTGTGCGGCGGTTCTCTCCTCACCGCCCCCATCTCCCGGCGCGTACGCAGGGTCAACGCCAACCTCCCTCATCAAGCGCACCAGCCGATCAGGATCGCTCCCATATCGCCATGCGGGAATCATCGGGTTGAACGAGGTCACCACCTGTCCGTCAACCGCGTACGCGAAGCGATCGGTCGCATAGTCATGCCGCAGAACCGACACGGCCTCCGACCCGGCCGACAGCGTTTCCAAGGCGTCGAGCGCGTCCCAACCAAACTCCTCGATGAGCACGACCCAATCACCCAGACGGCCCGCCAGGAGCGTGTCGGGGAACAACCCCTCGTCAACCAGCTCCTCATAGGTGAGTGGCCTGATGCTTCTTTCCTCGGCACCCGCACGCCGAAGCGCCTCGGCCTCATCCAGCCCACGAACAAAAGTGAGGCACCACAGATCGCCCAGTCCGTAATCCCTGGCGAGCCAGGCGACATCGGCATAACCGATCTCCATGTGTACGCTCCCAGCTGTTCCGGATGTGCCGCCACGATAACGATCGGATCCGACAGCCACGCCGCCCCTATGGCCATGTACGGCATTCACCTCCGGTGAGGGCGCTCCGGCTCCAGGATGACCATCGTCCTGGGCTTGGTCTGGCCTGACCGTCACGCCAAGCGTGTCCGTCGAACCGGATCAAACCCGGTTTACCGCCGTGGAGAGGGGTTACCGTCCGGTGTTTCCTCGTTCCCGGTTGGTTGTCAGCCGGTCCAGGACCGCGCCCATGTAGTCGAGCGCCTGCCGGTCGGTCAGGCCCGGGTCCGTCGTGTGCCCGCTCATCGCGTACGGCACCAGCAGGCGCGCGGCCATCGCGCCGAACTCGTTGCGCGACTCCAGGTAGGCCAGCATCCGCTCGGCCTCCTCCCGCAGGCCGAGCGCCGCCGTCATGGTGACGAACTCGATGCAGACCACGCTCGCCGCGACCACGTTGTCGGTGGCCACGAGCTCGTCGATGTAGTCACGCAGCAACCGGTACGCGCGCGGGTGGTCGCCGCGCCGGAACGCCGTACGTGCCTGGACGGCCTTTCCCGCCGACAGCGAGCCCTCCGGCAGGTCGATCGTGGCCGCCTCGTCGAAGAACCGCTCGGCGTCGCCGGGGCGGCGCTGGAACGCGGCCGAGTAGGCCAGGGTCTGCAGCGCCCAGTGGTGGAGCGTCGGCGGCCCCTCCGCGCGGTAGCGGGCGGCCAGTACCGTTACCGCCTCGTCCACCTGCGCGAAGCGGCCGATGCCGAGCAGCGTTCCGGCCGCGTTCAGCCGCAGGAACGCCGCCAGGTACGGCTCCCGCTCGCGCAGCCCGGCCGCCGCCGACGGCAGCAGTTCCGCCAGGGCCTGCCCGTCGCCGCGCACGTAGGCGGCGGCGTAGCGAGCCAGCGGGTGGTCCGGCGCGGCCAGGGCGGCGAAGGCGTCCGGGTCGGCGGTCTGGGTGAGCCGCTCGGCCGCCCACAGCAGCCAGAACGCGCGCCGGTCGGCCTGATCCGTCAGAAGGTCAGCATGGTCCCGCAAAAGAGCAGCATGGTCCCGCAGAAGGTCAGCATGGTCCGTCAGAAGGTCGGCTTGGTCCTGCAGAAGGTCGGCCTGGTCTGGCGGGAGCAGGGCCAGCAGGCGCTCGGCCCAGTCGCCGATCTCCTGGGTGCCGCGCAGCGTCAGCTCCGTCACCACCGGGCGGACCAGCGCGTCCGCCGTCGTCACGTCGCCGGTCGCGCACGCCCACCCGAACGCGGCGCGCAGGTTCGGCCACAGCTCGCGCAGCCGGGCCACGCCCTCCTCCTCCCGGGTACCGCGCAGCAGCACGCCGATCTCGGCGACCTCGACGAGGCACCAGCGGGCGTGCCGTCCCTCGGCTTCTTCGGTCGGGCCCTGGGCGGCGGCGAACCGGCGGATCGGCTCCAGCAGCCGGAACCGGAACCGCGTCCCGGGCACGGTCGCCACCATCGACCGTTCGACCAGGGTGCCCAGGAGGGCGTCGTCCCCGGTCACGGCGGTGGCCGCGGCCAGCGGGAAAGGGCCGCGGAAGACCGACAGGTCGCGCAGCGTCACGCGTTCGGCGTCGGTGAGCAGGTCGTGGGACCAGGCCAGGGCGGCGTACAGGCTGCGGTGCCTGGGGGCGCCGGTCCTGCGCTCACCGGTCGCCACGCCGGGGCGGGCCAGCAGGTCGCGGGGGCGGTGGCTGCGGACGCGGGCGGCGGCCAGTTCGATGGCGAGCGGGATGCCGTCCAGGTGGCGGCACAGGTCGGCCACGTCGGCGGCGTGCGCGAGGCGGTCGTAGCCGAGGTCGGTGGCGGACGCGCGGGTGTGGAACAGCTCGGCGGCGGCCCCCGGCGCCAGCGGGTCGACGGCCACCACCTGCTCGCCGTCCACGGCCAGCCGTTCCCGTGAGGTGGCCAGTACCCGTACGTGCGGGCACCCCCGGGCCACCGCCTGGACGAATCCGGCCGCGCCGTCCGGTACGTGCTCGCAGTTGTCCACCACCAGCAGCGCCGTACGGGAGGCCAGCGCGGCCACGACCGACTCGGTCAGTCCTCGGCCGGGCCGCTGCGCGACGCCGAGCGTGCCGGCCGCGACGCGGGGCACGTCGGCGGCGTCGGCGATCTCCGACAGGTCCAGGAACCAGGCGGCGCCACCGGTCCGCAGCGCCGCCGCCAGGGCCAGCCGCGTCTTGCCGATGCCGCCGGGCCCGACCAGGGTGACCACCGGCGCCCCGGCGAGGGCACCGGCCACCGCCGCCAGGGCGTCGTCGCGGCCGATCAGCGGGTCCAGCCTCGGCGGCAGGTTGCCCTCCCGGGGCTCCTTCTCGCGCAGGATCCGCGCCTCCAGGTCGCGCAGCCGGGGGCCGGGCTCGATGCCGAGCTCGGCGACCAGGTGGCGGCGGGCCCGCTGGTAGGTGGCCAGGGCGTCGGCCCGCCGTCCGGACCGGGTCAGCGCGGTCATCAGCAGCGCCCACAGGCCCTCCCGGAGCGGGTGGCGGGTGACCAGGCCGGTCAGGGTGGCGGCGGCCCGGTGCGGGTCGCGGTCCACCTGGTGTTCCAGAGCCGACTCCAGGGCGCCGAGCCGCTCCTCCACCAGGCCGTGCACCGCCGCGGCCAGGCCCGGCGCGTCCACTCCGGCCAGCGGGTCGCCGGTCCACTCGGCGAGTGCCGCCTCCGCGTCGCCGTCGCGCAGGTACGCGCGGAAACGGCCCACGTCGACGGCCTCGGGCGGCAGGTCAAGCCGGTAGGCGGCACCGGCCCTGCCGATCGCGGCGTGACCCAGCGCCGCGCGCAGCCGGGCGACGTGCCACTGCAGGGTCTTGGCCACCGTACGGGGTGGCGCGTCGGCCCACACCTGCTCGATCAGCCGCGCGACCGGCACGGGCACGCCGGGCGACAGGGCCAGGGCCGCCAGCAGGGTACGCGTCCTGGCCGCGCCCACGTCGATCGGGTCGCCGTCGTCGGTCTCGGCGGTCACGCCGCCCAGCAGCCGGATCCGGACCACGGGCCGCCCCCTCGCCCGGCCAACCGCCGGTACACCGTTCGCACACCGTCCCCGGCCAGGGTGGGTGCCGCATCGATCGGACCATAGCGGACATCGCGGTCCTCATCGTCTTCGGTTGTCTTCAGTTGTTCCCGAAGTTCCCGAAGTTCCTGAAGTTCCCGAGTTCCCGAGTTCCTGAGTTTCCAAGTTCCTGAGTTCCTGAGTTTCGGAGTGAGCATGAGTACGAGCAGACGGACGACGGCCCGCATCGTCGGGGGCCTCTTCATCATCGCGACCGTGGCGGGTGTGCTGAGCGCGGTACTGCTGGCAGGTGACCGGTCACGGGCCGGGGCGCTGCTGGTGGTGGTGATGGCCGCCGCCATCGCGATGATCCCGGCGGCGATCTTCCCGGTGCTGCGCGAACACGGCGAGGGGGTGGCCGTCGGGTACGTCGTGGCGCGCACGCTGGAGGTCGTGCTGCTGCTCCCGTCGGCGCTCGGGCCGCTCGTCGCCGCGTCCGGCGTGGATGCCTCCTGGTCCGACACGTACGGCACCTGGGGGTATCCGGTCAGCTCCCTGTTCTTCTGCCTGGCCGTGGCGCTGCTCAACGTGGCGCTGTGGCGGGGCGCGCTGGTGCCGCGGCTGATCTCCGGGTGGGCGCTGGTCGCGGTGGTGCCGTACGCGGTGGACGCTCTGCTCGTGCTCTTCGGGGTGGTCGAGGTGTCCGCGCCGGCGCACGCCGTGCTGATCGCGCCGCTGTCGGTCAGCGAGATGGTGCTGGCGTTGTGGCTGCTCATCAAGGGCTTCAACAAGTGACGGGTTTTCCACCGATGATCGCAGGAACGCCCCTGAGGGACGGGCCGTCGCGATCACCATGCCCGAGGCGCTCTTGTCGCCGGTGCTGCCGGGCGTGGCCGTCGCGCCGGTGGTGCACACAACGGCGCTTTGGGGAAAGCGAGAGGGAAAGCGAAGAGGAATTGATCCAGGTGGGACGGCCGCGGGAGCCGGGTGGCGCGGAACCGCGGAAGGGGTGCCCCGTACGAGAGCGTACGGGGCACCCCGGGGAGCCGGCCTTCTGATGGAACCGGTTAGACGGGTTCGCCGCCGTTCTGGGTGATCAGGGTGTTGGCGTCACGCAGGAACGTCGTCTTGACGGCCGGGTTCAGGACGATCTTCGGGTCGTTGACCGCCTCGACGAAGCGGGTGAGCTTCTTGACGATCTTCTTCTTGTCCCGCTCGCGCTCCTTGTCCTCCGACACCATGACCTTGGAGATCTTGTCCTCCAGTTTCGCGGCACCGGTGGCGCCGAGTTCTCCGGTGGTCCTGAAGCGTTCGACCAGGACGGAGATCTCGTCGGTCGAGGTGACCGTCGTGAACCTCACCGGCTGCTCGACCCGGGCGCCGGACTCGGTCTCGATGGTGACATTGAGCGTGTGCTCGCCCAGCGGCAGCCGGTAGAGCTGCTGGACCGAGCCGGACGTGAACGGCTGACCGTCCAGCGTGCCGGTCACCGTCCTGACGCCGGTGCCCACGACCTCCCAGCCGATGGTGAGGTCCTGGCCGTCGCCGTACTCGGCGCCCTCCGTGACGCCGGAGACCAGGATGGTGGTCGCGGTGTCCGGGAGGGCTCCGTAGACCTTCATCTCGTAGATCGAGTAGCCCCACTGGCCGGACTTCTCCACGCCCTGCATCCGGATGTAGCGGGTGTCGGCGTTCAGGTTGATGAGATCCGTGCCGCCGTTACTGGCGGTTTCGGTGAACCTGTCGGTCCACGTCTGGCCGTTGGGAGAGGTCTGCACCTTGTATCCCTTGGCGTAGGAGTCCTCCCAGTCGATGGCGACCTGGTAGACGGTGTACGTGTCGCCCAAGTCCACCTGGAGCCAGTTGGCGGCCGACTCGCTCGCGCCCCAGCGGGTGGTGTTGTCGCCGTCGAAGGCGGCGGCGGCCGTCTGCTGGGCGTTGGACGCCGACGACGCGGTGGCCGTCTTGCCGAGGGCGATGTTCGGCGCCTCCTGGCCGTAGACCTCCATCTCGTAGATCGAGTAGCCCCACTGGCCGGACTTCTCCGCGCCCTGCATCCGCACGTGGCGGCCCAGCGCGTTCACCGGGATCCTCTGGGTGCCGCCGGGTGAATTGGCCTGGGTGTGGACGTCCTTCCAGGTCGTGCCGTCGATCGACACCTGAAGCTTGTAGCGCTTGGCGTAGGAGGCCTCCCAGCGCAGGCCGACCTCGGTCAGGGCGTAGACGCCGCCCAGGTCCACCTGGAGCCAGTTGTCGGCGTTCTCGTTCGCGGCCCAGCGGGTGGCCGGGTCGCCGTCGAACGCCTTGGCGGCCGTCTGGTCGGCGCCGGACTGCGAGGAGGCGGTCGCGGTCTTGTTCAGGGCCAGGTTGACCCGCGAGGTGTCCTTCAGGGTCAGGTCGAGCGTGACCGTCTGGTCCTTCTTCAGGGGAAGGACGCGGGCGATGTCGCCGAGCGGCGAGTTCTGGATCTGGACGCCGGTGCCGGTGATCTGCTCGATGCCCGCGCGCTGGATCAGGGTGAGGTTCTGGTCGACGTCGGAGGTCAGCGTCACCTTCACCTTGTGGGTGTCCATGTCCCAGTCGAGGTCGTCGATGGTGAACCGGCTCTTGCCCAGCATGCCGGAGATGGAGCCCTTCTTCAGGCCCTTGGGCAGCGCGGGAAGCAGTTCCAGCGTGCCGGGGTCGGTCGTGGCCAGCATCTCCATCATGATCGTCGGTACGGAGTTGACGACGTCGGTGGCGAACACGCCCTTGTTGTTGTAGTGCGACGTCGACAGGCTGCTGTAGTAGTAGTCGTCCTTGGCGAATCGCATCAGCTTCGCGTTGACGGAGTCGGCGTTGTTCAGGTTCGCGGCGATCAGCGCGCCGTGCAGCAGGCCGTGACCGGCGTTCTCGTAGCTGCCGCCGTCCTTCTTCTGCAGGAACACCTTGGCCGCGTCGTACAGCGCCTTGCTCTTCTCCGGTGTGACCTCGCGGTACGGCCAGACGGGCATCAGGCCGCTGGAGTGCCGGTGCTGGTAGGCGTTCTTGTTCGCCAGGTCGGGCCAGGCCCACTCGGCGAGCGCGCCGTCGTTGTTGACCAGGTACGGCGGCAGGTTGTCGAGCTTCTCCTGCCAGAGCGCGATCTTGCTCTGGTCCTTGCCGAGCGTCTTGCTCGTCTCGATCAGGGTCGAGAGCGCGAACCGGGCACCGGCGATGTCGTACACCGAGTTGACCGAGAGCGGCACGCCGCCCGCCGGGCGGTTCTCCGGCGAGATGGACCCGGAGAAGATGTACTTGCCGTTGGCGTCCTTCTCGACGAGGAAGTCCTCGTAGAAGTCACCCATGTCCCTGATCAGCGGGTAGTACTGCTGCTCCAGGAACGTCCTGTCGCCGGTGATCTGGTAGTGCTCCCAGAACGGGTAGAGCAGCCACGACTCGCCGCCGGTGACGTACTGGTACGGGTAGTCGAAGTTGATGTTGGAGATGAGGCCCTCGCCGTTGGGCGTGTTGCCGCCCGTCAGCATGCCTCGCGTGCCGAGCAGCTTCTGGGCGTTGGTCCTGAAGTCCTTCTGCCACGCCTTGTTGATCCACCAGTAGCCCGCCATCACCTCCGGCATGTTGCCGATGTTGCCGCCGGAGATCTGCAGGTTGAGGTTGGCGTCCAGGTGGTAGTAGCCGTCCCAGCCGACGTTGCTGTCACCGGTCCAGTTGCCGAGCAGGTCGGGCGGGGCCGTCGCGCTGCTCGAACCGAGCAGGTGGTAGCGGCCGGAGGCGAACAGGCGCTCGAACAGCGCCAGGTTCGGGGTGTTCGCGGTCTTCTGCTGGGCGAGGAGTTCCTCGTTGGACTTCGAGCGGTCCTCGGGGGTGGCCCCGAAGTCGACGGAGACCCGGTCGAAGATCTCGCTGTGCTTGGCCACGTGGCGGCCCAGGAGCGTCGGGTAGTCGCCGGGGAGCGCCGCCAGCTTCGTCTGCAGGAGCCGCTTGTTCCAGTCCTGCTCGGCGGGCACGCCGCCCTCGTAGGTGCCGTCGTAGCGCTGGGTCAGCGACAGCAGCGTCACGTAGGTGGCGCCGGTGACCTGCACGTCGGTGCCGGCCATCGTCTTGACGCCGTCCGTCACGATCCGCGTGACGCCCTCGTACCCGGCGTTGTAGCTGCCGTTCGGGTACTTCACCCGCAGGTTGAGGTAGTCGACGGTGGAGTTGTTGACGGCCGTCATGCCCTTGTTGAGAAGGTTCATCCCGGGGTCGATGGACAGGCCGAGTTTGACGTCGAGCTTCTGCCCGGCCGGGGCCGGAAGGTGCTGGACGGTGACGCCGTCGGTCTGCGACACGAAGGTGTCGCGCTTCCAGTCGCCCTTGTCGTCGGTCCAGTTCACCGAGACGACACCGGCCGAGTAGTCGGTCGACCGGACGTAGTTGGCGACCTCGCCCGTGGCCGGGCTCTGGAGGGTCATCTTGAAGCCCGGGTGCTTGCTGCCCTCGCCGCCGCCCTGGTAGCCCTGCACGTCGGCCGCGAGCTGGTTGGCCTCCTGGTACCTGCCCGCGATCAGCAGGTCCCTGATCCGCTTGATGTTCGCCGGGCTGACGGTGTTGAACGTGCGGTGCGGGCGGTTCTCCGACCGCGCCATGAAGAAGTCACGGTCGTTGAAGACGACCGTCTCGTCACGCGGGTTGCCGAAGACGATGACGCCCTGCTTCCCGTCACCGGCGAGCAGGCCCTCCTCCCAGTCGTTGTAGGTGGCCGGGTAGGTGGTGGACAGCGCCTTCGTCGCCGGGTTGCCGGGCGTCGTGAGGGTCCGCGTCAGGCCCTGGCTCTCGTTGCCGTTGGCGTCGAGCGCCGTCACCTTCACGCTGTAGGTCCGGCCCGCGGCCAGTCCCGTCACGGCGTAGGTGCGCGCGTCCGCCGCGAGCGTGGCCTTCAGCGTCTGGCCGAGGTAGACCTTGTAGCCGGTGACGGCCTGGTTGTCGGCCGCGGCGGGCCAGGTGACCTTCGCCCCGGTGGCCGCCACGTCGCTCAGCTGGAGCTGCGCCGTCATCGGCCAGTCCGGGGCGGTGTCGGCCGCCTTCTCCTTGCCGTACACCTCGAACTCCCAGAGCGACAGGCCCCACTGGGTCGCCGCCCTGGTGCTCTGCACGCGGACGTAACGTCCCTCCGCCGGTGTGCCGGGCGTGATCTCGTCGACGTGGTCGCCGGTGGGCGTGGAGTCGTCGTGGGCGTGGACGTCCTTCCAGGTGCCGCCGTCCTGCGACGTCTGGACCTTGTACGCCGAGGAGTAGGCGGCCTCCCACTTGAGCACGACCTTGTCCAGGACGTACGTCTTGCCCAGGTCGACCTGGATCCAGGTGGTGTCCCCGGGGTTGGAGCCCCAGCGCGTGGCGGTGTTGCCGTCGAACGCGCGGAACGCGGAGCGGTCGTTCTGCGGCTGGCTGTTGGTCTCGCCGCTGCCGTCGTTGGACTGCGACGACGCCGTGTACGCCGACGGTGCCCGGTTCAGCGCGACGTTGACCGGGACCTCCGGCGTGACGGGCGTGCCGTAGATCTCGAACTCGTACAGGGAGTACCCGTACTGCGTCTGCGGCAGGACGCCCTGCATGCGGACGTAGCGTGCCTTCTTGCGGATCTGCACGGTCTCGACGCCACCGGCGCCGGTCGTGGTCGAGAACGCGTCGGACCACCGCTCACCGTCGTCCGAGATCTGGATCTTGTACGACTTCGCGTAGGCGGCCTCCCATGACAGGACGGCCCTGGACACGTCGTACTCGTCGCCGAGGTCGACGTGGATCCAGGCGTTGGGGTCGTTGCTGTGGTCGCTCGACCAGCGCGAGGAGCCGTTGCCGTCGATCGCGTTCGCGGCGAGCAGGTTGGCGTCCTCGTAGGAGGCGACGGCCTTCGCGCCGGGGTTGAGCGACAGGTTGACCGGGGTGTCGGTCGGCGGCGCGGGCGGCTCCGGCACGGTCTGGCCCGCCGGGGGCCACAGCGTGAAGGAGTTGGCGCCGTTCTTCGCGGCGGCGAACGGCCCGGCCATGACGTTCGCGGCGTTCACCGGCTGGCCGAAGAAGTCGGTGGTCACGTCGGCGGCGATGCTCTCGCCCGCGAGCGGGATGATCCCGACCCTGGCCTTCGTCGCGGGCTTCAGGCCGTTGATGCCGGAGGCGTCGAGGGTGAAGCCGAGCTTCATCTCCCGGTTGGTCGCGGTGACCTGGACGCCGGACAGGACCCCGGTGGAGTTGCCCTCCTTGACGTGCGTCTTGCCCGCCGCGTCGTTCGGCAGCGTCGAGCCCTGGACCAGGTTGTTGTACCAGAAGAACTTCTGGACCGGGTTGGGCGCGCTCGTCTCGTTCATCGTGCCGGGCTGGAAGTAGTAGTTGTCCCGGCCGCCGCCGTCCACCGCGATGCGGCCGTTGTCGATGAACATGTTGTTGGCGTACACGACGCCGGTGGCGTCCAGCATCCGGATGTCGCTGTTGCCGATGAAGACGTTGTTGTCCACGAGGATCGGGCCGTGGACGGCCTCCGCGTAGTAGCCCCACGGGCTGTTCAGGACGATGTTGCCGGTGACGCGGACGTTCTGGTTGCCCCAGTCGGTCCAGATACCGGCGGAGTTGCCGCCCTTGGAGTTCTTGAGGTAGTTGCCCTTGATGAGCCCCTCGTTCATGTAGTGAACCTTGATCGGGGCCGTCTCCGCGCCGCTGAACTCGCCGCGGTAGTTCGTGTCCTCGATGAGGTTGTACAGGATCTCGGAGTTCCAGGAGAAGACGCCCGCGATGCCGGACTGGCCGGACTTCCCGATGTAGTTGTTGCGGACGATGTGCGAGCCGTACTTGGCGGTGTCGCGGAAGTGCGTCCGGGTCTGTCCCGGCCGGTTTCCGGCCCACTCGTCACAGCCGAGGCCGATGTCGATGGCGATCGTGCGCGCGTTGACGACGGTGTTGTTCTCGATGATCCACTTCAGGCCGCCGTTGACGCTGATGGCGCCCGCCTGCCGCCGGGAGGGGCTGCTCGGGAAGTCGGAGTAGGTACCGGCCGCGTGCTTGACGGTGAACCCGTTGACGGTGATGTAGCCCAGGCCCCACGCGTCGGGCGCGAACACCTGGCGGCGCACGTTGATCTCCGCCAGTTTGGCGTTCGGGTCGGCGCCGTCGAAGTTGGCGTAGATGGTGGTGGTACCGCCGGACACCTGGGTGAACCAGGTGCCTGCCGCGGACTGCACGCTGGCCAGCGACGCCTTCTCGTAGTAGGCCTGCTCGTTCAGGTAGACGTCACCGGCGGTGTAGCCCGGGAAGGAGCCGCCCTCGCCGCCCTGGGGCTGCCCGGTGGCGTACGGGTTGTAGCCGCCGAAGAAGCTGTCCGGCAGCGTGACCTTCCACACGTCGCCGCTGTGCCGGGCCCAGGTGTCGATCTCCTCCGAGCCCTTGACGACCACCTCGCCGTCACCGGCGTTGGTGTAGGTGATGCGGTTGGCCTCGGCGTCGCCGCCGCGCGCCGGTTTGACCGTCTCGCGGTACAACCCGGCGTGGACGACCACCTTGTCACCCGGCTGCGCCTCCTGCGCCGCGCGGTTGATCGTCTTGTACGGCGCGGCCTCCGTACCGGCGTTCGTGTCGTTTCCGGCCTTGGCCACGTGGATGACGCGCCCGGCCTGGGCCGACTGCGCCGCCGCGATCGACGGCAGCGCCGACGTGACCATGACGGCGCTCAGTATCGCGCCGAGCGCGATTCTCAGGGTCCTTCGGTGTCTCATGAGGTTCCTCTGTTGCGGATCGACTTCCCAATGGGGCCGGTGACCTCGCCGAAGGACCGGACCGACAGATCGAGCAGGGCACTGGGGAGAGCGGCGGCGCGGTCCGGGGGGATCGCGCCACCGTCTCGACGGGTGATTCTGAACACGTGGCTCTCGCCGGGCAGGAGCGTGACGAGGGCGTCGTCCACGGAGAGCGAGGGCGGCTCCAGGCCGAGCGGCTCCGCGAGCCGGTCGGCGGACACGCACACGTCGCGCAGCAGGGTCGTCGCGGTGACCGTGACGTGCAGCGCGCCGTCGACGACCGTGACGCCGACGGCCTGTTCGGGGTACGGGGCCGCCAGCTCCCGCTCCGGGCGGTAGGCCCAGGTGGTCCGCACCCCGTCGGCGTCGACGACGAGCATCTCGGCCCGCGGGTCGGCGGGCGTCCCGATCTCGGGGCCGACGGCGAGCCGGACGAGGCCGCCGGATGGGCAGACGGCCTTCACCCGCGTTCGCGCGTGCTCGTGGCCGTCCAGGCCGACCCGCCGTACGAGGACGTCGGGACGCCAGTCGGCGTCCGCGTCGTTCACGAGCACGAGCACGAGACCCTCGTCGCCGGTGGGGTCGTGGGTCGGGCCGGGGCTCACCGGCTGGATCGTGACCAGCCGGGGGGCGAACGAGTGGCGAAGGGCGTGCCAGAGGGGCTTCTCGACGCCCGCGCCGTCGACGGCCGACCAGCTGATCACCGGCCAGCAGTCGTTGAGCTGCCAGACGACGACCCCGCCGCAGCGCTCGCGGGAGCGCAGCCACTCGACGCCGGTCGAGACGGCGCGGGCCTGGACCACCTGGGTCGCGAAGTGCCAGTCGGCCTCGTCGCGGGGCATGGGCACGTGCGGCTGGAGGCCCCGGGTCAGCTTGTGCATGCCGTCGATCGCCCGCAGGTGGTGGCGCGTCTGCGGCGAGTCCGGCCCGGGTGTCTCACCCTCGACGACGCCCTTGAGCGTGGTCCACGCGGGAGGGCCGCACCAGCCCATCTCCGCGACGAACGCCGGGTCGTGGTAGCGGTAGTGGGCGTAGTCCCGCTCGTTCCAGGCGTCCCACAGGTGGCTCAGGCCGTGCGTGTCGACGGCCGGGTCCACGTCGAGGGCACCCGACCAGGGCGAGTTCGGCACGTAGGGCCGCGTCGGGTCGAGGCGGGCCAGCACGCCGGGCAGCACGTCGAGGTAGTAGCGGGCGCCCCACCCCCGTACGCCGACCTGGTCGGCCCATCCCCAGTGGTGCCAGCCGAGGACGGTCTCGTTGCCGCCGCACCAGAGCACCAGGCTGGGGTGGGCCGACATCCGCGCGACGGCCTGTTCCGCCTCGGCGGTCACCAGCTCGACCATCTCGTCGTCCTCGCTGTAGGCGGCACACGCGAAGAGGAAATCGTGCCATACCAGGACACCGCGCTCATCACAGGCGTCGAGGAACTCCTCGGTCGCGAAGTGGCCGCCGCCCCAGACGCGCAGGAGGTTGGCGTTCCCCGCGACGGCCTGGTCGATCCGGCGCGCCACCCGCTCCGGCGTGACGCGGCCCGCGAGGGTGTCGTCGGGGATCCAGTTGTAGCCGCGTACCCGCACGGCCCGGCCGTTGACGACGAGCGCCCAGCGCGTCCCGAGCGGGTCCGGGGCCTCGTCGACCGCGACGCTGCGCAGGCCCACCCGGACGGCGGTGGAGTCGAGCACCACGCCGTCGTGCCCGAGCTCCACGTGGAGGCGGTACATCGGCTGCGCGCCGAGGCCGATCGGCCACCAGAGGTCGGGGTCCTCGACGCGCAGGACGACCGCCACCTCGTCACCGACGTCCGTACTGTTTGCACCGACCGTGCCGATGACCGACCCGGCCCGCCGACCGGCCGGGTCGGTCAGCTCGACGCGCACCTCGGAACCCTCGGGCGCGTCCACACGCACGTGCGCCGTCACGTGGGCGACGGTGTGACCGGGGTCGAGGTGGACGAGCGGCCGGACGTGGTCGATCCGGCCGGTGTAGGTCTCCAGCCGGATGTCGCGCCAGATACCGGCGGTGACGTAGTGCGGCCCCCAGTCCCAGCCGAAGTTGGCCGCGGCCTTGCGCACGTGCGCGTAGGGCTCGTCGTACGGGCTCGGCAGGGGGCCGTGCGCGCGTTCGTGCTCGCGGGCGGCCTCCCAGACCGAGGCGAAGCGCACCTCGACGAGGTTGTCGCCCGGTACCAGCGCGTCGTCCACCCGCCACCGGTACGCCAGGTGCTGGTCGCGCGCGACCCCGACCCGGTGGCCGTTGACGTACACGTCGGCGATCGTGTCGAGGCCGTCGGCCACGAGGTCGGTGCGTGCCCCGGGCGTCGGCGACCACCGGAGGTGGCGCCGGTAGACCCAGTGGGAGTGGCCGACCCACCGCTGCGCCAGCTCGCCCCACCCGACGTCGGGGTCGGCGATGAGACCGGCCGCGAGGAGGGCCGTGTGCACCTCGCCGGGCACCTGCGCGGGGATCGCCGCCGCGCGGACGGCCTCCGGGACGTCGTCCGGGCCCGCCGACCAGGTCAGCTCCCACTCACCACCGAGGTCGAGCCGGGTGGCGGCGGAGGTGGTTACCTGTGTGGTGATCTGTGTCATCCCTTGATCGCCCCTGCGGTGAGTGCTTCCTGCATACGACGGTTGATGAGCGAGTACGCGACGTACACCGGCAGGACGGTGAGCACGGTGCCCGCGGCGAGAACGCCGAGGTTGGTCGCGTCGGAGACGAGTGTCGGCAGCGCGACCTGGACCGTCCGCACGTCCGGCCCGGTGCCCGTGATGGTCAGCGAGAACAGGTACTCGTTCCAGAACGTGAGCAACTGGAGGATCGTCACGCTGACGATGCCGGGCATCGCGATGGGCACGAAGACGCTGACCAGCAGGCGCCAGTGCCCGGCCCCGTCGAGCGCGGCCGACTCCACCAGCGCCGGTGGCACGGTACGCATGAACTGCGTGAGGAGGAGTACGGAGAGCGGGAGCGCGCTCGCGGGCAGGAAGAGCATCTGGAACTCGCGCGTGCCGAAGAGCCCCATCTCGATCGCCAGGACGACCGTGGGGATCAGCGCGGCGAACGGCGGGATGAGGAAACCCGCGGAGAACATCCCGGTGATCACGCGGGCGGCGCGGCTGTCCGTCCGTGCCAGCGCGTACGCCGCCGGTACGGCGAGGCACAGCGTCAGCACGATGGCCACGACCGAGACGAGAACGGAGTTGAGCAGGGCGCCGCCCAGGTCGGCGGTCCGCCAGGCGGTGCCGAAGTTGTCCCACAGCCACTTCGCCGGCAGCGCGAACGGCCGGGTGAAGATCTCGATGTTGGACTTCAGCGCGCTGACCGCGAGGTAGTACAGCGGCACCGCCAGCACCAGCGCGTACGACCAGGAGAGGACCTTCGCCAGGAGGCCGCCGGTGCGGCGCGGCGCGCTCATCGGGCGTCCTCGGCGGGGCTGCGCAGCAGCGCGCGGATGAGGAGCATCCCGGCGATGCCGAGGAGGAGGAGCACGACGCCGACCACCTGGCTGTAGCCGAGGTCCCGCTGGGAGAAGGCCTTCGCGTAGACCAGGTAGGACAGCGTGGTCGACGAGGTGCCGGGGCCGCCCTTGGTGAGCAGGAGGATCAGGGCCGCCGACGTGAACAGCGTCCACAGGAACTGCAGCATCGCCATCGTGCGGACGTAGTCCTTGACCATCGGGAAGGCGATCCGCCACATGGTGCGCAGCCGCCCGGCGCCGTCGATCTGGGCCGCCTCGATCACCTCGGCCGGCAGGCTCGACAGGCGGGCGGCGAACAGCACCGCGGTCCAGCCGATGCCGCGCCAGAGGTCGATGGCGATGAGGGTCGCCAGCGCGGTGTCCGGGTCGGCGAGCCACGCGGTGGCCCAGGAGTCGAGGCCGACGGAGCGCAGCAGGCCGTTGACCCCGCCGTTGGGGGACAGCACCCCGTAGAAGATCATCCCTGTCATGGAGATCGAGATGAGGCCCGGCGAGAAGTAGAGCACCGACAGGACGCGGTAGCCGCGGGGCTTGGTGCTGAGGTGGTAGCCGAGCATGAACGCCAGCGGGATCATCACCGGGATCGCGACGGCGACCTGGATCGCGCTGTTGAGCACCGCGGCGTGGAACGTCGGGTCGGCGAGGACGCGCCCGACGTTCTCCAGGCCGATGTACGTCGGCTCGTACAGCAGCCCCTTCCACCGCAGGGTCGCGATGACGAACATGGCGGCGAGGGGCCCGACCGAGAAGACGGCGAACCACACGAGAGACGGGACGGTCAGCCAGAGGACCCGGGGCGACTGCACCCGGGTGCCGGTCGATGACATCGTGGGTTTCCTTCGGGCAGGGTGGGGCCGCCGGACGCGGCGGCTTGGGACCGTCGGAGCGGCGGCGGAGAGCTGCCGGGCCTGGCGGCGTGGGGCCACCGGGCGTAGCGGTTCGGGGCCACCGCACGCGGCGACGCAGGTCACCGTACGCGGCGACGCGGGCGCACCGGGCGCGGCGACGCAGGTCCGCCGGACGCGGCGGCCCCACCTCGGCGGGCGGGTCTCAGCCCTTGGTGGCGGTGTCGAGGGCTCCGCAGATCTCCTGCGGGGTCGACTCGCCGTACGCCCCGGTCAGGACCTGGGTGATCGGGTCGGACGCGGCGCCGATCCAGACGTCGGGCAGGACCGCGTAGTCGACGGCGGCGTCGAGGCCGAGCGACTTGGCGAGCAGCGGGTCGGTGGCGTACGAGGCGAAGTCACCGGTGGTCGGGGGCAGGATGCCGCCGTCCTTGACGAAGTCGCCGAGGGTCGCCTCCGCGTAGAACTTCGTCACCAGCTGACGGACCTTGTCGATCCTGTCGGGCTGGGCGCCCTGCTTCGTGATCATGAATCCGACGCCGGTGAAGCCCTGGTAGGCCGTCGGCTTCGAGTAGGCCGCGCCGCTCGGGGCGGGGAAGCCGCCGAGGGTGGTGCGCGTCTCGATCCCGGTGCCCGAGGCCTTCGACTCCGTGTACGCCCACGAGCCCGCGGACATGATCGCGGCCTTGCCGGAGTAGAAGGAGGCGTACATGTCGTCGGAGCTGAGACCGGCGACGTTGTCGACGAAGACCTTGGCGTCGCGCAGGTCGGTGAAGAGCTTGATCCCGTTGAGGACCGACGGCGTCGCGCAGTAGCCGCCGCCCTTCATGACCTTCTTCATCGTCTCGGCGTCGGTGAACGACTGCGCGATCTGGTAGAAGAGCTTCTGGCCGCTCCAGTCGTTGCCGCCGACGGTGAGGGGCCCGACGCCCGCGGCGCGCAGCTTCTTGGCGGCGGCGACGAGCTCGTCGGTCGTCTTCGGCACCGCCGTGACACCGGCCTTGGTCAGCAGGTCGGTGTTGTACCAGAGCGGCCAGCTGAACCCGGAGAACGGCAGGCCCTGAAGCTCGCCACCGGCCACGCCGCCGACCCGCCACTCGTCGAGGGCCTCCGGCTTCATCTTGTCGGCGAGGCCCCAGTCCTTGACGTACTGGTCGACGGGGACGGTGACGCCCGCGTCCAGCCAGCCCACCGTCTTGTCGAACAGATTGACGATCACCAGGTCGGGGGACTTGCCCGCCGCCACGGCGGTCTCCACCTGGTCGTCGATGGCCTCAAGGCCCTCGGTGGAGTTGATCTTTATGCCGGTCTCCGCGGTGAACGCGTCGAAGACTCGCTTCTGGGCCGGAGCCGCCGAGTTGCCCGACGTCCAGCGGGTGACGACGTCGATGGAGCCGCCCTTCTCCGTTCCGGCCGCCCCGCCCGGCGCGGCCGGATCATCGGAGCCGCAGGCGGTGGTGAGGGAGAGGGCGAGGGCTCCGGCGGCGAACGCGGCCACGGCTCGTACGGCCCGTGGCGTGGTGCGGTGCATTGGGCTTCCTTTGTTTCGCATTCCGGGGGGTGGCCGGGATCCATGTGTCCCGGAGGTTACTCAGGAGTTGCAAGGACGTTGCTGAGGCGTACGAACCACAGCGTGCAGGAAGGGACACCCCGGAGTCAATAAGAAAGATTAGTAATTTATTAAATGCTGGAGCCGCGAACGACCAACGTCGCCGGCGCGGCCGTGATCACACGCGGCGGAGCCCCCGACAGGACCCCGGCCAGGGTGTCCCCGACCAGCTCGCCCAGTGCCTGGACGTCGTGGCTCACGGCGCTGAGCGAGGGCTCCGCGAGCTGGCACAGAGCCGAGTCGTCCCAGGCCACGAGCGAGAGGTCGGCCGGGACCGCCAGGCCGAGGCGGCTCGCCTCGTGGAGTGCGCCGAGCGCCATGACGTCGTTGTCGAAGATCAGCGCCGTCGGCCGGTCGTCGATCCCCATGAGGGTGGTGACGGCGCGCACCCCGGCCGCCTCGGAGTAGTCGCCGTCGAAGGTCGTCGTACGCACGCCGTGCTCCAGCGCGACGGCGTCGAACGTACGGCGGCGGATGATCGTGTGCGCCATCTCCGCCGGGCCCGCGACATGGCCGAGATGCGTGTGCCCGCCCGCGACCAGCGCGGCGACGACGTCGCGCATGGCCACCTCGTCCTGCGTCCACACCGTCGGCAGCCCCCCGGCGGTGACCGGGTCGCCGATGACCACGGCCGGCACACCCAGCTCGCCGACGAGCGCGACCCGCTCGTCACCGGGAAGCAGGTCGATCAGGATCATCCCCTGCACCTGCCCGTGGGCCGCCCACGCGCGCATCCGGTCGCTCGCCTGCTGGATCGTGGCGACCACCTGGAGGAGCACGGGCACCCCCAGCGGGACGAGGACCCGCTCCATGCCCGCGATGAACTCGTGGAAGAACGGCTCGGCACCGAGGACCTCGGCGTCGCGTACGAGGGCGAGACCCACCGGCGTGCCCGCCCGCGGGCGTGTCTCCGTGCCCGCCGTACCCGTCGATGCCGCGCCCATCGGCGCCCCTCCCTCGTGCCCTGACTTCATGAACTAACCTCGTTCCCCGTAACGTAGTCGTGCCGTGGACACGGCGGGGGCGAGAGGCGGTCGAACGTGGCACGACGGGAGTCCACGGCCACGGGGCCCGGTAGCCGTGCGCTCGTCGTCGACCTCATCCGGTCCTCGGGGCCGATCAGCCGGGTGGAGCTCGTCAAGGCGACCGGGCTCACCCAGCCGACGATCTCCAACATCGTCCGCCGCCTGATCGACGACGGCGTCGTGCGCAAGACCGGTGCCACGGTCGCGACCGGCGGCAAGCCACGGACCCTGCTCGTGATCAACTCCCGATCAGCATACGGCGTCGGGATCCGCGTCGGCGCCGACACTCTCACGTGCGTGGTGACGGACACGCGCGGCGGCACGATCGGGCGCGAGCTCGTCTCCGCGCCCCCCGCCGGGAAGCCTGAGGACGTCGTGGCCCAGCTGGCCGCGCTCTACCTCGACGTCACGCAGGGCCTCGGCCTGACACCGCAGAGCGTGGCGGGGCTGGCCGTCGTCGGCCCGGGTCCCGTCGACGTCGCGCGGGGCAGGTTCCTCGCGCCCCCGGGCCTGGAGCGATGGGTCGACCTCGACCTCGGCCGGTCCCTGACCGCCAGGCTGGGCGTGCCGGTGCTCGTCGACAGCGACGCCGCCGCCGCGGCCGTGGGCGAGTTCTGGGGGCGGCAGGTCTCGCGGGAGCGGACCTTCGGCTGCCTCTACATGAACTCGGGAATCGGCTCCGGGGTCGTCCTCGACGGCGCGCTCCACCGCGGCGCCAGCTCCAACGCGGGGGAGATCGGTCACGTCTCGGTGGTCCGCGACGGCGCGCGGTGCCGCTGCGGCAACCGGGGCTGCCTTGAGCTGTACGCCGCGCCCTCCGCGCTCGTCCACCGCGCCCGGTCCACCCCGAATCTGGCGGACCGCCTGGGGATCCGTCCCGGCGACCTGGACGCGCGGGCGTTCGACGTCCTCGCCCGCGCGGCGATCTACGGCGACCGGCAGGCCCGCGCGCTGGTCGACGAGTCGGCCTCGCTCCTCGCCGACGGCGCCATGACGCTCGCCAACCTCTGGGACCTCGACACGCTCGTGCTCGCGGGGCCCGGCTTCGCCGTCGCCGGTTCGCTCTACGTCAGCGGGATCCGCCGCCGCCTCGCGGAGCGGGCGTTCTCGCGCGAGGTCCACGCGGTGCAGGTCGACCTGTCGAGCAATCCCCGCGACTCCGCGGCCATCGGCGGGGCGGCCCTCGTGCTGCAGGGATCCGTCGCCCCCGGCCACGGACCCCAGGTCGCCGCACCGCAGGCGTGACGCGGCCGTACGGGATCAGAACATCATGATCGTTTATGGTGCCCGCGGGAGCCCGGTGGCGTGAGGCCGATACCGGCGGGTTACCGCGCCCTGTCGAACACGTCGTACGGTGCCCGCGGGAGCCCTGTACCGGCCGATTCTCGCGCCCTGTCGACCGCGTCGCCCTCGTCCCATAAAAACGGCGGGGAATGCCGGGTGTGGCGCGGAGGTTGATGGTTGTCATGACAACTGTTGGATTCATCGGCAGCGGAAACATCGGGGGCACCGTCGCCCGGCTCGCCATCGCGGCCGGCTACGACGTGGTGCTGAGCAACTCGCGCGGCCCCCAGACGTTGAAGGACCTGGTCGACCAGCTCGGGCCGAGGGCCACCGCCGCGACCTCCGCCGAGGCCGCCGCGACCGGCGACCTGGTGGTCGTGAGCGTTCCGCTCCGGGCCTATCGCGACGTCCCGGTGGAGCCGCTCGCCGGCAAGACCGTCCTCGACACCAACAACTACTACACCCAGCGGGACGGGGCCTTCCCGGAGCTCGACGCCGGATCCACCACGTCCAGCGAGCTGCTGCAGCGACACCTGGCGACGGCCAAGGTCGTCAAGGTCTTCAACAACATCTACTTCGAACATCTGCGGGCACTGGCCAGGCCCTCCGGCGCGGCGGACCGCAGCGCCCTGGCGATCGCGGGCGACGACGCCGGCGCGCGGGGAGAGGCGACCGCGTTCCTCGACCGGATCGGCTACGACACCGTCGACGTGGGAACCCTCGCGGACGGGTGGCGCTTCCAGCCGGGAACCCCCGCGTACGGCCTCCTCTACGCGGGGAACATCGAGAACTTCTGGGAGTCGCCGGGAGTGCCCGCCGACGCCGAGGCCCTCCGCGCGAAACTGGCCGCCGCCCAGCGCTGACACCCCGGGCGGCCCGATTCCACCCCCGTCGAGGCCGTCGCCCGGGAATCTCATGGGCGGCGTATGACGGCTCGCCATGCCCTTGCCGCACACCGCCGCGACTCTCTCGATCCGTGATCAGGTGAATGACCACGTCATCGCATTCACCGTAAATATGATCCTCGTATGGCATCGCCCTCAGCACCGAGCTCGCAGCGGAGAGACCTGGTCAGGAGAAGGTGGTGGTGGCAGGGCCCGATAATTCTGACCTCCGTCACGACGACTCTCGCCGCGATTTCCCCGGGCGGCGATTTCATGATGACCCTGGCCGTCGCCTTCTTATGGCTGTTGACTTTGTGCTGCTGGGCGGCGGTTGTCTCCGTCACCGAACTCAGGCGTGACGTGATACTGGTTCTCACTCCTCCTCTCGTAGGCACTCTTACTCTTTTGCTCGCCGGTTCGGGAATTCCGATGCGGGCAGCCTTCTTGATCTCGGAACCCGCGCTCGTCGAGTACGCGAACTCCTTGCCCGAGGGAGAGAAGTGGACACAGACGGAGCGGCGCGTCGGCCTGTTCGTGGTCGACGACGCGCGACGGTGGAGAGGGGTCACCCAACTCTCCATCTCGGGCAGTGGCGGGATGCTCGAAAAATGCGGTTTCGCCCACACTCGCGATGGGCGCACGGAAAATTTCCACGCGTCCACGATCGACCACATGACCGGCCACTGGTACACCGTCTGCACCGACTTCGACTGACCTCGCGATTCACGAACGCCTGCTTCCCGAGGACCGCCCTGCGATCGGATCAGCCCCGGTGAACAGCCCGTCCGCTCATGGAACGGCTCCGGGGGTACGGTCGCACCGCACCTGCCATACCCGGTCGTTGTCGCGATCACCGCGGAGTGGCGGGCCGGTGTGAAACCGGCCCGCCACGGGTCAGGCGGTGGGAGCGATCCCGCACCTGCGGGAAGCGGGATGGGTCACATTCCGGCGGCCGGGGCGGTCTGCTCCGCCGTCGGGTTGGCCTGCTCGGCGGTCGGGACGGGCTGCTCCGCCGTCGGGTTGGACTGCTCCTCGGTCAGGGCGGACTGCTCGGCGGCCTGGCGGATCCGCTCGATCTGCGCCTTGGTGACGTTGAGGGTGCCGAACTCCTTGACCGCCTGGTAGTAGGTCCAGGCGAGGCCGTTGCAGGTGCCCCTGGGGATGGTGGAGTATCCCGCGCAGACCTGCTTCATGTCGAAGTAGAACGCGTCATCGATGCGCGGCTTGTTCGCCGGGAACTGGCTTACCGCCTTGTAGTTGCGGTAGCCGAAGTCGTGACGTCGGCACGGCATTCTGAAGTCGAAGCCGAGGGGCTGGTCGGGGCTGGCCGAACACAGGTCGGTCGACCAGTCGAAGGCGTAGTCCGCCCAGCTGCCCTGGTTCTGCCAGGCGGAGGTCCAGCTGGAGGCGCTGGCCGCGGTGGGCTGGCTGAAACTGGAAAGTGCGGCGAGCTTTTGCTGCAGTGTGACCGCGTAGGCGGGCAGCGTTAATCCGAGCAATGCGACGAGAGAGAGGGCGACAGTTGCGAGGGCGCGCTTCACCATGGACTCTGCCTTTGGCTGGGGGGCATCTCTCGTGGCAGGAATCTGCCACGGCCTAACAATGAAACGAAACATCCTGTGACACCGGAACATATCTTCGTGAAGATCGGCCCGGATATTCGTCGACGACAGCTCTTTACAGCATTTACAACGTCGGGTAAGACGTGTTTCGCGGGTTGGGACACGGGGACGGGCGCTCCGCTCGCGGCGCCTCCGGGTAGCCGGAACGAACACACCTTCCGGCGATTCCCCGCTCCCCCGCGTACGGCCTATCGGGTCAGGGCGTCGGCGATTCGCCGGCGGAGCGGGGTTTCGTGGTCGGGATCGGTGTGCAACGTCACGGTCAGCCCGGCACCGGCGGCATCGGCCAGGACGGAGAGCAGGGTGGCGAACTGTTCGGGGGGCTCGGCGGCGAGGAGTTCCTCGGCGTGCTCCACGATCAGGGTGACGTTCCCGGTACCGGTCGTGTCGCGCAGGGAGTCGGTGAGCGCGTCCCAGTTGCGGCCGAAGTAACCGGGGAGCCGTAGGACCCGCGCCACCTCCTCGAAGAAGGCGGCGCGGTTCTGACATGCGCGCCCGTCAACGACCGCGGGTGCCGGGCCGGTGGACACCGTCAGCCATGGCGGCAGCGGACGTGCGGCGAATGTCATGGAAGGTCCTAGAGGCGGTAGAAGTCGGTGTAGTGGTTCGGCGAGAACCAGGTCGCGCCGGTGCTGCGGTTGACGACGATCCGGTAGGCGTCACGGGCGGCGCCCCGCGCACGGGAGTAGACGTCGTACTCGTAGTAGGTGGCACCGGCGGGGAGCTGGCCCTCCCGGTTGTAGTGGCGTCCGCCGGTGTAGTTGTACTTGCCACCCGACCAGGTGTACCAGCCGCTGGTGGTGGGGTAGCCCTTGGAGGCCCAGGTCGCGTTGGCCGAGCGCGCGTCGGAGCACCGGGAGATGGTGCAGGAGTTGAAGACCGACGCGCTGGCGGGGGTGATGCCGACCACGCCGGTCAGGGACACGATGGCGGCGAGGATGACGGTGAGCTGTGCCAGCCGGGTGGGCCGGGGGCGCTGGGAGGTGTGCACGAAGTCTCCTTGCAAGGGGGGTGCGGTGGTGACCGACATCCGTCAGGATCGCCGCTCGGCGGCTGTCAGGTAAAGGCAAAGATCGCCAAAGGTGCGGTGAACTCTTAGCGGATCCGAACCGACGCCCGGGGGCGTCTCCGGCAGAGCTGGAGCGAGCCGTTCGTCAGCCGGTCAGGCGGCGGGTGTGGATCGCCCGGTAGCGGGAGGGCGGGACCCCGTACCGGCTCACGAAGGCGGTGCGGAGTGTCTCGGCGGATCCGAAGCCGCAGCGTGCCGCCACGCCCGGCATCGGCAGTGACGTGGTGACCACCAGGTGGGCGGCGGCCTCGGTGCGGGCGTGCCGGACGAAGTGGCCCGGCGCCTGTCCCAGATGCTCGAGGAACAGCCGGGTGAGGTGCCGTACGCTCACGCCCGCCACGTCCGCCAGGGCGGCCGCGGTGAGGTCGCCGCCGGGGTTCGCGCTGATGTGGTCGACCACCCGGCGGACCAGGTCGTGCTCGGGGGGTGGGGCGGCGATGAACATGCTCATCTGCGCCTGGTTGCCCGGCCGCTGGAGGTAGGTCACCAGGTCGCGTGCGACCAGCCGGGCGAGCTCGGCGCCGTGGTCCTCCTCGACGAAGGCCAGCGTCAGGTCCAGGGCGCTGGTGACGCCCGCCGACGTGGCCACCTCGCCGTCACGGATGTAGATGGGGGCGGGGTCCACGGTGACGCCGGGATGGCGGGCGGCGAGCTCGCCCGCGAACCGCCAGTGGGTGGTGGCACGCCTGCCGTCGAGCAGGCCCGCGGCGGCCAGCACACTCGCCCCGGTGCACACCGACGCGACCCTCCGGCTCTCCCGTGCCAGCCGCCGGACGTGTCGGACGATCAGCGGGTTGGCGGCGGCCCGCGCGTGCCCCCACCCGCCGGAGACGACCAGCGTGTCGAGCGGGCCGGTGAGCCGTTCGAGCGACTGCTGGCTCTGCAGCGTCAGTCCCGTCGCGCAGGTGATCGGATGCCCTCCGGGGCTGACGACCCTCGTCCGGTACGGGGTGCGCACCCTTCCGATCATGTTCGCCAGTGCCAGGCTGGTGGTGACACAGGCGATGTCGAGCAGTTCCGCGTCCTCGTAGCCGACTACGGCGATCTGGCGTCCGTCCATGGTTCAACGTAGGCCGACGGACCCGTCCGCGCGAGCACGCGAGTGCCACACAGGTGATTCCCAGCCTCCTGAGCTCGTTGTTCTCGGCCGTACCGTTCCCTGTTCACACTGCGTTCAGGGCGGCCTTCGAGACTCGCAGATTGGGACCAAGCTGCAGATGACCGAAAGGTTTTATTGTGAAGGACCAGAACATCGAAGACCCCGAGCAGTCGTCGATCTCGCGACGCCGGTTGGTCAAGTACGCCGGCCTCGGGGCGACGCTGGTCGCCGCGAGCCCGCTGGCGACCGGCAACGCGGCGTGGGCGGAGGGAGACCCCGAGCGCTGGAGCGAGAGCCGCGGTGACTCCCGCAACCGGGTGTGGCGCGCCGGTGACCACCACGTGCACTCGGAGTACAGCGGCGAGTTCGACACGTCGACGAACCCGCCCAAGTTCAGCAAGGGCGCGGACGCCGTCTACCCGATCGTCACCAACGCGATCATGGCGAAGTACTTCGGCCTCAGCTGGGCGATGTGCACCGACCACGGTGGGCCGACGCACTCGAAGGTGAACCTTGAGCAGGCGTACCCCGACCTCCTGCGCTCGCGCGTCCTCGTCCCCGAGGTCCTCCAGTTCTGGGGGATGGAGTTCGACGCCCCGGCGCTGGACCACCACACGCTGATGATTCCCCACCACTCCGGTGAGGCGCAGCAGCTGTTCGAGCTGGAGAGCCGCTTCGCCAAGCACGACGCGTTCCCCGCCGATCCCAGCCGCGACACCGAGGCCAAGATGGTGGAGTTCCTGAAGGCCGCGAAGGACATGCGGCAGAAGCCGCTGGTCATCGCCCACCACGCCGCGCGGTCGGCGACCGGCCTCGGCGTCTACGGGCAGGACACCCCCCGGGAGTTCCGCAACGGCAACAACGCCGCGCCGGAGATCTACGTCGGCTTCGAGGGCGCTCCCGGCCACCAGGCGGGCCCGCTCAACGGTGGCGCGCGCGGAGGGTACGGCAACCACCCGACCTACGGCGGCTTCGACCAGATGACCGCCCGCGTCGGCGGCCTCTGGGACTCGCTGCTCGGCGAGGGCCGGCGCTGGTGGATCACGGCGACCTCGGACTCGCACGTGCACTGGACGCGCGGCGGCGCCGACTTCTGGCCGGGCGAGTACAGCAAGACCCACGTGCTGGCCAGGCAGGACTACGCCGACATCATGGACGGCCTGCGCAACGGGCGGATCTGGGTCGGCACCGGCGACCTGATCACCAGCCTCGACGTCACGGCGAGCACCCAGGGCCGCGAGGCCACCACGGGTGAGACGCTCACCGTGAGCCGCCGCAACCGTACCGACGTCGACATCGAGATCAGGTTCCGGCCGCTGGAGGGCAAAAACGCCAACGGCGACCACCCCGAGGTCCGGCGCGTCGACCTGATCACCGGCCGGGTCACCGGCCCGAGCAGCAACCTCGACGCCGACACCAACCCCACCACGAAGGTCGTCGCGCGCTTCGGCCCGCGCGACTGGCGCAGGTCGGGACGCGAGTACGTCATCCGCCACACCCTGCGCAACGTGGAAGGCGACTTCTACGCCCGCGTACGTGGCACGAGCACCGACGAGGCCGAGCCGCTCGCCGACGGCAAGGAGAGCCCCTGGGACGACCTGTGGTTCTACTCGAACCCGGTCTTCGTCCAGTACCGCTAGCACCTCGAACGCGTGAGGACGCCCCACCGGCCCGAAAACCGGCGGGGCGTCCTCATGTCTTTGACATCCGAAATATCCGGGGCCGGGCCGTCTGTCGCAGCCGTGGGTGCCGTCAGGACACGACGCTGATCCCGGGCATGGGGCAGAGCATCTCCTTCTTCGCGGGGAACTGCTTCTTCGCGCTCCAGGTGACCGTCTCGCCGGGGGGCACCTTCACGAGGGTCTGGGCGAAGTCGAGTGTCGTCGCCTTGGTGGTGGTGAAGTAAACGACGAGTTTGTAGGTGACGGGCTTCTTCCCGGGGTTGTTCGCCGTTCCCTGGGCACCCCAGCCGCCGGGTATGGCCTCGCACTTGGTCTGGACGATGTTCTTGCGGATATCGGGGTCATTGGCCATCTTCGTCGGCAGCGGGTTCGCCTCGGCGGCCGCCTCGGTCGGCTCCACGACCGGTGACTTCTCCGACACCACCGCGGCGTTGCGCATGGTGTCCACGTTCGAAGAACATCCGGCCGCCAGCACTGAGGCCAGCATCACCAGCACCGGGGCTTTTACCACCGAAGGTGACGCACATCGTATATTCACTGAATGACTCCCGCAGCATCAGTTGATTTATACTGATATTCGGATCCTCGGCCGATACGGAATCGTAGCGTCGGGCCAAGGGCATCCACCGGATGCGCCGGATTCTCACGGAGCCCGCGTGTTCAATGCGCGGAACGACCGTCGAAGCCGTTTCTTCACGATTGCCATGGAGCGGTGGACGCCATATCACCCACGAGAATACAACCACTCCCGGCGACCGGCATTCTTCGTTGTCCAAGCTGACCCCGTTTTGAGGTAATATTCACGCTCATCGGGAGCGAATTCTCCTCTCCTGTCTCGTATGACAGATAAGGCCATTTCGGTGCCGTGGCGGGTTCGTCCCGCGCCGATGAGCACGCGCCAGAAACGCGTTCCGCGGTGGGTGCTGTCGCACCCACCGCGGAATCCCGTCCGGTCGGCGGGCCGGGTGAGTCCTCTCCCGGCCCGCCGGTCGCCGTGATCGGGCGGCGCCGTCACGGGCGCCGGGCCGATCACTTCCCGTTGTTCAGATGACCTTCACCCGCCCGGACGGGGCGGGTTCCGGCCCGCTCAGCGGCGCCTCTTGTGGTGACCTCCGTGGTGCCGGTGGTGGCGGTTCTTACGGTCGGTGATCTTGACCTTGGTGGAGTCCGACGAGTTGTTGCGGATCTTGTTCTCCTGGCGGTCCACACCGACGGCCTGCGGCCTGGTCCCCGTGCCTCCCGCGACCGTGACCGTCACGCTCGACCCGCCGGAGGTGACGACCGGACCCGTCGGCGGAGTGCCCGACGCCGTCGCCGTGTTCACGATCGAACCGGCGTTGATGTCGGCCCGCGTGACCGTGTACGTCCCCGTGCAGATCGTCGAGGCCTGCGGCGCCAGCGACGTCACCGGGCAGGTGACCACCGGAGGCGTCCCGGTACCCGAGAAGGACGTTTCCGCCACACTGATCCCCCGCAACGTGACGGCGCCGGCGTTGGTGACCAGGTACGAGTAGGTGATCGTCTGGCCCGCCGCCGACACCCTGCCGGGAGCCGCCGTCTTCGACAGTGTCAGGGTGGGATCCGCCGTAACGGTCACCGTCGCCGTCGCCGGCGGAGACGTGACCGCCGGACCCGTCGGCGGCGTACCCGACGCCGTCGCCGTGTTCACGATCGAACCCGCGTCGATGCCCGCCTGGGTGACCGTGTACGTCCCCGTGCAGGTCGTGGTGGCCTGCGGCGCCAGCGTCGTCACCGGGCAGGCGACCACCGCGGGAATCCCCACCCCCGGAGGAGCGGTGTCCGTCACGCTGATCCCCGTCAACGTGACGTTGCCGCTGTTGGTGACCAGGTACGAGTAGGTCACCGTCTGACCGGCCGTCGTCACCGTGGTCGGCGACGCCGTCTTGGCGAGCGTCAGCGACGAGACGTCCGCGGCCGTGACCGTCGCGGTCGACGGAGCGGAGGTCGCCGCCGGACCCTCCGGCGGAGTGCCCGTCGCCGTCGCGGTGTTCACGACCGAACCGGCGTTGATGTCGGCCTGCGTGATCACGTACGTGCCCGTGCAGGTCGTCGAGGCCCTCGGCGCCAGCGTCGTCACCGGGCAGATGACCTCCGGAGGTACCCCCGAGCCCGAGAACGTCACGTCCGTCGCGCCCACACCGGTCAGCGTCACGTTGCCGGTGTTGGTGACCAGGTAGGAGTAGGTCACCGTCTGGCCCGCCGCCGTCACCGAACTCGGCGACGCCGTCTTGGCGAGCGTCAGGGCGAAGGCCGGTGCGGCGGTCACCGTCGCCGTCGACGGGGCCGACGTGACCGCCGGACCCTCCGGCGGAATGCCCGACGCCGTCGCGGTGTTCACGACCGAACCCGCGTCGATGTCGGCCTGGGTGACCGTGTACGTACCGGTGCAGGTCGTCGTACCCTGCGGCTCCAGCGTCGTCACCGGGCAGGTGACTACCGGAGGCGTCCCGGTGCCGGAGAACGCGGTGTCCACCACACTCAGCGCGTTCAGCGTCGTGTTACCGGTGTTGACGATCGCGTACGAGTACGTCACCGTCTGCCCGGCCGCCGTCAGCGTCGTCGGCGACGCCGTCTTCAGCAGTGCCAGGCTGGGTGCGTCCGCGATGGTGATCGTCGCCGTCGACGGGGCCGAGGTGACCGCCGGACCCTCCGGCGGAGTGCCCGACGCCGTCGCCGTGTTCACCACAGAACCGGCGTCCACATCGGCCTGCGTGGTCACGTAGGTGCCCGTGCAGGTCGTGGTGGCCTGCGGCGCCAGGGTCGTCACCGGGCAGGTGACCACCGGAGGTGCCCCGGTGCCCGAGAAGGACGTGTCCACCACGCCCACACCGGTCAACGTGACGTTGCCGTTGTTGACGACCAGGTAGGAGTAGGTGATCGTCCGGCCCGCCGCCGTCGCGGTGACCGGCGACGCCGTCTTCATCAGCGACAGGCCGGGAGCCTCCGCGACGGTGGTTGTCGCCGTCGACGGCGGAGACGTGATCGGCTCCCCCGTCGGCGGGGTGGCCGAACCCGTCCCGGTGTTCACGATCGAACCGGCGTTGATGTCGGCCTGGGTGACTACGTACGTGCCGGTGCAGGTCGTGGTGTCCTGCGGCTCCAGCGACGTCACCGGACAGGTGACCACCGGAGGCGTACCGGTACCCGAGAACGCGGTGTCCACCACACTCAGCGCGGTCAACGTCGCGTTACCGGTGTTGACGATCGCGTACGAGTACGTCACCGTCTGCCCGGCCGCCGTCAACGTCGTCGGCGACGCCGTCTTCAGCAGCGTCAGGCTGGGTGCGTCCGCGATGGTGATCGTCACCGTCGACGGAACCGACGTCACCGCCGGACCCTCCGGCGGAGTACCCGTCGCCGTCGCCGTGTTCACGATCGAACCCGCGTCCACATCCGCCTGCGTGGTCACATACGTGCCCGTGCAGGTCGTGGTGCCCTGGGGCTCCAGCGTCGTCACCGGGCAGGTGACCACCGGAGGCGTCCCCGAGCCGGAGAACGCGGTGTCCACCACACTCAGCGCGTTCAGCGTCGTGTTACCGGTGTTGGTGACCAGGTAGGAGTAGGTGATCGTCCGGCCGGCCGCCGTCGTGGTGGACGGCGAGGCCGTCTTCAGCACCGACAGACTGGGAGCGTCCGCGATGGTCACCGTCACCGTCGACGGAACCGACGTCACCGCCGGACCCTCCGGCGGAGTACCCGTCGCCGTCGCCGTGTTCACGATCGAACCCGCGTCCACATCCGCCTGCGTGGTCACATACGTGCCCGTGCAGGTCGTGGTGCCCTGCGGTTCCAGCGTCGTCACCGGGCAGGTGATCACCGGAGGCGTCCCGGTGCCGGAGAATGCGGTGTCCACCACGCTCAGCGCGGTCAGCGTTGTGTTGCCGGTGTTGGTGACCAGGTAGGAGTAGGTCACCGTCTGACCGGCCGCGGCCTCCGTGGTCGGCGACGCCGTCTTCAGCAGCGCCAGACTGGGCGCGTCCGTAATGGTCACCGTCGCCGTCGACGCGGCCGACGTGACCGCCGCGCCCTCCGGCGGAGTGCCCGTCGCCGTCGCCGTGTTCACCACCGAGCCCGCGTCCACATCGGCCTGCATGGTCACGTAGGTGCCCGTGCAGGTCGTGCTGTCCTGGGGCTCCAGCGACGTCACCGGGCAGGTGACCACCGGAGGCGTCCCCGAACCGGAGAACGCGGTGTCCACCACACTCAGCGCGGTCAACGTCGTGTTGCCGGTGTTGGTGACCAGGTAGGAGTACGTCACCGTCTGACCGGCCGCCACCTCCGTGGTCGGCGACGCCGTCTTCAGCAACGACAGGCTGGGCGCGTCCGTCACGGTCGCCGTCGACGTCGACGGCGGGGACGTGATCGGCGGCCCCGTCGGCGGAGTGGCCGAACCGGTCGCGGTGTTCACGATCGAGCCCGCGTCGATGTCGGCCTGGGTGACCGTGTACGTCCCCGTGCAGGTCGTGGTGTCCTGCGGCTCCAACGTCGTCACCGGGCAGGTGACCACCGGAGGTGTCCCGGTGCCCGAGAACGCGGTGTCCGTCACGCTCAGCGCGGTCAGCGTCGCGTTGCCGTTGTTGACCACCGCGTACGAGTAGGTGATCGTCTGCCCGGCGGTCGTGATGACCGACGGAGAAACGGTCTTCAGCAACGACAGGCTGGGAGCGTCCGCGATGGTCACCGTCGCGGTCGACGGAGCCGACGTGACCGCCGGACCCGTCGGCGGAGTGCCCGTCGCCGTCGCGGTGTTCACGATCGAACCCGCGTCCACGTCGGCCTGCGTCGTCACGTACGTGCTGGTGCAGGTCGTGGTGTCCTGGGGCTCCAATGTCGTCACCGGGCAGGTGATCACCGGAGGCGTCCCCGAACCGGAGAACGCGGTGTCCACCACGCTCAGCGCGTTCAGCGTCGTGTTGCCGGTGTTGGTGACCGCGTACGAGTACGTGATCGTCTGACCGGCCGCGGCCTCCGTGGTCGGCGACG
>NZ_JBSZKT010000008.1:0-270911 GCF_055690525.1 Streptosporangium sp. H13245 | reverse complement strand
GGTAGGACGGGGTTGTGCTTCATGCACTGGCTTTTAACACACTGTTGAGTTCTCAAGAAACGGACGCGTACACCATCACCCTGACCAACCAGCTAACCGGTCAGAACTCCGGGGCGTTCCATTTCGTATCACTATCTTATCGGGACTGTCGGTTTCGTGTCAAACTGTCGGATTCTCCGACGCTCGACTCGACCCCGCCGAACCCGCTAGGATTGCGACCACCCCGTTTCCAGGGCAACCCCTCTAACTTACTCCAACATCCGGTCGCTGTCCAATCGTGCGGACGCGCCCGGTTTGCCGGGATGGAGAGAGGGTTTGCCGGGCAATTCGTCCGCCCCTGGAGGTTTAAACCTGGGGGGCCGCTGCCCTGCGGAAAGAACACTACCAGGACTCTCACGTCACAGAGACAACTTGCCAACCATCCCAGAGGCTCGCGCGTCCCAAACAGTCGTAGGAAGTCGAAGCGCGCAACCAGACGTCAAGCCATTCGCAATCGACTCTGGATACGAAGTAGGCGCGAGGGTCAGATTCCTGACTCCGCCGTGGAGGTGAGCACCATGACCCGCTCGGAGTTCGACGACATCCGCGCGCACATCGACGCGGAGGCCGACCATCCAGGTGACCTGCTGAGGGTTGCCAGGTCTCTGCTGAACGACCTTGAGGACGCACGTATGAGAGAGGCGACCCTCCGCGCCTACTATCTGCGTCTCCTCACCGCGGCTCGGGCAACGGTCGCCGCGGAGGCGGCCGGCTACCCGGAGCCGTTGACCTTCCTCACCGACGAGCTCGCCAAGCGCGGCCAGCTCCCAACATCCGAGGACGAGGTGAACCGGATCCTCGGCGACGCCCACACCGCGGCGGCACTGTTGGCCTGTCTTGAGGAGAATCCCCTTGGAGCGACCCCGATGAACACCGGCGGGTCTCGCGCTCGGAGGTGTGCCGGCACAAGCCGTAGCCTCCCACGATGAGGCGTTCCGCGTCATTGACCTGGGCTTGAACCAAGATCTGTAAGACTCCAGGCATGTTGCAGCGAGGGCTGAATTGGGCTGCGGCGACCCTCGTGGGCGTCTTCGGCTTTGTCTGGACCGGTGTAGTGATGTTCGCGGCCGTCGAGACCTCGACGTGGACGTGGATCGGGCAGGTCTCCTTCGGGGCCTTCCTCACCAGCTGGGCTTTTTACAAGGCGCGCCTGCTGGTACGCCGTACCAAGCCGAGTTTCGTCCCGAGACATCGCCGGGTGAGGGTCAGAGCCTGAAACCGAGGGTCGAAGCCTGAAGAACGCCATCGCGGGCCGAGGCCCGGCAGCCGCCCGCCGGCGCCGGGTCTCCGGCTCGGAGCCCGAGGACGCATCCGGGGGAAGGCCACGGCCGCCGAGGTCCTGGCAGCCTACGAACCCGTCCGGAACGAGCGGAGCTCGTCGGCTACTTGCTGGCACGGCACCCCCAGGTCGAACCGGCTGAGGAGGTGGATCCCCTCCCCCGTGTCGATCTCCAGGAGTTCCGTACGCGAGGTGAAACGGGTCCGCGTGTCCACCCGGATGCGTTCGACGGACCTCCACGGCACCCGCTCGGATCCGGCGAAGCCCCTCACCACGACGAGGCCCTCACCGTCTGCGGTCAGCCGTACCGGAGCGAGGACATCGCGCACCGCCAGCGCCGCCAGGACCGCGGACGCGGCACCGGCCAGGATCGCGCCCCGGGGATCGCCGAGGGTCAGGACCGTGAGCACCGCGAAGGCGAGCGCGCCGACGATCTTCATGACGAGGAGGTCGCGGCGGACGCGCCAGCGCAGGACGGGTTCGGACGTTTCGGCCACAGCGGCACGCTACCTCTCGGACTCGGGCACCTTCCGTACGCCCGGAGCCTATGACTGTGCGATGCCCCGGCCGAGCGGTAGCGTCCGGAAATGCGGAAGGCCCTGATCTCTGGGAGATCAGGGCCTTCCGATTGGTAGCGGGGACAGGATTTGAACCTGCGACCTCTGGGTTATGAGCCCAGCGAGCTACCGAACTGCTCCACCCCGCGTCGGTGTGTGTTTGAACAATATCCGGATTCCCCCTCCGGCTGCAAATCAACGCGGGACCGCGGGGTGGCGCGCCCTTCGTTATCCCGCCCGCGAAGGCTCGGGTCTCGGTGTGATCGCCCAGATCAGCATGCTCACGGTGAGCGCCATGAGCCCGAGGGCCAGAGGCACGTGGATGACGGTGACGCCCCCGCCGCCGGTCATCGACTGCGCGAAGCCGCCGACGAAGAGGACGAGGCTGGCCAGGGCGGGCCAGCCGGGACCGCGGCCCGGACGCCAGAGCACCACCGCGGTCACCAGCTGGATGAGCCCGAGCACGTGGATGGGCAGGGCGCCCGTGCCGTGCAGGCTCAGGGCGCCCGTGGAGCCACCGAGGAGCTGCCCGGCGGTCAGGCCCTGCAACGCGATGGCGAGCACCTGCAGGGCCAGTACGACCCCGAGCACGGCCCTTGTCCTGGACCCGCGGGGTCCGGGCACGGGAACGGCCCTGCTGCCGGTGGTCGAGGTCTCGCCGGATGTGGGATCCGTATGCATTCCATCTGCCTTTCACCGCTCGACTCAAGTCTGGAATCGGCGGAAGAAGCGGGTGGGAGGCCCGGCATCTCCCGTACGGCTCAAGGGTTGTCCCTGGCACGTGGGCCGGTCGTCAGACCGTGGGTGATGGATGCTCTACGCCCGTCGGCGTAGGCCGTGACCGGCGAGAGGCGCGATCGGTCTCCTGGAGGAGGAGCCCTGAGAGGCGCGACCGGCTTTTTGAAAGGCGGGTCCCGAAAGACAGAGGGCAATACAAAAGGCCCCGGTCGCCGTTTCCGGTGACCGGGGCCTTCATTTTGTAGCGGGGACAGGATTTGAACCTGCGACCTCTGGGTTATGAGCCCAGCGAGCTACCGAGCTGCTCCACCCCGCGTCGGTGTATGTCTTAACCATACCCGGCTTTGGTGGTGGACGCGAATCGAATAGCGCTGGGCCCCGATCATCTCCTAGGGATTCGGTGTGGGCGTCGGTGTCGCCGACGGGGTCGGTGTGGCCGACGGGGTCGCCGACGGCGCCGGGGATCCGGACGACGAGGGCGACGGGGTGGGCGTGGGGCTCGCCCCCGTCTCCGCGCCCTTCAGCTTCGACAGCGCCGCCTGGAGCTCCTTCTGGGCGTTGCCGTAGTCGGTCCAGTTCGGCGGGTTGGCCTGGAGGGCCGCCTGCGCCTTGTCGTACGCCTTCTGCGCCTCGTCGATGGCCTGGGTCAGCGCGGTGGCGGGCTTGGCCTCCTCCGGCTTGGCCTCACCGGGCTTGGTCTCCTCCTGCGGCGCGGCCTGGGTGCCGGTGCCGAAGACCTGCTCCAGCGCGCCCTTGAGCGTGTCGGCCGAGCCGACCTTGCTGCCGTAGGCCACCAGGACGCGGCGGAGGATCGGGTACGGCTCCTGGCCGGAGGCGGCCGCGATCTCCACGTAGACCGGTTCGACGTAGACCAGGCCGTCGGCGAACGGCAGGGTGAGCAGGTTGCCGTAGCGGACCTTCGCCTGGCCGAGTCCGAGCAGGTTGAGCTCGCCGGAGAACTTGTTCTGGAAGTTGTTCTGCACCTGGCCGGGGCCGGGAATCGTGGTGTTGGACGGCATGCGCAGGATGCGCAGCTTTCCGTAGTCGTCTCCCGGGGTGGCGTCCACGGCCATGAACGCGGCCAGGTTGGGTCCCTGGCGCGGCACGAACGTGGTGGTCAGCGAGAACGAGGGCGCCTCGGTCTTCGGCATCTTGACCGACAGGTAGTACGGCGGCTGCTTGATGTCGCGCTCGCCCGAGGACGGGTCGTTCGGGACGTTCCAGAAGTCCTGGCCGCTGTAGAAGGCGTTCGGGTCGGCGATGTGGTACTGGGAGAGCACGTCACGCTGGACCTTGAACAGCGCCTCCGGGTAGCGAAGGTGCTGCCTGAGCTCGGTCGACATCTCCGTCTGCGGCTTGATGACGCCGGGGAAGGCCTTGCGCCAGGTCTGCAGGATGGGGTCCTTCTCGTCCCAGGCGTACAGGCTGACGGTGCCGTCGTAGGCGTCGACCATGGCCTTCACCGAGTTGCGCATGTAGTTGATCTGGTCGCGCGGCTGCGGGACCACCAGGCGCGGGTCGGTGATGGTGTCGCGCGTCATCGCCTCCAGGCTCTTGCTCTGGGAGTACGGGTAGGCGTTGGAGGTGGTGTACGCGTCGGCGATCCAGACCACCCTGCCGCCGACGATGGCCGGGTAGGGGTTGTCGTCCAGGCTCAGGAACGGCGCCACCTTGGCGATCCGCTCCTGTGGGTTGCGCTCGTAGAGGATCTTGGAGTTCGCGTTGACGTCACCCGACAGCAGCAGGTTGATCTCGCCGTACTTGGCGGCGTAGAGCATCCGGTTGAGGAAGGATCCGACCGGGACGCCGCCCTTGCCGTCGTAGGTGGTGTTCTTCTGGCCGGTGCCGCCGCTCTCGGGGTAGTCGAGCTCCTGCTTCTGCTGGCCGGTGCCGCCGACGACGACGTACTCGGTCGAGCCGGGTGCCTCGCCGAAGTAGATCCGCGACTCCTTGAGCTTCGTCCGGTCCACCAGGGCGCCGGTGACCGGCATGTCCTTGGCGTCGAAGTTGGGCAGGCCCTCGGAGTCGACCTCGTTGCCGGGCGCGGCCACGAAGCCGTTGCCGTGGGTGTAGACGAGGTGCCGGTTGATCCAGTTGTTCTGCTCTGCGGGCGGTCCGGTGAGCTCTCGCACGGCCACGACGGTGTCGCGCATCGTGCCGTTCGCGTCGGGGTAGCGGTCGACGTCGAGCGGCTCGTGGAAGTCGTAGTAACCGCGGATCCGCTGCTTCTGCTGGTAGGTCTTGGCGACCAGGCTCGGGTCGAGCAGGCGCACGCCGGAGATGGAGCTGTCGGCGGTGACGTTGACCTTGCTCGGGTCGCCCTGAGCGGTGTAGTCGATCACCTCGGCGTCGTTGACGCCGTAGGCTTTTCGGGTCGCGTCGATGTTGCGCTTGATGTACTCCTGCTCCTTGCCCTGCTGGTTCGGCTTGACCTGGAACTGCTCGACCAGGGCCGGGTAGACCCCGCCGATCAGGATGGCCGAGAGCACCAGGAGGCCGAAGCCGACGCCGGGCAGCATGCCGCCGGATCGCACGACCCCGGCGAAGAACAGGATCGCGCAGATCAGGGCGATGATCGCCAGGATGCTCTTCGCGGGGAGCACCGCGTTGACGTCGGTGTAGGAGGCGCCGTGCCGGAATCCCCGGTCGGAGAAGACCAGCCCGTACCGGTCGTACCAGTAGGCGATCGCCTTCAGCAGCACGAAGACGCCGAGCAGCACCGACAGGTGCGCCCTGGCGCCGCGCGAGGCGTGCACGCCGGGTGACTGGAGCCGGAACCCGCCGTACAGGTAGTGCACGATCGCCGACAGCAGGGCGGAGAGCACCACCGCGACGAACAGGAAGTTCAGCACCATCCGGATGAATGGATAGGTGAACATGAAGAAGGAGATGTCCATCTTGAACTGCGGGTCGGTCTCACCGAACGGCGTCGCGTTGATGAACTCCAGCCAGGTCTTCCACTGCCCGGAGAAGGACGATCCCGAGAACAGGCCGAGCACCGCCACGCCGATCAGGAAGATCAGCTTGCGGTGCGGGTCGAGGGCCATCCGATACCGGTCGGCGCCGCTGGCGCCACCGAACATCCCCGGGCCGAACATCGGCCGCATGCGGTACGCCATCAGCATGTTGCCGCCGACGATCCCGACCATCAGCAGTGCGCCGACGGCGAACAACAGGATCTGCGTGACGACCACGCCGGAGAAGACGGCCGTGTAGTCGACCGAGTCGTACCAAAGGTAGTCAGTGAAAATACCGGCAAAAAGGAAGAACAAGGCAACTATCGCGACCAGCGCGATCGCGACGGGAACTAGCAGTCGTGGCCGGCGGGGCAAGCGCATTGCCCTGCCGGCTCCGGGGGTCCGGAAGCTCAAGGCCAACCCCTTGTCGTAAGAGCACGGTCCGTGTCTGGCAACCTACACCGGCGGGAGTTGGGCCGCGTTCAGCCTTTCGGGCACGGTCCGGCCACAACACCCGCTGGTCTCGGGTCCACGGGTCCAACGTACGAGAGCCCTGATGAGTGCCCCGTTCCGAGGCCTGGAACCGGAATGCCAGATCTTTTACCAAATCGGGCACCACGTCCCGCTTTCCGGGTTTCTCCCGCCGCCCGGTTCCGGGGTCAGCCGGCCAGGCAGCTCGGCACGGAGCCCGAGCCGGTGCGGATCGCGTCGACCGCCTGGACGGCGTCGCGCAGGGTCGCGACCTTGACCAGCCTGAGGCCGGACGGGATCGCCTTGACCGCTTCCGCGCAGTTTTCCGCGGGGGTCAGGAAGACCGTCGCCCCCGCCTTCCTGGCGCCGACCATCTTCTGCTGGATGCCGCCGATCGGGCCGACGACGCCATCCGCGGTGATCGTCCCGGTCCCGGCGATGGACCTGCCGCCGGTCATCGCCCCGGGGGTGAGCTTGTCGACGATGCCCAGGGAGAACATCATCCCCGCGCTCGGCCCGCCGACGTCACCGACGTTGATCTTGACCTGGAAGGGGAACTTGTAGCCGACCCTCATGGTGATGCCCACGATGGGCGTGCCGTCCTTGCCGGCGATGGTCGGGACGTCGACGCTCATGCTCTGGGCGCCCCGGTTGACGACGAAGTCGACCTGCTCGCCCGGCTTGTGGGCGCGGACGGAGGCGGAGACGGTCTCGCGGTCGGACACGGGCGTGCCGTCCACCGAGACGATCTCGTCGCCGGTCTTGAACTTCCCGTCGGCCGGCAGGCCCTTCTCGGTGGAGGCCACGGTCACGATCGAGCTGTAGGGGATCTTCAACTCCGTCAGCGCCGCCGCGGTCGCGTCGTCCTGGGAGTTCGTCATCTCCTGGGTGTTCTGCTCCTCGACCTCCTTCGCGGTGGTCGCCGGAGGGAAGATCGTCTCCTCGGGCACGACCGCGATGGTGGGATCGATCCATCCCCTGAGCGCGCTGAAAAGGTCGATCCTGGTGCCGGGCCCGCCCTGGTAGGCCACGGTGACGAGGCTGAGCTTGCCTTCGGTCGGGTACGTCTGGCGCCCCTCGACGCTGATCACCGGCTTGCCGTCGACGTCGCCGATGGTGTTCTCGGTCGGCCCGGGGCTCAGCACGACGTACGGCACCGGCAGCAGGGCGCCGACCAGCGCGAACATGAGCGTGAGGAAGCCCGCCACCATGAGGGTCAGCGCTCGTCGGGACATGGACAAAGCCTATGCCGTACGACAGGTCATGAAACCGCACCCGGACGGCGCCGCGCCGACGGACGGCCTCACGCGCAGGCCCCCACCCACTCGGAGGAACCGTCGGTGAAAAGCTGGTTCTTCCAGATGGGAACCTGGCTCTTGAGATCGTCGATCAGTCTGCGGGAGGCCTCGAACGCCTCGCCCCGGTGTGGCGCGGCGACCGCCACGACGACCGCGACGTCGCCGAGCCTCAGGTCGCCGACCCGGTGGACGGCGGCCAGGGCGGTGACGGGGAAGTCCGTGACGATCTTCTCGGCCACCCGGCGAAGCTCGTCCACGGCGCCCGGGTGCGCCGAGTAGGACAGGCTCGTGACCGGTTTGCCATGGTCCTGGTCACGCACCGTGCCGACGAAAACGGTCGTGCCGCCCGCGGCGTGGTCGCCGACGGCGGCGAGCACCTCGTCGACGGAGAGCGCGCTGTCGCGAATATCGAGCAACCGGATGACATCCACGCCGCAAAGCGTACCGCCCGGGGAAAAGGGCCCCCTGCCGCGTACCCCCCTCGGCGCGTGCGCCCCGCGGGGGCGTTCAGAGGGGCCCCCGGCCGCATATCTTCCGAGGTTCCCCTCGCGCGTGTGCCTCGCGGGGGCGTTCGGGAGGGCGTTCAGGGGCGGCGCTTCTTGCGGGCGGCGCGGACGATCGCCGCGGTGCCGAGGACGGCGACGGTGGCGCCGGCCGCGGTGAGCGTGGCCTCCTTGCCGGACAGGCGGCGGCCCACGACGGCGTGCCTGCCCTCGCGCAGCTCCAGGAGCTGCTCGAACGCGGCCTCGTTGGTCCAGGTCGGCTTCCATCCGGCCTCGCGCAGCGCGATGCAGTCGACCACCCACGGGTAGACGACGTAGTGCAGGTCGGCGGCCGGGGCCGGGGTGATGCCGAGGCGGTGCAGGCGCTGGGCGGTGCCGAAGGTCAGCCCGGCGGGCAGCTCCAGCCGGCGCAGCCCGGAGATCTCCTCCACCTGCTCCTGCTCCAGCCAGCCCTCGCCGCCGACGGCCACCACCCCCGAGACCGTGCCGAGCGCCGCCATCTCAAGGGCCGAGACAAGATCATCCACATGGCAGAACTGCCAGCGGGGGTCGCATCCCTTGACGGTGAGCAGCCGGGGCGCCTCGAAGTGCCGGGTCACCACGCTGTCGACGCCGGGGCCGACCACGGCGGCGGGCCGGACCACGGTCACGCCGAGACCGGGGTGGCTGCGCAGGGAGCGCCGGGCCAGCGCCTCGATCTCCAGGTGGTCGCCGACCATGCCCGTGTCGGGCTCGGCGGCGACCGGTGATCCCTCCGGCAGCGGGACCGGGTTGTCGGGGACGGCGCCGTACACCATGGCGCTGGTGACCAGCACGACCCGCCGCACCCGGGCGGCGGCGCTGGCGGTGAGCACCGTCTGGGCCGCTCGCAGGTTGTAGGCGCGCCGCTCCGCAGGGTTCGCGTCGAGCGCGTAGTCGGCCGCCAGATGCACGAGCACGTCGATATCAGATATGCGGTTCGCCAAGAGCGGATCTCGGACATCGAGGACCCGCCAGGTGACGTCCGGAACGTCACCACGCTGCTCGTCGATGGCCACCACCCTGCGGAAATCCGCAGACGAGGCGACCTTCGCGAGGAAGGCACGGCCTAGGCCCGAGGCGGCGCCGGTGACGGCGACGACGGGGGGCCGGGAGCGTTTCGAGGTAGGCACCAGGTCCTCACTTTGCACTGACCCGCCATGCGACGGATAACGTGGCGGATGTGGACTCCTCCATCCTGCACGAGGTAGAGCGGTGACTGACTTGCCAGGTCGGGAAAACGACCCCAACGAGAATCCGTTCGCCATGTTCGGCAACCCGGAGCAGATCGCAGCGGCAATGCGCCAGTTCGCCGACATGCTCTCCGCTCCGCCGACCTCAGGTCCCGTCAACTGGGACATGGCGAAGAACATCGCACGGCACGTGGTGGTCGCCGAGGGCGATCCAAGTGTCATGGAAGGCGAGCGGCGCCAGATCGTCGACGCCCTGAATCTGGCCGATCTATGGCTCAACGAGGCCACCTCCCTGCCGAGCGGGGTGAGCAACCCGCAGGCGTGGAGCCGTTCCGAGTGGATCGAGAAGACCGTCCCGGTCTGGCAGAAGCTCTGTGACCCGATCGCCGCCCGCATGGTCGAGACCATGAGCGGCACGCTCGGCGCCGCGGGCCTGCCCGCGGAGGCCCAGGCCATGGCCGGGCCGCTGATGGGGATGATGAAACAGATGGGCGGCATGATGGTCGGCCAGCAGATCGGCCAGGCCGTCGGCTCGCTCGCCCTCGAAGTGATCGGCTCCACCGACATCGGCCTGCCGCTGTCGGACAGCGCCGCCCTGCTGCCCGGCGGCGTCGCGGCGTTCAGCCAGGGTCTGGAGACCCCCGCCGAGGAGATCCGCCTCTACCTCGCCCTGCGCGAGGCGGCCCACCACCGGCTGTTCCAGCACGTGCCGTGGCTGCGCGCGCACCTGCTCGGAGCCGTGGAGGAGTACGCCAGAGGCATCACGGTGGACGCTTCCGCGCTGGAGGAGCAGCTCCGCGGGCTCGACATCAACAATCCCGAGCAGCTCCAGCAGGCGCTGAGCGGCGGCAACCTGCTCAAGCCCGAGGAGACCGAGCGGCAGAAGGCCGCCCTGTCCCGGTTGGAGACCATGCTCGCCCTGGTCGAGGGGTGGGTCGGCACCGTCGTGGACGGCGCCGCGGACGGCAAGCTCCCCTCGGCGACCGCGCTGTCGGAGACCGTACGGCGCCGCAGGGCGACCGGCGGCCCCGCCGAGCAGACCTTCGCCACGCTCGTCGGCCTCGAACTCAGGCCCCGCCGTCTGCGCGAGGCCGCCACCCTGTGGCAGGCCCTGGAGGCCGACCGGGGCGTCGACGGCCGCGACGCGGTCTGGGACCACCCCGACCTGATGCCCACCGCCGACGACCTCGACAACCCCGAGAGGTTCGTACGGGGTGAGCCCGAGCTGGACCTTTCGTCCCTGGAGGGGACCCTGCGGGAGCCCCCGGCTCCTCCGGCCGCTTCCGGTGAGGAAGGCGACGACACGAAGGGCCGCAAGGACGACGGCGGCGGGGACGGGGGCGTGTGAGCCTGCGCGCCGACGCGAGGGACGTGCTCACGGGGTGGACCGCCCCGACGGCGGAGGAGGAGATCCTCCGCAAGGAGTTCCTGGAGCACGTCCACGCCAACGACGACGCGATGTGGCGCGAGTGCGTCACCGGCCACCTGACGGCCACGACCGCGGTGCTCTCCCACGACGGTGAGCGGGTGCTGCTGACGCTGCACCCCAAGGCCGGGATGTGGCTGCCCATGGGAGGTCACTGCGAACGCGGCGACGCCTCCCTGGAGGCGGTCGCGCTGCGTGAGGCCACCGAGGAGTCCGGCATCCCCGGCCTGCGGCTGCTGCCGGGCCCGCTCGCGCTCGACCGGCACCTGGTCTGGTGCCATCCGCCGCACAGCAGCCACCTCGACGTCGAGTACGGCGCCGTCGCCCCCGCCGACGTCGAGGCCGTGATCAGTGCCGAGTCGCTCGACGTGCGCTGGTTCCCGGTGGAGGAGATCCCCGAGCTCTCCGACGAGGCGACCCGCCGCCTGGCCCGCCGCGCCCGCGAGGTCCTGCGCTCCGGGTGACCGGCCGCTCGGCTTCGTACAGTTTGATTTCGTACGGTTTAGCTTCGTGTGGCATGGTTTCGTATGGTTCCGGGCCTGTCCCCGAGGGCGTTGGACCGTTTTACGCTTGCCTCACCTCGCCCCGGTTATCTTCGTTCCCATCGAGCTGTACGGAACGATCGAGGCACTGTGAGCGTGGACATCGTGGCTGACAGGGGCGCCGGAGGCATCGGGGGCACGGTCGTGCCCCCGGCGCGACACCGCCGGAGGATTCCCAAAACTCTCGCCTGGGCCGCGGTGACCCCGTTCGCCGCCTGGGCGGTGGCCCGGGTGGCCGGGCTCGAACGCGACGCGCTGACCACCCAGCTCATGACCGGCACCCCGTACGTGGCCGCGGCCTCGCTCGTGCCGGTGCTGCTGTCCGCGCTGGTCCGCAACCGGACGGTGACGGCCGTGGCGCTGGTCACCACCGCGGCGCTCGGTCTCAGCGTGCTTCCCAGGGCCTTCCGTTCCGGGGACCCCGTGGCCGGAACGCCCCTGCGGGTGCTGACGCTCAACACGCTGTTCGGGCACGCCGAGCCCGACGCCGTGATGGACCTGGTCCGGCGGCTGGGCCCGGATGTGTTCAGCACCCAGGAGCTGACCCCGGGGATGGTCGAGAAGCTGCGGGAGGCCGGGCTGGAGAAGATCATGCCGTACCAGGTGCTGGAGCCGGAGTGGAGCGCCGGAGGCAGCGGCCTGTACGCGCGGTATCCGCTGACGCCCAGGAAGAACCTGTTCGAGGCGATCGGGCACAACATGCCCGCCGCGCTGATGACCGTGCCCGGCGCCGGGCCCGTCGAGATCGTCGACGTGCATCCCTTCCCGCCGCTGGGCAGGCAGGTGTACGACTGGACGGCGGCGCTGGAAGCCCTGCCCTCCGCCGCGCCCGACACGATCCGCATCCTCGCGGGCGACTTCAACGCCAGCCTCGACCACGCGGCCATGCGCCGTTTCCTGAGCCGCGGCTATCTGGACGCGGCCGACAGCGCCGGGGAGGGGCTCACCCCGACCTGGCCGGTCAACAAGCGCGTCCCGGCGCTGATCACGATCGACCACGTCGTGGCGGATCAGCGGGTGGGGGTCAGCGCGGTCAGCGTGCACACCGTTCCAGGCACCGACCACCGGGCGGTCTTCGCCGACCTGCGCCTGCCTTCGTCCTGACGGGTTTCCCGGCTTTCCCGGCTTTCCCGGCAGGGGTCCGGGAGCTCAGGGTGAGAGCAGTGCCCGGGTGTTGTCCCAGCCCTCCAGGCCGGGGTCGAGGAGGCGGATGTCGCCGGGAGTGCGCAGGCGGTGCCAGCCGGGGCCCCTCGCGACCATGCGGCTGCCGGGCGCGGAGGCGCGGAGTGCCTTGACCGGGTCGGGGTCGTCGAAGCCCACCGCGGCCCAGTCCGGATAGGGCAGGTGGGCGGCGAGCGCCACCGTACCGCCCCCGGCGTCCGGGCAGACGGCGATCATGGCCCGGCCCAGCTCGCGGAAGAGCTTGCCGATGAGCAACGGGGGCAGGTCGGGCGCGTCGGCGCTCAGCAGGACCGCCTGTTTGCCGTACGGAAGGGCCGCGAAGGCGGCCTCGACCAGGGCGCTCCCCGAAAGATCGGGAATCTCGACGACCGGGGTGCCCGGCCAGACGATCTCCTCCATGCCGGGGACGCTCGTCACCACGACGGGGGAGACGAAGTCGAGCCCGGCGACGAGCTCGTAGGCGTCCTCGGCGACGGCCGTGAGGAAGTCGGCGGCGTCGACTCCCGGCGGGGCCGCGTCCGCCACGGAGGGCGTGACGAGAACGGCCACCACTCGATCTTCCGTCAACATTCCTCCGCGGAACCGTGAGCCGCCGTGGAGAATCCCTCCAGGAAGCCCCGCGCCCGCTCGGCCTTGGGATATCGTTCCACAAGCGCCCAGAAGCGCGAGCCGTGACTCGGCACCAGCAGGTGGACGAGCTCATGCATGATCACGTAGTCGACCACCCACGACGGCATGCCCCGGAGCCGCGTGGAGATCCTGATGGTTCCGTGATCAGGAGTGCACGAGCCCCAGCGGTGCTGCTGGTTCTCCACCCAGCGCACGCTCGACGGCTTCGCGTCCCCGCCCAGATATCGGGCAGAAAGATCGACGGCCCGATCGAGGAGATCGTCGTCGGAGGGACGTCTGCGCTGCTCCTTGGCCGCGAGGCGATCGAGCATACGGCGCACCCATTGTTCCTCATCGGTGCTACTCAGACCGGCGGGGAGGAGCACGATCGTTTTCTCGCCGTCGCGGTACGCAGAAACCGTCCGCCGGCGGCGAGAACTGCGGCGGACCTCGACTGTCTCGGGGGGCACATATGAACGGTAGCCGAGAATGGCGAATTCACACCAGGGGGTAGAACACGTTCCCGCTGGTCAATCCCCGTTCGCCGATTGTTCAGCCCGGGTGATCAACTAAGACCGCGACTTATCTAATTAACCTGGATATCAGCCGTCTCATGCGTTGCCGAATCGCGGGACCCGCTGTTCTCTCTGGGCTGCGAGCCCTTCAAGCATGTCGTCGGAGATCATCGTGACCGGCTGGGCGAGGGACTCCCAGCGCAGCGCGGCGTCGAGGTCCGCGTGCCCGCCACCCGCCAAGGCGATCTTGGTGAGCCGGGTGGCGACCGGCGCGTTGGCCGCGGTGCGCGACGCGATCCCCATCACCTCGGACATCAGTGACTCGCGGGGAAACGCCCTGGTCACCAGCCCCGCGGGGGCGGCCTCCGCGCCCGTCAGCGTCCGTCCCGTGAGCAGCATCTCCCTGGCCACGCCCACCCCGGCGACCCTGGGCAGCAGGTAGGTGGCCGCCATGCCGGGGTGCAGGCCCAGCGAGGTGAAGGGGGCGAGCAGCTTGGCCTCCTCTGCGGCGTAGATCAGGTCGCAGGCGAGGGCGAGGCACAGTCCGGCCCCGACGGCCGCGCCGTTGACGGCGGCGATGGTCGGCACCTCCAGATCGGCGATCGCCAGCCAGGTCCGGTAGAAGCCGAGCATCCGCTCGCGCAGGGCGGGAACCCCCTCGGCGGCCCGCTCGGCGAGCCAGGACAGGTCTCCCCCGGAACAGAACGCGTTTCCCGCCCCGGTGACGACGACACATCGGAGGTCGCGGTCCGCCGCGAGATCGGCGATGGCCAGCCGCCATCGAGCGGTCATTCCGTCGGTCATCGCGTTGCGCCGGTCAGGGCGGTTCAGCGTGAGCACCGCGACGCCGTCGGTACGCCGGTCGATCAAGAGCTCGTCCATGCCGGGGAGCGTACCCATCGCTTTCCGGGGTTGTGTACCGCTTTTCGAACCCGTCTGCCGGGCGCGTCTCCTGACCTCCACCGTCGCCGGGGTGCCCGTTTCCCGGTCCGGCCGCCTCCCTGACTCCCTTCCTGGTCCTCCTTGATCCGTCCCTGGTTCATCTCGCCCGGACGTCCCCGGAGTGGAAGTTCGTTCGGGTGGATCTCACAGAGCAGGACTTGTCCCCCGAAGGGAGATATATCTCCCGGAGTGGCCGCCCGGGGCCAGGTTATCCACAGGGTGGAGGTTATCCACAGGCGGCGGGAACGGCGTCCGGGATCTTGTGGGGGCGTGCCACGCTGGCACCTCCAGCCACCCGGCCGACCCGCGAATCACTCGCGGGCCACCCGCCGACCCCGCCCACGCCCTGCTCACCGGCTCGCTCACGGGCCGCCCCCGAGAAAGGCTCTCCGATGAGACCACGTCTGAAGCCCGCTCTGCGCCGCGTCGCCCGCGACGGACGCACCCTGCAGTTCGGCCTGCACCCCCGCCACGCGGTGGTGCTGACCGATCTCGAACCGGAGGTCCGCCGCTGGGTCGAGAGCCTCGACGGCGTCCGAGATCTCGCGGGCGTGCTGGCCGACGCCGCCGAGGCGGGTCTCGACGCGGAACGCGGCCGGACCCTGCTCGATCTGCTGGTCAGCCGTGGCGTGGTGGACGACGCGGGGGCGGGTCCCGGCCCGCTGCGCGCGCTCGCGATGGCCGAGCGTGACCGGCTCCAGCCGGACCTCGACGCGCTCTCCCTCACTCCGGGCACGATCGACGGCGGGCTCGCCGTGCTGGAGCGCAGGCGGGAGGCCCAGGTGCGGGTTTACGGTGCGGGCCGGGTCGGCGCGCAGGTCGTCGGCCTGCTCGCCGCCTCCGGAGTCGGCCGGATCTGCGTCATCGATCCCGGTACGGCCCGGCGACGGGATGTCGTCCCCGGCGGGCTCGGCTGGACAGAGGTGGGCATGAGCAGGCAGGACGGCGCGGTCGCGGTGGCCAGGAGGCTGGCGCCCGGTCTCACGGCATGGACCGGCGACGGAGCGGCCAACCTGGCCGACGGGTCCAGGCCTCCCGACCTGGCGGTGCTCGCCCCGGTGGTGCCCCTGGACGGCCTCCTGGTCAAGGAGCTCGTCGAGTGGGAGATCCCGCACCTGCTGGTCACCGCCTTCGAGGGCTCCGGGTCGGTCGGCCCCCTGGTGCTGCCCGGACGGAGCACGTGCCTGCACTGCCTGGATTTGACCCGGCGAGATCGTGACCCCGGCTGGCCCGTCGTCAGCGCGCGGCTGGGCGGCTTCCCCGCGGGAGAAATCGCGTGTGGGACGGTGCTGTCGACGCTGGTGGCGGCGTCGGCGGCAGGCCACGCACTCGCTGTGATCGACGGCCGTGAGCCCGCTGTGACCAACAGCACAATGGAAGTATTGCCAGATTGGAGCTGGAAGAGGCGATCCTGGAGTGTTCATCCTCAATGTCGTTGCTTCCGAAACGACATGGGTTCGCTAACAATGGTCGCGTCGGCTACCTGCCGCTGACGGACACACAGCGAAGGGAGGGAGCGGCGTCTCGCTGTACCAGCGGATGCGCCGCCAACCAAGGTGAGTGACCTTCCGCGCCGCGCCGTCGCGCGCTCTGCCAAGCTGGCCGCCCTGCCGATCGGGTTCGCTGGACGCACCGCTCTCGGTCTCGGGAAACGGATCGGGGGCAAGTCCGCCGAGATCGTCGCCCAGGAAATCCAGGAACGCACCGCCGAGCAGATCTTCAAGGTTCTCGGAGAGCTCAAGGGCGGGGCGATGAAGCTCGGCCAGGCGTTGTCCATCTTCGAGGCGGCGCTGCCCACCGAGGTCGCCGGTCCCTATCGCGCGACCCTGACCAAACTCCAGGACGCGGCTCCGCCACTTCCCGCGGCGACCGTGCACAAGGTCCTCGTCGAGCAGCTGGGCGACGACTGGCGGGAGAACTTCCTGTCGTTCGACGACCGGCCCACCGCCGCCGCGTCGATCGGGCAGGTGCACAAGGCGGTCTGGCACGACGGCCGGACGGTCGCGGTCAAGATCCAGTATCCGGGGGCGGGGAAGGCCCTGCTCTCCGACTTCACCCAGCTGGCCCGGCTCGGCAAGCTCTTCGGGGTGCTGTTGCCCGGCCTCGACATCAAGGCCGTCCTGAGCGAGTTGCGCGAGCGCGTGGTCGAGGAGCTCGACTATCTCCACGAGGCCGAGGCCCAGCACGCCTTCGCCCTGGAGTTCAAGGACGACCCCGACTTCCTGATCCCCGACGTGATCGCCGCCAACGAGCAGGTGCTCGTCTCCGAATGGGTCGACGGCACTCCGCTGTCGCGGATCATCACCGACGGCACCCAGGAGGAGCGCGACCGGGCCGGGCTCCAGCTCGTCCGTTTCCTGTTCTCCTCACCCGCGCGGCTGGGCATGCTCCACGCCGACCCCCATCCGGGCAACTTCCGGATCGTCGAGGACGGCCGGATGTGCGTGCTCGACTTCGGTGCGGTCAACCGGATGCCCGACGGATACCCGCCGGTCTTCGGGAAGCTGACCCGCATCTTCAACAACGGCGACATGTCCACCGTGGTCCAGGGCCTGCGCGACGAGGGCTTCATCCAGCCGCACATCGAGATCGACCCCGAAGCCCTGCGGGCGTTCCTCGCCCCCTATGTCGAGCCAACCGCCGTGGAGGAGTTCTCGTTCAGCAGGGAGTGGCTCCAGCGGCAGGCCGCGACGGCCACCGACCTGCGTCCCGGCAATGTGGTGCGCCAGCTCAACCTGCCCGCCTCGTACGTCCTCATCCACCGGGTGCACGCGGCGGGGGTCGGCGTTCTCTGCCAGCTCGGTGCCACCGCCCGCTTCCGCGAGGAGGTCATCCGCTGGGTCCCCGGGTTCACCGACGAGGATTCGGGAGAACCCACCCTCACCACCGCCTGAGGGGCGTTTCCCCTCCTGCGACTCCTACGACGCCCCATGACATCTGGCGACATCCCTCGATGCCCCGTGATGTCCCTCGGCGTCCGTACCGTTCCGCAGGCTTTCGTAGCCTTTTGTGGGCTTTTGTGGCGCCCTGCGGCTTTCCAGGGTGTCTCGCGGTGCCCGGTGACATCCCACGACGTCCCGTGGCGGGGTGGGCCCGGCGGGTGGTGTGGGTCCGGCGAAACGCTTGAGGGGTGACCCGCCGGAGCGGGTCACCCCTCGTTCGTTCGTCTCGCTCTTCTGGTCCGGCTCGTTCTTCTGTCTGTCTTCCGTGCGGCTTCGCGGGTTTCTCGGACGTCTTCCCCACGTCGCCGCCGGTCCCTACCGGTCACAGGTCCTTGCCAGTCACAAGTCCTTGCCGGTCACAGATCCTTGCCGGTCACAGATCCTTGCTGGTCACAGGTCCCTATCGGTCAGGCCAGGAGATCGGACAGATCAGACGAGGCGCAGGATCGCGCTCCGCAGGCGCGCCGAGGCGCGCTCCGCGTTGCGCTGGGCGCGCTGGAGGCGTTGAAGGCCGACGGCCCTGCGATGCTCCTCCGCCTCGCGGTGGAGGGTCCGTATTCGGTCACGGACCAGTTCTTCTTGCATAGACGACAGGTCGAGGCCTCTGGCGGTGAAGTAGCTCATCGGAGTGGTCCTTTCGAGGACGTGCGGCTTGTGGTCGGTCGGGTTCTCGGTGGTTCAGGTTCTTGGTGGTTCGGATCTCGGCGGTCCGGGTTCCTGGTGGTTCAGGATCTCGATCGTCCGAGTTCTTGCTGGTCCGGGCGGTGACCGGATTGTTCAGGCAGCGACCGGGTTCTTGCGGGGACGCCCGCGCGGACGCTTCCGGGGGACGATCGCCCCCCGCAGAACGAGCTCGCCGCCCCAGACACCCCACGGCTCCTCGCGCTCCAGCGCGCGGGCCAGGCAGGCCTCACGGATCGGGCAGCCCCCGCAGAGCGCCTTGGCGAACTCCACGTCCTCCGGAGACTCGGCGAACCACAGGTCGGGGTCGGTACGACAGGGGATTGTGGCTTCGTCGATCAGGTCCATGACCGTCTGGGCCCCCATCTGCTTCACCTCTCAGCTAGGTGTTGATCTTCGGTTACCTCTTGGGGTGGGGGTCAGGAATGACGCGGACAAACAAGAAGGCCGCGGATCCTGGGTGCGGATCCGCGGCCTGAAGGCTTTTTCCTCGGTCAGGTTATGACCGGAGGATGCCCCCAGGGTTGCGGACCGCGCAGTCCACCGTTTCCGATGTGCTTGGTCGTTGCTGCGTAGCTGCCGCCCACTCGGTTCCGAGCAGCCGGGACGTCCGTCGCCGGGAGGGCGACCGGAGCGAACCAACGGCCGGTTTCGGCCGGGAAATGGGCGGGATTGGCCTGCAGGACCAGAGTCGCCACGCCGTCGGCGAGGATGGTCTGGCCGCCGCAAGGCAGAACGGTGTTACGGCGCGCAGAAGTGAGCCCCATCTGGGACGACATCAGGATGTTCTTCACAGCGGACTCACCTCCATTCGTTGATCGTCGGACAGTGGTGTCCGACTTGCTTGAGCATGACCCTAAACCCCGGCCCGGGGAGTGGGCAACATATTTTCTACCTGCGGCTTTGCGACTATCTCACGCGGATCATGGCCTCCTGTACTACCGACACGGCCAGTTCCCCGGACCGGGTGAACATCTCGCCCTTGGCGAGCCCCCTCGCCGCCCCCGACCACGGCGACTCCTGGGCGTAGAGCATCCACTCGTCCACCCGGAAAGGACGGTGGAACCACATCGCGTGGTCCAGCGACGCACCGGAGAGATTCGACGCGCCCCATGCGAGGCCGTGGGTCAGCAGCACGGTGTCGACCAGGGTGAAATCGGAGGCGTAGGCGGCGAGCACCACGTGCAGCAGCGGATCGTCGGGCAGTTCCGCGTCGTAGCGGAACCACACGTCGGTGTTCGAACCGCGAAGCTCCGGGTCGCGGTAGGCCTCCCAGGTGAGGGGGGTCACGTAGCGGACGTCCACCGGCCTCGGCTTGGCCAGCCACTCGCGCAGCGGCGACTCCTCCCCCACGGCCTGGAGCATCCGGTCCTGGAAGAGCGGCAGATCCTCGGGACCGACCACCTGGGGCATCGTGGTCGCCTGGTGCTCGACGCCGGGCTCCGTCACGTGGAAGGAGGCCGACATGGTGAAGATCGCCTTGCCGTGCTGGATGGCCACCACCCGCCGGGTGGTGAAGGACCGGCCGTCGCGGACCCGCTCGACGTTGTAGACGATCGGGATGGCCGGGTCGCCGGGACGGATGAAGTAAGCGTGCAGCGAGTGGACATTACGGTCGCCGGGCACCGTCCGTCCCGCAGCGAACAGGGCCTGGGCGGCCACCTGACCACCGAAGACTCGCTGGATGCGCTCCTCCGGGCTGCGCCCCCTGAAGATGTCGAGCTCGATCTGCTCCAGGTCGAGCAGGTCCAGGAGCTCCTTTAACGCCTCGTTCACGCGCCCTCCGTCTGGTTCGCGGCGATACGGCACAGTTCGAGTACCGCCTCACCATAACGATCCAGTTTGACCCGTCCTATTCCGGTGATCGCCAGCAGGTCCTGTTCCGAGAGCGGAGCCCGTTCGGCGATGGCCTGGAGGGTGACGTCGGTGAAGATCGCCCACTGCGGGATCTTCTCGTGCTTCGCCACTCCCGTACGCCAGGACTTGAGCGATGCGAGCAGCGCCTCGTCGCAGTCGGCGGGGCAGCCGGAGCACCTGCCGAGCTTCTGTTCCGTGGCGGCGGCCAGGGTCTTGCCGCAGACCCGGCAGCTGATCGGCGCGGCGACCTGGCGGCGGTCGGCCGTCGCGGCCGGGGCCGAGGCGCGGCTTCTCTGCGCGGCGCGGCCGGTGAGCCCGTCCAGGAAGCGGGACGGCTTGCGGGATCGCCGCCCGCCGGGCGAGCGCGCCAACGCCCACGACAGCGCCAGGTGGGCGCGGGCGCGGGTGACGCCGACGTACAGGAGGCGGCGTTCCTCCTCGATCTGCTCGGGCGCCTCGGCGTAGATGATCGGCAGCATGCCCTCGGTGACGCCGACGAGGAAGACCGCGTCCCACTCCAGGCCCTTGGCCGCGTGCAGCGAGGCCAGGGTGACGCCCTCGACCGGCGGCGCGTGCTGCTCCCCGGCCCGGCGCTCCAGCTCGGCCACGAAGGCGGGCAGGTCGGCGCCCGTGGCGGCGAGGTCCTCGGCGAGGTCGGCCAGGGCCTTCAGCGACTCCCACTTCTCGCGGGCCTTGCCGCCGCCGGGGGCCTCGGGGGTGAGCCCGATGCCGGACAGGATGTGGTGCACGGTCGAGGCGAGCGTGTCGCCGGGCTCGGCCGAACGGGCGGCGCCGCGCAGCAGCACGACCGCCTGGCGGACCTCGGGACGCTCGAAGAAACGGTCGGCGCCGCGCAGCACGTACGGCAGACCGGCCTTGGCGAAGGCCTGCTCGTACGCCTCGGACTGGGCGTTGACCCGGAACAGCACGGCGATCTCGCGGGTCGGCACGCCGCCGCCGACGAGCTTCTTCACCGCCCGCGCCACGCCCTCCGCCTCGGCGGTCTCGTCGTCGTACTCGGTGAAGACCGGTTCGGGGCCGTCCGGGCGCTGGGCGATCAGGGCGAGTTTGTGCGGGGTTCGCGCCCTGTCGAGCACCCGGTTGGCCAGGGAGACGACCTGGGGGGTGGAACGGTAGTCGCGGACCAGCTTGATGACGGTGGCGTTGGGGTGCTCGACCGAGAAGCCGGTCAGGTAGCGGGGGGTGGCGCCGGTGAAGGAGTAGATCGTCTGGTTGGGGTCGCCGACCACGCACAGGTCGTCACGCCCGCCGAGCCAGGTGTCGAGCAGCAGCTTCTGCAGCGGGTTGACGTCCTGGTACTCGTCGACCACGAAGTAGCGGTACTGCTGGCGGATCTGGGAGGCCACCTCGCGGTGCTCGGTCATCACGGCCGCGGTGAGCTCCAGGATGGTCTCGAAGTCGACCAGGTGCCGGTCGCGGCGGAGTCTCTCGTAGGCCTCGTAGAGCCGGAAAACTTCCTCGGGGGGCACGGGCGAGGTCCGGCCCGCCTTCCTGGCGGCCTCCGCGTAGTCCTCGGGGGCGATCTGGGTGACCTTGGCCCATTCGATCTCGGAGGCGATGTCGCGCAGTTCGGAACGGTCCTGGTTCTTGCGCAGGGCGCGGCAGGCGTCGATCAGCAGCGGCAGCTTCGACTCGATCACCCTGGGCGGGTCGCCGCCGATGACACGCGGCCAGAAGTAGGTGAGCTGGCGCAGCGCGGCGGCGTGGAAGGTGCGCGCCTGCACGCCCGGCGTGCCGAGCTGCCGCAGCCGCTGCCTGAGCTCACCGGCCGCACGTGTGGTGAACGTCACCGCCAGCACGCCCTGGGCGTCGACCACCCCGCTGTGGACCGCGTGCGCGATGCGGTGGGTGATGGCGCGGGTCTTGCCCGTCCCCGCTCCGGCGAGGACACAGACCGGCCCCCGGACGGCTTCGGCCACCTCACGCTGCTCGGGATCCAGTGCCGCCAGAACGTTGTCGGGCTCCACGGAGCCTCCTTACACGCAGTCGAACGGACCGGGCGGCAACATCCTCCCAGTCACTGGCCAAGCATCAGTCATTCTGGCAACATGCCGCCGTCAACCTATGTGGTTCGTCGAGATGCGCAAAGCGGGCTTTTTACTCCACAATGGGGTCCGAACGATTCCGGGGAAGGAAGAGGCCCGTGCGAACTGGGGTAACCGTGGGCGCGCTCGCCCTGGCGACGGCGATGGTCGGACCCGCGGTGGTGTACACAACCGCCCACGCCCACGCGCTCTCGGCTCCAGCCCAGGCCGGAGGCACACCCAGCCCGGCGAAGGCCGTCACCAAGGATGCCTCCGCCGGTACGGCGAAAACCGACGCGGACAGCGCGGACAGGGCCGAGATCAGCAGGTACGGCATGGCGAAGGCCAGTACCGGAGTGGCCAACATCGGCACGGCCGAAACCAAGGCCGGGGCCGGTGTGGGTGTCGGCGGAACGGGTGGCGCGGCCGGGCCCCGGAAGAGCGGTACGGGCAACCCCACGCCCCCTCCGGTGGCCAACCCCGACCCGCTGGTCCAGGGCACCGTCGTCAACACCGTCGCGTACGGCCCGTACGCCCGCCAGCGCATGGACGTCTGGTACCAGACCGACGAGCTGAAGCGGCCGGGTGTCTTCCTGATCCACGGCGGCTGGTGGTCGTCGGGCGACAAGAAGTACATGACCGAGATCAGCCGGAGCTACGCCGAGCAGGGCTACGTCGTCTTCAACATCAACTACCGCCTCTCCGTCGACGCCTCCTGGCCTGCCCAGCGCACCGACACCCTCGACGCCATCGCCACCGCGCGGCGGCACGCGGCACTGTGGTCCTTCGACCCGAACAACTACGTGGTCGTCGGTTTCTCCGCCGGAGGCCACCTGGCCGGTGCCGCGGGCACCTACAGGAACGGCCTGCCCGGCCTGCGCGGCGTGGTCGGCATCTCCCCGGTGATCTCCCCGCTCACGGCGTACACCGAGGGCGCCGACACCTTCGACCTGGAGAAGCGCAAGCTTCGCAACTCGGCCATCAGGCTCGCGGGGGGTTGTGAGCCCACCGGTAAGTGCGCCAAGGTCTGGGCGAGCATGGAGGTCCCGTGGCACGCGAGCCGCGGTGACGCGCCCATGCTGGTCGTGCACTCGGAGGACGAGTTCGTGTCGTCGGAGCACGGCAAGCAGCTCAAGGAGCACCTGCGCCAGGTCGGTGTGCCGGTGACGATCGTGACCGCGCCCGGCGTCGAGCACAGCGCGCCTCTTTACCGGCTGCCCGGCGTGGCGGAGCGGGTTCAGCAGTGGGTCGCGGAGAAGCTGCTCTCATCGGGAAGATGAACGGCTCTCGCTTTGTTGCCAATGGCGCCGGACATCACATGAGGGGATTTCTCACGACATGGCGCTGACTGTGTACACCACGACCTGGTGCGGCCCCTGCAAGCGACTGAAGAGCCAGCTCAGCCGCGAGGGGATCTCCTACAACGAGATCGACATCGAGAGCGACCCGGACGCCGCCACGTTCGTCATGAGCGTCAACAACGGTAACCAGGTCGTCCCCACCGTCGTGGTGGACTCCCCCACCGGCCGGGTCGTCAGGACCAACCCCTCGGTGATCGAGGTCAAGCGCATCCTCGCGGGCGCGAGCGTGTAGCCGCTTCGGCGGCGTCAGGGCCCCGGTTCCGTTCTCACGGACACCGGGGCTTTCGCGTGCCGGGACGACGGCCGTTGGCGGGCGGGGGTTACCAGTCGCCGGTCAGCGGTTCGCCGTACCAGGTCTCGATGAGCCTGCGGGCGATCGACACCTCCGGAGGCAGGCGCACCTCGCCGCTCTTCATCGCGGCCAGCAGCTCGGCGCGGCTGAACCAGTAGGCCTCGGCGATCTCCTCGTCGTCGAGGACGAACTCCGTCGACGTGGCCCGCGCGAAGAAGCCGAGCATCAGGCTGCGCGGGAACGGCCAGGGCTGGCTGCCCATGTAACGCGGCTCGGCGACGCGCACGCCGACCTCCTCGGCCACCTCGCGCGCCACGGCGTGCTCCAGCGACTCGCCCGGCTCGACGAACCCGGCCAGCACCGACAGCCGCCCCTCGGGCCACTGCGGCCCCCTGGCCAGCAGACATCTGTCATCGTCGTCGTGGACCAGCATGATCACCGCGGGGTCGACCCGGGGGAAGTGCTGGCTGCCGTCCTTGGGGCAGACGCGCACGTGCCCGCCCGCGCGCACCTCGGTGGCGTTCCCGCACCGGGGACAGAACTCGTGGGTGGAGTGCCAGGCGTCCAGGGCGACCGCGTACACCAGCAGCCCGGCGTCCAGGTCCCCCAGCAGCGAGCCCACCTGGCGGAGCCCCGTGGTGAGGGTCTGGCCCTCCTCCAGCTCCGAGGGGGCGAGCGGGGAGACGATCCGGCTGGGGGGACCGGTGTGGACGCTGTCGGCCAGCGGCGCCGCCACGGCGAAGTAGGCGACGCCCTCGGCGTCGACGCCGAGCAGGTAGCGCTCCCCGTCCGGCGCGTCGGCCGTGGGCAGCAGGACCAGCCTGGCCTCTCCGCCCTCGCGCCGGACCAGCGCCTGCCCGTCGTCGACGACCACGACCCTGGTCGCGGCGTCCGCCCAGGCCCTTTCGAGCCACCCGGCGTCGCCGCGAAGCATCGCCGACCGGTCGATGGCACTGCGCGCGAGCAGCAGCGGTCCCAACAGTCCTTCTTGTGCCGTGATCTCCACGCCGTCCCGCCTCCCCAACCGAGTGCACATACTATGCCGCCGGACGAGGCCCTTCTCCGCCCTCCCCCTGCGTACGGGCGGGAGGGGGGCGCGCGTCCCGGCACATCACCGGCTTTTCCATCCTCCCCCTCCCTCTCGTCCGGTTCTTCCGGCCCCCGCTTCTCCCGGTACGAGGAGAAGCGCGGGTACCGGGACTTTTCTCCCGGTACCCGCGCCTCTCGTGACGCGTCCCATCCGCTCTGTCCCGTGGTACCGCGCCGTCAGCTCGCGAACACGATCACGTTGTCACGGTAGCTGCGCCGCTCGCGGTCGAAGGTCCCGCCGCAGGTGATGAGCCTCAGCTCGGCCCCCTTGGAGGATCCGTACACCTGCCCGTCGGGGATCCGGCTCTTCGGGAAGCGGGCCAGGCGCCGGACGGTGAACGTCACCGTGCTTCCGTCGGCCCGGTCGACGTGGACCCGGTGTCCCGGACGGAGTTTCCCGAGCCTGTAGAAGACAGCGGGTCCCGTCCTGGAGTCCACGTGCCCGGCGATGACCGCCGCACCGGCCTCGCCGGGCTCGGGACCGGCCTTGTTCCAGCCCACCCGGTCGAAGCGAACCGGGGCGACCAGCTTGTTCCTCGCGTCCAGCCTCAACGCGATCACCGGGGTGGAGACCCCGATCGCCGGTACGCGGAGCCGCACGGGGTTGGCGACCTGCCCTCTGGCAGGAGGCCGTACGACCTGGGCGGCCGGTCGTACGACCTGGGCGGCCGTGGAGGTCGTGGAGGCTGTGGAGGTACTGTGCGCGGCGACCTCGGTGGAGCACGCGGTCATGGCCACGAGGGCGGAGAGAGTGGAGAGAGCGGCCACGAGAGCACCGGGGGTCCGCACGGTCAGCTCCCCGAGGTGAACCGGCGGCTGAACCAGAAGCCGCCACCCGCCAGCAGCCCGGCACCGGCCAGTCCCACCGGCACCCAGAGCGGCATGCCCTCCTTCTCGGCCATCCCGCCGAACCCGGTCTCCACACCACCGGAGGGGGCGCGGTCGTCGTCATCGTCGTCGTCGCGGGAGATACCACCCTGACCGGTGTCCACTCCGCCCGCGGGGGCGCGGTCGTCATCGTCGTCATCGCGGGAAGCACCGCCCTGACCGGTGTCCACACCACCCGCAGGCGCACGGTCATCGTCATCATCGTCGTCACGGGAGACGCCGCCCTGGCCGGTGTCGACACCACCGGCGGGAGCACGGTCGTCGTCATCGTCGTCGTCGCGCGATGTGCTGCCCTGGCCGGTTTCCACGCCGCCCCTGGGGAGGTCGTCGTCCCGGTCGTCGGCGGGTCCGGCTCTCCGGTCGTCCCTGTCATCGCGGTCGTCGCGGTCGTCGTCGCCGTCATCGTCATCACCGCCTCTGTCGTCGTCATCGTCATCGTCGTCGTCCGCGACGTGGATCGCCGCCGTGGAAGAGGCCGGGAACGCGGACGCCTGGGCCGCCGGGATTCCGGCGAGGACGCCGGTGGTCCCGAGTCCGAGGGTGATCGCGATGGCGAGCAGGGTCCGCCGTAGTACCAGGCTCATCTGGCCCTCCTGGGGGTCGTTCCGCACCTTCTGTGCGGATGACTCCAGATTTCCGGTGGCCGGTGGACCCAGGATGAGCGCGGGATGAGAGGGCTCTCACCGGACGCGCAGGCGGTAGCCGGAACCCCTGACGGTCTCGATCCGCTCGTTTCCCAGCTTGCGGCGCAGGTAGCGGACGTAGACGTCCACCACGTTCGAGCCGGGGTCGAAGTCGAACCCCCACACGTGGCTGAGCAGCTGCTGGCGGGTGAGAACCTGGTCGGGGTGGCGGCAGAAGATCTCCGCGAGGGCGAACTCGCGGGTGGACAGGTCGACGGAGCGCTCGCCCACGTGAGCCCGCCGGGTCCGCAGGTCCAGGGCGAGGTCGCCGACACGCAGGACGGTCGTCTCGGGGACGCGTTCCGGGCGCAGGCGCAGCCGTACCCGGGCCAGCAGTTCCTCGAAGGAGAAGGGCTTGGCCAGGTAGTCGTCGGCACCGCCCTCAAGACCGGCGACGGTGTCGGCGACACTGTCGCGGGCGGTGAGGATGATCACGGGAATGGTCGCCATCTCCTGCCGGAGCCGCCGCAGGACCGTGAAACCGTCGCTCAGGGGCAGCCCGATGTCCAGGATCATCAGGTCGAAGAGACCGGCGCGGGCGTACTCGTACGCCGCGACCCCGTCCGCGACGACGGTGGTCGTGAACCCGTTGCTTCGCAGGCCCTTCTCCAGGAAGGACGCGATCCGGCCCTCGTCCTCGGCTATCAGGATGCGGTTCACCCTCGGCTCCTCCCTCGGGGACTGTCACGGTCACACCCTCCACACCGCACGGGTGTGGAGGGAGGGCTCTCCCCGTACGAGGACATCAGGCCCCGTACGGGAGCGTCGGGGGGATCTCCTCGTACGGGAAGGAGAGCAGGAAGAGCGCCCCGCCCCCTTCCGCCGCGCGGACCCGCGCGGTGCCCCGGTGCGCCTCGGCGATGGAGCGGACGATGGCGAGGCCGAGTCCCGCGCCGTCGTGCGCGCCGGTGCGGCCCGCGCCCCGGACGAACCGGTCGAAGATCCGTTCGCGGTCCTGCTCGGGAACTCCGGGGCCGGTGTCGCGCACCCACAGCTCCACCTCGCCCTCCCGTACGGCGGAACCGACCGCGATCAGGTCGCCGGGACCGGTGTGCCGTACGGCGTTGGCCACGAGCTGCATCAACGCCTGGGTGAGGCGCTGCCTGTCGGCCGTGACCTGTTCCTCGGCGACCGCGTCCACCCGCCAGCGGCGCTCTCCCAGGGCGCGGGCCTTGGCCACGACCTCGACGGTGAGGTCGGCGAGTTCGACCTCACCGGGGGTGACGAAGCCCGGCTGCTCCGACCTGGCGAGCATGATCAGGTCGTCGACGATCCGGTTCATCCGTCCCAGCTCGTCGGTGACCAGGGCCAGGGTCGCGGCCCGGTCGTCGGGGTCGTCGCCCATGAGTTCGAGGTGGCCCCGGACGACCGTGATCGGGGTGCGCAGCTCGTGCCCGGCGTCGTCGAGGAAGTCGCGCTGCACGGCGAAGGCGCGTTCCAGCCGGTCGAGCATGTGGTTGAAGGTCGCGGCCAGCGCGGAGACGTCGTCGTCACCGTGGACGGCGAGGCGCCTGCTGAGATCGCCGGAGCCGCCGATGCGCTCCGCGGTCTGGCGGACCAGCCGCACGGGAGCGAGGACCCTTCCCGCGACGAACCACCCGGCGGCCCCGGCCAGGACCAGCGCCGCCAGCGCGGTGAGGCCCAGCACGCGTACCACCTCGACGATCTCCCGGCGTTCGAGGTCGTAGAAGACGATGGCCACGAAGGCGCCCTCGATCTCGCCGTCGGCGACCACGGGCATGACCGCCCAGCGGACGCGCCCGGCCGTACTGGTGGCCCAGTTCTGTTCGGGCTCGGTCGCGGCGGCCAGCCGTGTCACCAGCGCCCGGTCGGTGTCCAGCGCGGCCGGGGCGTCGGCGTACGTACGCCACCGGACCTTCCCGTCCACGATCACGAAGAAGGTCTCGTGACGGTCGGGCGCGTTGACCGCCAGATAGTCCTTGAGCATCGTTCTGGGAGGTACGGCCGTGCTCTTCGCGTACCTGCGGAGCTTCTCCATCTCGTTGGCCAGCTCGGCGCTCACCCGGTCGTCGAGCGTGGCCAGCAGGATGGTCCAGGTGGCGAAGACCGAGACGCTCAGGGCGAGGCCGACGACCAGGAGCATCCAGCCCACGATGCGGGCTCGGGCGCTCACCGCTCGGCCATCGCCCCGGCCGCCGCCGTCGTCCCGGTCACCGTCGTCTCGCTCGTCGTCTCGTTTACCGTCATCTTGGCCATCGCTTCGGCCGCCACCGTTTCGGCTGTCACCGTTTCGGCCGCGGCCTCGGGTGTCGCCGTCGTCTCAGTCGTCATCGCCGCCGCCGTCGTCATCGTCGTCCCCGTCGTCGTCCCCGCCGCCCCGCGGTGGTGGCGGGGGCTTCACGGGCTCCGCCCGCTCCCTGCCGGTCACGCGGGACGCCCCTGGCTCGCCGGATGTCGCGGACGGCCGATCGTCCGGCGTGGGGCTCGCGGAGGGAGGCGGCTCCGCGATACCCGGTGAGGCGCCGGACGTCTCGCTCCCCCGGTTCCGGTCGACCACGACGACCTCCCCGAGGTCGCCCGGGTTGCGTTGGACCAGAACCACGACCGCGACCATCGCGACCGCGGTGGCGAGTATCCCGATCAGTACGGAGACGGTGGATGTCCTGCGGCTCATGGCGTCCACGCTAGGCGCCGTCACAGGAGATCAGGCTGTGACGGAGATGAGAAGACTCTCATCATCGGGCGACACGGACATGTACTGTCAATAGGCCGATCACCTCCGCGTGATGATCGGCCTCAGGCTAGGATCGCCGAGTTAGGTTAGCCTTGCCTGATATCGGGGGTCCCTGCATTGCGGCTGTACCTCACCGCGCTGAAACCGACCGACTCGGTCACCGACGGCTTCCTCCCGGCGGCACGCGCACTCGGCTGCGAGGTCACGATCCTCACCGACCGCCCCGAGCGGTACCGCGACTCCGGTGCGGAGGTGCTCCGCTGCGACGTACGCGACGCGCGGGCGGTGATCGACACCGTCGCGCACCACCGCGTCCCGGACGCGATCTTCTCGAACTCCGACCACATCCAGGCGGAGACCGCGCTCGCCGCGGCGTACTTCGGCCTCCCCGGCAAGGACTGGCGGGCCTGCGTCGACACCAAGAACAAGGCGCTCACCCGGAGGCGGCTCGCCGCCGCCGGAGTCGAGACCGTCCGTTCCGCGCGGCTGGCACCGGCCGACCCACTGCCCCCGGACATGCCGTTCCCCTCGGTCGTGAAGCCTCGCGAGGGCGTGGCCAGCGAGGACGTCGTGCTGGTCCGCGACGCGGGCGAACTCGCGGCGGCCGTCGCGGCCATCCGGGACAGGCGGCCCGGAGAGACACTGGTCGTGGAGGAGTATCTCGACGGCCCCCTGCACACGATGGAGACGCTCGGCGACGGCGAGCGGATCGAGGTGCTCGGCGGTTTCCGCACCACCCTCGGGCCGCTGCCGCACTTCGTGGAGGAACGGCTCGACTGGGAGCCGCCCCCCGGCCGCGACCACGTGCTGCGGGCACTGGAGGCGCTGCGGGTGGGGTTCGGGGCCTGCCACACCGAGTACGTGATGACCCCGGCCGGGCCACGGATCGTCGAGGTCAACTACCGGGTGATCGGCGACCACTGCGACTTCCTGCTGGCGAGCATGCTGGACGCGCCCCTGTTCGAGCTCATCCTCGGGGTGCATCTCGGGGCGGAACCAAAGCCTCCCGGCCGGACCGAGGGGCACGCGACCGCGCTGAGCCTGGTCGCCGACCGCAGGGGGACCGTGGTGAGGGCTCCCGGCACGATCGTTCCCGCGCCCGGCGACCCGGTCCGGATCTGGCACCGGCCGCTGCGCGCCGTCGGCGACCGGATCGACCTGAGCAACACCAACCGCGACTACATGGGCATCGTCCGCGCGATCGGGCCCGATCGGGCACGGGTGGACGCGGCCGTCGCCGCCTTCACCACGGAGAACCCGTGGGTGATCGCGTGAACCGGGAACCCGGTCAACGCGCGGGGCGGGGCACCGCAGGCGACGACGCGGACCGGGAGCCCGATGAACGCGTGAACCGGAGGGCTGCGAGGGGGCGCGTGGTCGGCGGAGGTTCCGTGAGCGGGCGGGAACGATATCTCGCCACCCGGGTGCTGAACGCGCTCCTGCGCGAGGACTACGGCGGCCTGGCCGGGCGGGTGACCCGCAGCAAGGACGGCGTCGCGCTGGTCCTGCCGGGGGGCAGGCGGGTGCGGCTGACCCCCGGCTCGCTGTTCCAGGACTTCGTGGCGGCCCCGGAGGAGGCACTTCGCCTGGAAGAGGTCCTGCACACCCTGCGGGAGATCTCCACTCCCGCCGACACCGCCGGGGTCGAGTCGTTCGTCACGGAGTGCCGCGAGGCGCTGCGCGCCCTCGACCTGCACGACGTCCACCGCGAGGAGGTGCTCGCCAGGCTGGACGCGACCACCGCCGCCACGCCTTCCGGCCTCCCGCGTACGACGGAAAACGAGACCGGACGCGCGACGGGAGACGGAACCGCTCGCACGGTGGGCGGCAAAAGCGGGAGCAACGGGAGCGGAAGCGGGAATGGGAGCGGGAGCGGGAGCGACAACAGGAGCCGGAACGGCCGCGGTGGTGTTTGGTACGAGACGTTGGCCGCGTTCCTCGACCACCCCGTCTACCCGACGGCCCGCTGCCGGATCGGCCTGTCCGACGAGGATCTGACCGCGTACGCGCCGGAGTTCGCGCCCGCCTTCGAGCTGCGCTGGGCCGCGGTGCCGAGGGAGCGGCTCACCGGGGCGGAGCTGCCGGGGGCGCCGGGATTCGCCGCCGTCGGCCTGGCCGGGGATCTCGCGGAGACCCACGTGCTGTTCCCCGTACACCCGCTGACGGTCCCCGCGGTCGAGGAGATCCCGTGGACGGTCGTGGCCCCGCTGGCGTACCTGGAGGTCAGGCCCACGCTGTCGATGCGCACGGTCGAGATCACCCCGGGCACGCACCTGAAGCTGCCGCTGACCACCAGCACCCTCGGGCTGCGCAACCGGAGGTCGATCAAGCCGGACACGCTGGCCGACGGGGCACGGGCCGAGTTGCTCCTGCGGGCCATGCCCGATCCCGAGGTGCTCCTGGCCGACGAGCAGACGTACGGGCACGCCGGGCACGAATACCTGGGCTGGCTCCTGCGCCGCCACCCTCCGGGGGAGGTCGTCACGGTCGCGGCGCTCGCGGCGCCGCTGCCCGGGGGCGGGCTGGTCGTGGAGGAGCTCGCCGGGCGGTGGTTCGGCGGGGACGTCACCCGGCTGCTCGGCCGCTACCTGCGGGTGCTGTTCCGCTTCCACGTACGGCTCTTCGTCAGGTACGGCACGGCGCTGGAGGCCCACCAGCAGAACCTCTCGCTGGTGTTCGGCACGGAGGAGGCCACCGGCGAGGATGTCGTACGGCTGCTCGTCAAGGACAACGACGGCCTGCTGACCTCGCCCGACAGGCTGAGGGACGCCGGGCTCGCGGTGCCGGACCTCACCGACGCGCGGATGTTCACCGACGACCCGCACGCGCTCGCCGACGTGTTCGTGACCATCACCCTGCACCTGGCCGCCGCCGCCGTGACGTTCGGCGCGCTGCCGCCGCCGAGGGCCTTCGAGCTGGTCCGCGACACGCTCACCGAGGCGCTCGACGAGTACGGGGAGGACCCGATGGCCAGGCTGCTGCGGGCCAGGACCCTCGACGCCGCCCGGCTCGTCGGCAAGTCGATGATCACCGCCGGAACCCTGGTGGACAAGGCGCGCACCGGCGCGCGGGACGTGAACAAGTTCTACGGCACGAGCGGGCCGAACTATCTCCGCCAGCCTCCCCAGATCACGCGAAGGATGACATGACCGGCCTTGCCCTCGACTCGCCCGCCGTCGCCGTCGCCGAGGAGGCCTCGCTGTCGGCGCTGCTGCGCTGCTGCGTGCGGGAGATCGCGGAGCCTCGGGGACAGGTCGGCCGCGAGGGTCCGTACGTGGTGCTGCGGGTCGCGGGCACCCGCCTGCGGGCCCGCGCGCACGGCGGGCTCGCGCTGCGCTTCGAGGGGCGGCCCGAGTGGCTGGAGAACGGTTCCTGGCAGCCGCTCTCGGCGGACACGCTCGTCCGGCTGGTGGAGGCCGAGCTCGGTGAGGGCGGGGACAACGACGAGTTCGCCGCCCAGGTGGCCGCGAGCAGGGACGCGATGGCGGCGCTGGTCGCGGCCCGGCGGGAGGTGCCGCCTCCGGCCGATCCGTGGCTGGCCTCGGAGCAGGCGCTGGTCTTCGGGCACCCGTTCCATCCCAGCCCGAAGGCGCGCGGCGGCGAGGGCTGGCTGCGCTACGCGCCCGAGGCGCACGCGAGCTTCCCGCTGCGGCTGCTCGGGGTCAGGGACGACGTGCTGGCCGAGGCCGGGGACACCGGTTCGCTCGACGAGCTCGGCCAGGCGCCGCCCGGCTACTCGCTGCTGCCCGCGCACCCGTGGCAGCTGGAGCTGCTCGCGGCGGACCTGGCCGCTCCACTGGCCGACGGCCGTCTGATCGACCTGGGCGACAGCTCCCGGACGGCGGTTCCCACATCGTCGGTCCGCACGGTCTACGAGCCGCTGACCGACCGGTGCCTGAAGTTCAGCCTGGACGTGCGGATCACCAACTGCCTGCGGAAGAACTCCTGGTACGAGCTGGTGGGCGCGGTCGAGCTGAGCCGTCGTCTCGAACCGGTGTTCCTCGACCTGGCGGACGCCTTCCCCGGCACCCGCTGGCTGCCCGAGCCGGGCTACCGCTCCGCGGAGCTGGGCACCCGCCTGCTGGAGGGGCTCGGCGTGATCGTCAGGATCGGCCCGTGGTCGGTCTGCAGACCGGGGGTGACCCCCCTGCTGAGCGGCGCGCTGGCCGTACCGGGCACGGCTGGTCCGTTAGCGTGCGGCGCACCGACCACGCCCGGGTGGCCCGGGTGGCCGGTGGCCGATCCGGTGCGCTGGTGGCGGGCGTACGTGGAGCGGGTGGCGCCGCCGGTGCTCGACGCCTACCTCGGTCACGGCGTGGTGCTGGAACCCCACCTGCAGAACGTCCTGATCGGCGTGGACGCGGAGGGGCTGCCGGTGGAGGCCGTCTTCCGCGACCTGGAGGGGACGAAGCTCGTCGCCGGGCGGCACGACCTGTCCGGGCTGCCCGGCCGGGTCGCCGAGGCGCTCACCTACGACGCGGCCTCCGGCTGGGACCGGGTGGTCTACTGCCTGATGGTCAACCACCTCGCCGAGATCGCCGCCTCCCTCGCGGGGACCGGGTCCACACGGGAGCTGTGGGCGGTGGCCGGTGAGGTCCTGGAGAAGTACGCGGCGTCGCGCGGGTGGCCCCGGCCGCTGTCGGACCTGCTGTCGAGGGCGTCGTTACCGGCCAAGGCCAACCTGTCGGTCCGGTGGGCGCGCTCGGCGGACCGCGCCGCGGGGTACGTGACGGTCGCCAACCCACTGGTCACGGCCTGACCTGCGGGTTGGCGACCGTCGTCAGCCCTGACGACGGGAGGGCGGTGACGCCCCCCCCTCTACCTCACCGGGGATAGACCTCCAGCTCGTAGATGGAGTAGCCGTACGACGTCCCCCGCGTGACACCCTGCATGCGGACGTACCGGGCAGTGGTCGGGGCGAACCTCACGTTGTCCACACCCCCGTTTCCGGTGGTGGTGGAGTGGACGGTGGTCCAGGTGGAGCCGTCGGTCGAGGTCTGGATCGAGTACGCGGACCCGTAGGCCGTCTCCCAGCGCAGCAGGACCCTGGCCACGCTCGTGGCCGACCCGAGATCGACCTGGAGATACTGGTTGTCGCTGGACGAGCTCGACCACCGGGTGGTCGGGTCGCCGTCGACGGACCTGCTCGCCGGGTAGAAGAGCTGGGTGCTCGACGCCCTGGCACTCCTCCCCTCGGCCACGTTGGCGATCGCGTCCCCCCGGTGGGCGGGGAACGACACGACCTGCTGGTACGTCGGCCGGTTCTGCCAGGAGATCAGCGAGTGCGTGATCCCGCCGAGCGGTGACTGCTCGACGGCGTCGGAGCACCACTGGTCGCCCGCCGCGCACACGTCGTCCGCCGGGTAGGTCGTGGCCGAGGGCTCGGCGAGCGCCGCCGACAGGCTCTCCAGCAGGACGGTACGGCAGCCCGCCACCGTGCCGTCCCCGCAGTACCTGGCGGGCAGCGGCCCGGAGACCGGGTCACCGAGGACGCTCCTGACGTCCTTGCTCACGTAGCCCCACCAGCCGTACTGGAACGCCGACCCCTTGTGCGCCTGGGCCTCGTTCGCGGAGGTGGGCAGGGTGGACAGGTCGCCCCGCTGGTGGCCGGAGGGTGACTCGTTGATCTGGATGGCGTTGACCATCGACTGGTAGAGGCCGTCGCCCAGTCCCGGCCTGAACTGCGCGCGGACGAGCCTGGGCCACCACGCGTCGAACGCGCGGATCGCCTCGGCGTGGGCGTACGCCCTGCTGCCCGGCGAGGTCTCCAGCCTCCTGGATCCCGCCGACGTCCAGGCCGAGAGCTTGGAGACCGCCGAGGCGAGGGCCGGGTCGGTCACGGCGGCGCTGTTGACGACCCGGAGCAGGTCGGGCAGGACTCTCTTGCCGCGCAGGTCGGTCACCGCGGCGTCGGCCATGATCTTCGTGGTGCCCGCCCGGTCGAGCTTGCCGCTTCCCGACAGGGCCGCCTTGACCGGGGCGTCCAGCAGGTCGGCCCGGTGGACGGGGCCGAAGCTGAAGTTGCCGTCCGCGGAGCCGTAGTCCTTGGCCTGCTTGTTGTTCCAGCTGACGAAGTAGTCCTGGTTGACCGCCTGCGGGTGGGTGGCGGGAGCGGTGTAGGTCGCGGTGTTGGCAGCCGGGTCGAAGCCCGCCCACTCGTGGGCCGCGTCGGCCGTCATCGGCAGGTTCGGGTCGGACACCGCGGACCTGACCGGGGTGTCGCCCGACATGAAGTACGCCGAGTCCCTGGAGTTGACGTAAAACCAGTTGAACGCGAAGCCGATCGTGGAGGCCGAGTTCGTGAACGCCGCCGCGTCACCCATCGCCGCCGGGTCGTTGAACATCTGGAAGCCGATCGCCGAGTCGACCTCGTGATGGTACGTCGACCGCAGCGTGGCGAAGGCGGCAGGCTGCCCGCCGACGGTGCCGCGCCAGCTCACCAGCCCGTACTTCGTGCGCTGGATGACCAGGTCGTACGAGCCTCGGGCGGTGGAGTCGGCGACGGTGGGCTTCCACGCGTTGGTCTTGCGCAGCGTCTCCATCTCCGTGCAGACACCCCGGTAGAGGTAGTGGTTGGACGCGCTGGTGACCGCGCCGCCGCCGGGCGCGCAGAGCTGGAGGGCGTACGTGTCGGTGATGTCCTGGCCGCTGGAGGTCGCGCTCCAGGCGTAGTCGGTGCCCCGGCCGAGCAGCACGTAGAGGTTGAGCCCGGCGAAGGCCGCGCCGCGCGCCCGGACGCCGGGTCCGGACAGCTCCTGCAGCATGAGCAGCTGGGGTGCGAAGTAGCCCGTCTGCGGGCCGAATACCGCGACCGGGTTCCCGGTCGACGACTTGGCCGCCGACACCACCACGGCGTTGGACATGCCGGGCTTGGAGTTGTCGACGAGCAGCCCGTCGAGCACGCCCTTCTGGGCCGAGGCGGTGGTCGAGGTGGCGGAGCCGGTCTCGTTCGCGGTGATGTCCACGGGCGCCGTCGACGGGTCGGGGAGGACGACCCCGGTGGCCCCGGCGGGCGCGTCGCCGAACGGGAAGCTCTGGCCGTTGTGCAGGGTGAGCGTCGCCTCCGGGTCGTTCCGCGCCCGGAACGCCGCCCAGACCTGGTCCCCGGCCGCCGTGCCGTACCTGGCGCGGGCCGCGACGCGTACCAGCGCGGACTGCATCTCCGCCCCGCCACCGCCGCCGAACAGGCCGCCGATCACCCCGGAGATCGCGACCAGGTCGGTCATGGTGAAGTCCACCGGCCCGCCCGCGTTGGTGATCGCGTCGAGGTGCCCGGTCAGGACGTACTCGCCGGGGCAGTTGCGGTCGGCCATGCAGCGGTCGATGTAGGCGTTGACACCGGCGATGTAGTTCTGCACGTCGCTGTAGAGCAGCGCGCCCCGGGGGCCCGAGTCCCTCAGCCTGGTGATCTGCGCCTGGAGGTCCGCCTCGGTGTAGGGCGAGTTGCGCCAGGCGCTCTGCTCCAGCGCCCGGTTGCCCGGCGCGCCCCCGGCGAACGGCGTCAGCTCACCGCGGCCCACGTGCCGCATCAGGTCCATCACCCACAGGCGGTCCTGCGCGCCCGCGTACCCGGCGCCGAACATCGTGCCCTCGCGGGTCGTCCCGGTGATGTGCGGGACCCCGGTCGCCCTGTCGCGGACGATCGTCACGTCCGGTCGCGGGCTCGTGGTGCTCTCCACCTGTCCCGCGGGGACGCCGAACGAGCTGTCGTTGAAGAAGTCGGCGATCTGGTCGTTGGTCAGGCCGGTGTAGCCGGACAGGAGGTTCGCGTACCTGCCGAGCTGGTCGTCGCTGTGCCTGGGCTTGGTGCCCAGCGTCTGGTGGGCGAGGATCCCGGCCAGGGTCGCGTTGCCGTTCTGCCCCGGGGGCAGGATGTCGGCGCACTCGCCGAGGCAGTAGTCGTCGGGAGGGAGAACGGCCGCCGTCGTGGTTCCGGCTGTGATTCCGGCCTTGGACGCGGCGGCGGATGCGGGCACGACGGGGGATGCCAGCGCCAGGACCAGCGACAACCCGGAGGCCACCGTGATCACCCGCCGGAGACGTGCGTGCATGAGGAGGGCCCCCTAAACATGAGGCGTACTCGGATGGTGAGAGGAACATACGTTCAGGCCAACAGCGAATCAATGGCGGCTGTGATAATCGCCCGTACCGTTTGTGACTCGTTGTCAGAAGAGCCGGTTGACCCTTTCACGAAGCCCGGACCCCAGGATCGCCCCCCCCAACCGCACACAGACTCCCCGGACCGTGCCCCCTCGCCGACCACCAGGACCCCGTCCCCGACGACCCCGGACCGGCCGGACGTTACCCGATGCCGTGAACGATCCGCCCCCACACGGCTCCGGCATCTCGCCGAGAACCGCGCGCCGTCTCGGCCACGACGACTCGGCCGCCCTTACGCTCGGTTCGTCGGATGACGTGGGTACCGCCTTCGGCACACAGCTCGTACTCGACATCGCCGCGTACGACGAATTGCTTCATGCGAGAGCGCGAACCTCGCAAGAAGTACGGTCGCCATTCCAGGTCAGGAAGCGGTTCCGACGCCGTCATTTCGCGTCCTCCGTACTTGGCTCACGTCGGTAAAGCACGCGATCCGTGGTCGTGTTGCCCGCGTTCGATCCGCAGCGGGGGCAAGGAAACGGGCAACTGAACATGCCGGAGCACGCCGGACACGCGCTGATCGTGAGCGTGGAACCCTGAGACGGTTCGGGCGTGATCATCGGGCGTTCCCCCACGTGGCGTGGTAGGTCGCGATGACGCGCACACCGCACGCCATGACTTCCAGCTCGATCCACGAGTTCGCGATGATCTCGTTTCCCGTTGGCCGGTGGCACCCTCGCCACCGACCGTCAGGATCACGCGAAACGTCGAAATCTGGAATCGCTGGAGCGAGTTCGGACTGTACGGGAGCATTTCCCGCGTCCGTGCGCTGAGAGGATTCGTACTCCACGCTTCTCAGGAAACGAGAACGCGACCGTTTAGGGAGTGGCCCGGACCAGTGGCCCCGCGAGAACGATTAGGCGTTAAGTGGGACAACATAGACGTTCGCAAAGAACGTCCCGACGGAAGCGGCGTGCAGGTGGCCGGAGATTCCCCGGCCACCTTCGACGGCCATCACGGCGTGAATGTGAGGCTTTCCGTCGACGATCTCACCGGTGCCGGTCATCTCGGCGGGCTGGTCATAGTCCGTGATGATGTCTTTCAGCGCGTCGTCGGCGGACATGGTGGAGATCCGGAAGGAATCCACAGCGCCGACAAGGGAGACGATCGCACCGTTCGTGATGCCGAGTTCGGCGACCCTGGCCGTAAGCGTCTCGATCAGTTCGCCGTTCTTGATCTCGATCAAATGCACGGGTCTACTCCGTTCAGGATCAGGCCAATGGTTCGGATGTTCTCCGAAACCGGCTCAGATCGTAAAGCAGCGAGAAGCGCCGACGTCGTGACTTTGCTCGGTGCGTCACGGAGCAACATCGCCGAGCACCACCGAGCCCCCGCGTCCTTCGGGTTGTACAGCTCCCGGATCAGGGCTCGCGGACTCTCGCCGACCCGCTTCGAGACGGCCGACAGGTACAGAGCGCGCATGTCCGCGTCTCGCCGTAGCGCGTGTGATGCCGAGTCGATCAGGTCGAGTTTCTCTGTCTTCGCGACGATCCCGCACGCGTTGACGCGTAAGACGGCTGAGCCTTCGTCCAGCCACCGGACGAGACGGCGTACGCTCCCTGAGTCCCGAGAAGCGAAGTGCGAGATGAGCAGGTCGGTCTCGTGTGAGGTCTGCACGGTGGCCAGCGGGCTGGGGTCGCCACCGGCGATCGATGACACGATCTCGGATGCCGTGTCTCTCGTGACCGTCGGCACAAGCGGGCTCAATGCGCCGAGGGTGGCCCCGATCACGAACGTACGTCGCTTCACTTCCCCGGACTCCAAAACACTCAAGGGAACGTTCAGCGCTTCCGAGAGGAACGGAAGCCAGAACGTCGGATTGCGCTTCCCATTCTCCCAACGCGAGACCGTTTCGCGCGTCACCGTAGGTCTTTGAGAGAGATCACAAAGGATGTCCGCCAGCTCCGACTGTGAGAGTCCGGCGGTTTCACGCAGATCTTTGATCAGGGGTCCGATCGACACGTCCCGATCGTACGCTTCGAAGCTCTGACCATGCTCGGATCAGGCCATTCTCACCAATGTTCGTCCCGCACCCGTCGTGATCGAGGTCGCGAACCTCCCCGGAGGCGGCCGTACGGGACAGCGAGGACCCCGACGGCCCCACCCTGAGCTTCGCTCCCCGTGAGTGGCAGGCGTTTATCGGTGGAATGAAGGATGACGAGTCGAACTAGAGGTAGTCGGGAACGCGCCGACAGCCTGATTCCGACCGGATGAGGAGCTTGACAGTGGGGCCAACGTTCGATGACCTGTTCGGCGGATGTCATCGTTCCGCGTTCCACCTGGAGATGCGCGACGACTACGGCACCTCCAGTCCGGGATTCGTCGCCTGGCGCGACGGTGTTCCCTTCGATCGCGCCGACTTCGACGCCCCGTGGGTGACGTTGGTCAGTGATGCGGTCGCTCGGGGTGTGTCCGTACGGCGTGCCCGGATCGTGTCGGAACCGGTGAGCGAATACATCCGCTACGAGCACTCGGCCACCCCCTACGCCAACCTCGCCGGAGGCGAGCAGGTGCGCTGGCTCCCCCGGCGCCTGGCATCTGACCTGTCCCTGCCCGGCAACGACTTCTGGTTGTTCGACGAGCGGTTGATTCGGTTCGCCTACTTTTCGGGAGACGGTGAACCCGCCGGTCACGAGTTGTGCGACGACCCCGCCGTGATCAAGCTGTGCCTGACGGCATTCGAGGCCGTCTGGGGACGGAGCCTCGATCACTCGGAGTACCGGCCCACCTGACACACGACCGCACGTGTCCACCTCCCCCTCGTCCAGCGCCCAGCAGGCACGCCAAGCTGTTGCCAACCGCCTCAGAGAGATCCTGCGCGACTCCGGCCTCACCGGAAGGGCGTTGGCAGCGGCAGCGGGCTGGGACGAATCGAACCACCGACGCCCGCGTCGAAAGTCTCAGCGGCGCCTTCTGCGGGACTTTCCGGCGCCGTGCGATCGCCTCCTGGGCTTGGCGGGCTCAGCGGGCCTGGCGGGCTCGACGAACTCGATGAACTCCACGAAGCGGGGGCTCGTTCTCACGAGATCCTCGGCCTTCGGGGCGGTGGCCCCTTTGGGAGGCATGGTCCGGCGTCGCGACTCGCCCAGCACGCTGAGCAGGATCGTCAGCAGCACGATCGCGCCCGCCGTGATCAGGGTGATCATCCCGACAAAACCCCGATCCTCCACCCTCCGAGCCTCGAACACGCCCCGGGAATCCACCAGCATCTCGACCGGCGTCCCGACCTCCAGTGGATCCTCCTGCGAGAAGGTCTCGATCCTCTCCTCCAGCAGCTGTCCGTCCGGAAGGCGTAGGACGTGCTCGTAGTAGTCGGATCCCTTCCGGACATCGATCCGCGTCTGCTCCGCGACGGTCGTGATCACCGACTCGCCGTAGACGCGCAGGTAGTGATCACCCGGTAGGTAGAGGCTGGTGGCCGTCAGCACGGCCAGAAGTGGCAGCGCGCCCCACATCGCCCAGGGAACGCCCTCGGAGATCGCTCTCAGCGCCACGGCGGGGCCGAGCACCAGGACGCAGGAGAGAGCTATTCCCAGCAGCCGCCACCACCATGAGTCGAGGGCGAACAGGAAACCGTTGAAACACCAGGCGGCGGCGATCGCCGCGAGGAATAGAACCCCTCTCACGACAAGCCGCCACCAGCCCGCCCGCGATGCTGCCGATTCCATCACACAACAAATCCTGACATCCGCAGAGGTGACTGTCCTGCCGAGGGAACCCTGTACCTTCCGGATTTAAGCGGCACCAGACCTTGCAACGTTCGGATTAACCTTGCATCCGATCGCCCTCCGCAATCCAGTCGTGACGCCACGATGAGGTTATGTCAGGACGCGTTCTGAAATGGGTCGGCCTCATTGTGTTCATCACCACGGTGAGTGCGATGAGCCTCTACCTGTTCACCCGGGACAGGCTGGAAGTGGCCGACCAGTCAGCCAGCGTGATCGGCGCGTTCCTCACGCTGAGCAGCCTGGCCCTGACGCTCTATGGAATGCTCGCCGACCGCCTTGCCCGCTCGCCCTCGACGCCGACCGCCCCCGAGGAGACCATCACCGCGGCCAAGAAGACGCTGACCGTCCTGGTGGCCCGGCAGTGGCGTACCGAGGCGGCCATCCGCGCCCTGGACAATCCCGAACCGATCCCGATCTCCTGGCACCTGGTCGACGACGCCGCGATGATGGACCACCCGCGCCTGGTCGGCGAGCACCTGTTGACGTTCAGAGGATCCAGCGACCAAATCCCCAGACTCGCCGATGCCTTTCGCGGGTTGCGGCGCCGGCGGCTGGTCATCACCGGCGGCCCCGGCACCGGCAAGACCACCCTGGCCATCCAGCTGCTGCGGCACCTGGTGGCCCCCGGCCGTGACGCGGCCGATCCGGTGCCGGTGCTGGTCCCGGTCAACGGCTGGGACACCACCGCCCACCCGCGGCTGCACGACTGGCTCGCGGTCCGTCTGCCCCGCGACTACCCGGCGCTGACCGCCCCGCAGTTCGGAACGGACGCCGCTCAGGCCCTGCTCGATCACGGCCACATCCTGCCCATCCTGGACGGCCTGGACGAGATCCCCGACGACGCCCGCACCCAGGTGATCAACGCACTGAACCGGTGGCTGGGTAACGACGACTCCTTCATCCTCACCAGCCGCACCACCGAATACGACCGCGCGGTCAAACAGGCCGGTGACGTGCTCAACACCGCCGCCGTCATCGCCCCGGCCCCGATCACCGCGACCAACGCGGAAACCTACCTGCGCACCTGCCTGCCGCCGGTACCCCGCCACGACTGGACCCCGATCTGGAGCGCGCTGCACGACGCCTCCCACCCGGGCCTGAGCCGACTGGCGGAAACCGCGCTGGGACTGTGGCTGATCCGCACCGTCTACATCACCCCCGCCGCCGACCCCGTCCCGCTGACCGGCCCCCTGGCCCGGCAGGACGCGACGCTGCGGGCTCATCTGTTCGACCATCTCATCGTCGCCGTCATCAACGACCGCCTCCCCAGCCGCGACCCCGCCGACCATTTCCGGCCCCGCGTCGCCTGGAATCCCGACCGCGCTCGCGACCACCTGGCTACCTGGCCCGCGTGCTGCGAGACCACGACACCTACAATTTGGCCTGGTGGCACCTCGCCCGGCACACCATCCCTCACAGCGAACGCCGCCGCGTCACCGGGCAGGTCGGACTCCTGAGCGGGATCGCCGTCGGACTCGCGGTCGTGCTCGCGGGCGGAATCACGGAGGGGATCGCGGCCGGACTCGGGTCCGGGATCGCGGGCGGTACGTGGTTCGGCGAGACCCCCGGATATGCCAATCTGCATCTGCCAGGAAGAACAGCCGACCTCATCAAACACGTGCGAAACGTGCTCGCGGCCGGGATCGGGGCCGTGCTCGCGGTCGTACTCACGGCCGGGATCGCAGCCGGGCTCACGGTCGGGGTCGCGGCCGGGCTCACGGTCGGGGTCGCGGCCGGGCTCACGGTCGGGCTCATGGTCGGGCTCATGGTCGTGCTTACGACCATGCTCGCGGCCGTACTCGCGGCCGGAGTGATGGAGTGGGCGGAACAGCCCGCGTCCTCCACGGTCGCGACCACACCGCTGACGAGCTGGAAAGCCGACAGAACCCTGACACTGCTACGAACCATAACGTTCGGGCTCCCGTTCGGGATCGCGGGCGTGCTCGCTGGCGGGATCGCGGACGGGCTCATGGTCGGGCTCGCGTTCGGGATCGCCAGGGGAAACCACCATGCCTGGCTGGCCTACACCATCGCCGTCCGGCGACTGGCCAGGAAGAGGCATCTACCCCGCAAGCTGATGGCGTTCCTCGACGACGCCCACCGCCTCGGACTGCTCCGCACCGTCGGCCCGATCTACCAGTTCCGTCACGCCGAACTCCAAGACCACCTCGCGGCTCTACCCTCACCGAGCGGTACGGCCACAACACCAAGATCCACCGAAAACGCCGCCTGAATCCGAACAACCTCACCCCGCGTTGCCTGGATCAGGCTGACACCTCCCACCTCATCGACTTTGCTCTCGCCACTTTTAACCGGAACGAACAGCGACAGGACAGCCCACTCAGTCGGCGGAGGTGACGAACGGTCAGTCAGAGCACAGATCGCCTCTCCCCACTACCAAAATGTGAAAAACTCTCTAAGATCCAACCCAGATAAACGCTGGAGAGTCTGGAGAGAGCGTGGACGATCAGGCTTCGCCGGCCGGGGTTGACCCGAGTGTGCCCAACGTCGCCCGGATGTACGACTACTACCTGGACGGCAAGGACAACTTCGCCTCCGACCGGGCCGCGGCCGAGCGGATGCTGAAGCTCTTTCCCGACACCCGCGACTCCGCGCGGGAGAACCGGGCGTTCCTCGCACGTGCCGTACGCCACGTCGTCGAGTCGGGTGTCCGGCAGATCGTGGACCTGGGCTCCGGGCTGCCCACGCGGGGCAACACCCACGAGATCGCGCACGCGGTCGCACCCGACACCCGCGTGGTCTACGTGGACTACGACCCCGTCGTGTGCGCGCACAGCCGGGCGATCCTGGGAAACGGCGACAACGTCGCCGTCGTGCAGGCCGACGTGCGTGCCCCGGAGACGCTGCTGGCCGGGCTGCGCGAGCACGTCGACTTCGACCGGCCCGTGGCGTTCCTGCTGCTCGCCATCCTGCACTTCGTCCCGGACGAGAACCCCGACGGCGCGGGCGCGTACCAGGTCATCGAGCGGCTGCGCGAGGTGAGCGCGCCGGGCAGCCATCTCGTTCTCAGTCACGCGATCGACTCCCGCCCCGACAGCACGCCGGAGGCGCTGGAGATCTACAGGCGGGCCACCGAGGCGCTGAGCCTGCGCACGCACGCGGAGATCTCCCGCTTCTTCGACGGCTACGAGCTGGCCGAGCCCGGCCTGGTGTTCCCCAACGACTGGCGCCCCACCGATCCGCCCCTGTTCGGCCAGCGGAAAGCCCCGATCGGCTACGTCGGAGTGGGCCGCAAGCTCTGACAGTCATGCCCTCCCGGCGCGCGTGACGTGCCGGTTTGCTCTTCGTTCGCGGTTCCGCCGAGGTGACGCCCGCACGAGCGGGAGCGCGTACGGCGGCGGTCGCCGTGGGAACGGGAACCCCACGGCGACCGCGCGTCCAGCCTCGGAAGGCCCGTTCAGGAACCGGAGGTGAGCAGCGGCAGCCTCCGTACCCCGGTCATGGTCGGGCCCGGGATGAACAGCGGCGACTCGTCCGGGTCGGTGCGCAGGTGGGGAAAGCGGTCGAGCAGGATGTTGAGCGCGACCTTGCCCTCCAGGCGTGCCAGCGGCGCGCCGATGCAGAAGTGGATGCCCCTGCCGAAGCCGAGGTGGGGGTTGGGGGTACGGGAGGGGTCGAACACGTCGGGGTCGGCGAACTCCCTCGGGTCGCGATTGGCCGCCGCGATCCACACCATGAGCAGCCGGTCGGCGGGAATGTGCTGCCCGCCGAGCTCGACGTCGACGTTGGTGACCCGGCCGAGCGCCGCGAACGGGCTGAAGAAGCGCAGGGACTCCTCGATCACCGCGGGGATCGTCGACCGGTCCTCGCGGGTCCTGGCGAGCTGCTCGGGATGGGTGTCCAGGCACAGCACCGTGTTGCCCAGCAGCATGGTCGTGGTGATGTGCCCGGCCACGAGCAGGATGTTCGCGAAGTTCACCACCTCGGCCTGGGTGAGACGCTCGCCGTCGACCTCTGCCTCGACGAGTTTGGTGAGCAGGTCGGCGCGCGGGTGGCGCCTGCGGTCGTCGGCGTGCTCACCGATGTAGTCGGCGAGGTGCTTGAACTGCTCCATGGCGACCGAGACGCTGCGCTCCTGCTCCTCGCTCTGGTTGACGAGGGAGAACTGCTGGGTGTTCTCGAACATCCTGTCCACCCACTGCTTGAACAGGTTACGGTCGCTGCCGGGCACCCCCAGGAGCTCCGCGATGACGATGACCGGCAGCGGGTACGCGAGGTCGGTCACCAGCTCCAGGCGGTCCGGGTCGGCCACCTCGTCGAGCAGCTCGCGGGTCAGCTCGGCGATCCGCGGTTCGAGGTCCGCGACGACCTTCGGGGTGAAGGCGTGGCTGACGAGCTTGCGCAGCTTGCCGTGCGCGGGCGGGTCCATCTGCGTCAGCATGCCCTCGCTGCTCATCTGCAGGCTGGGGACTACGCGAGCGGTGTCGGAGGAGAACGTCTTCGGGTCGCTCAGGATCCGCAGCGCCTCGGGGTGGCCGAAGACGTTCCACATCCCGGTGGTGGCGTCGAAGCTCACCGGCTGGTCCGGATGCCGCCCGCGCAGCCAGAAGTGCCCCTCGTGCAGGCCCCATGTGTCGGCGATGGTGGTCATGGTTTGCCTTTCTGGTCGGGACGGGTCCGGGATCAGCCGGGCTCGTGCGTGCGTTCGTACGCGTAGATCCAGGTGCGGTAGGGCGGGATCAGAGCCTCGAAGACGGCGATGACCTCGGAGGCGGCCTTGGCCAGCTCCTCGGGATCCGGCGGCTCGGGCGATTCGAAGGCGTGCCTGATGATGAACGAGATCGACTCGGCCTTGGCCCGCGTGTCCACCTCGACGTCTACCAGGTACGCGGCGTTGTTGAGGTGGAACCCCATCATCATCGCGCTCAGCGTGTACGACAGGTTCGGCACGTCGTCGCGGAACAGGCCGTGCCGGATCATCAGGTCGTAGAACCGCTCGGAGGCGAGCAGCTCCTGGCTGTGCAGGAAGGCGTCGGCGAACCTGCTCTGCTTCTGCTGCAGGTACGCCTCGGACAGCGCCCGCAGCACCGACCTGTCACCGACGATGAGGAAGGACTCCGCCACGAAACGATGCGGCAGCAGCATCTCCGGATCCCGGCGCAGCCCGTCGAGGAGTTGCTCGACGTACGCGATGGACTCGCGCAGCAGCACGGCCTCGAACAACTGCTGCTTGGTCCGCCAGTGCAGGTAGACCGTGCCCTTGCCGATGCCCGCCAGCTGGGCGATGTCCTCGATCGTCACCTTCCGGTAGCCGAGGCGCACGAGCAACTCGGCCGCCGCGTCGAGGATCCGGTCGGCGCGACCGTCGGCCTGCCCTGCTCGCTCCGCCATCCGGCACCTCTTTCACCCTGAACCACGCTGATTCGCTCTGATCACTCTGACTTCGTGACCAATTATGAAATCTGGTCAACAAGTCAGAGAGTAGACCTCCTTCCGGGCGCGGACAACCCTCGGCTCGGGTGCCGTTTTCTCTGGAAACCGGTGCGGCCGGTACGGGGCCGTCGGAGGTCCGCCGCGCCGGAGCGATCGGCCGGGGCTGAAGGACCGTGTCTTACGGCCGGGGAGCCGGTTCGCCGGACGGGTTTCCGTGCCGGGTCAGCCGAGGGCCGGTACCGACTCGACGAGGGTGACGAGGCCGCGCTCGTCGAGGAGGTTGACGGGGCGGACCGTCTCGTTGAGCAGAACGTAGTGGAAGGCCGCGCTCACCCGGTCGAGGGGGACGGCGGCCAGGTGGGACCAGGCCAGCCGGTAGGCGGCGAGCTGGACGGAGGCGGCGGCCTCGGCCTTCTTCCCGTTGGGGCGGCGGCCGGTCTTCCAGTCGACGACCTCGTAGCGGCCGTCGGAGATCTGAAACACCGCGTCCATCCGGCCGCGGACCACCCGGTCGGCGATCATGGTCTCGAAGGGGACCTCGACGTCGAGCGGTTCCCTGCCCGCCCACTCGCTCTCCTCGAAGCGGGCGCGCAGCTCGTCGAGGTGAGCGTCGGGCTCCTCGAAGTCGTCGGACGCGCCGGGCAGCTCGAACTCGTCCATCAGCCGCTGCTGACCCCAGCGCCCCTCCAGCCAGCGGTGGAACGAGGTGCCCCGGCGAGCCAGCGGGGCGGGCTTCTTGGGCACCGGGCGGCGGATCTGCCGGGCCAGTGCCTTGGCGTCGGAGGCCAGGGTGACGAGGGAGGACACGGTCAGGTGGGTGGGCAGCTCCACCCGGCCGCCACCGCGCCGCCGGTTCAGCTCCCGTTCCCTGAGCAGGAGCTCGATGTCGCGCTCCCACGCCTTCGCCCGCTCCCTGTCCCATCCCCGCAGGTCGGCCACGGGAGCCGTCCGCCGCGCGCCCTGCTCCTCGGCCCCGGCCTCGAACCCGGCCCAGGGCTCAGACTCGGCCTCGGGCTCCGTCGCCGTTCCCGGTTCGGACGCCGTCGCTGTTTCGGACACCGTTCCCGGCTCGGTCCCGGACACCGGCTCGGACACCGTTCCGGGCATCGCTCCCCGCTCGGGTACGGCCCCCTGGCCCGTCCCGGCCGGTTCGTTTCGCCGGGCGGGGGACACGGTTTCGGACACTCCGGGAGAGGCGTCCGCATCGTCGGGAAAGGACTCGAAGGACTCGAAGGACCCGAAGGACTCGTCCCACGGGTCATCGGGGAAAGGCACGCTCGCGTCTTCCGGGAAGGGCACGTCCTCGGGAAAGTCCCCCCCGCCCGGCGCGGCCTCGGGAAACTCCGGGAAGGGAACATCCTCATAAGAGGACGAGGAAACGGAACCGCTCCCGGTCGTGGAAACCGCTCCCCCCGCCAAAGCGGCGAGAGCCGCCTCGACCATCGTGGCGCCGTCGAGAACGGCCGCGTAGCGGACGTCCTCCGGGGCGATCGGCCAGACGGACTCGGCGGGCTCGGCGAGGAGCGGGTTGGTCGCCCCCTCCTCCACCTCCGGTGCCCAGAAGGCCACCCGGCCGCAGGTCTCGCGAATCTCCACCAGGAAGTCGGACGGCTCCAGCGGCTTGGCCGCGGTACCCCAGCGGTAGCCGGAGGCGATCAGGAGGTAGTGGGCGCGGGTGACGGCGACGTACGCCAGGCGACGCTCCTCCAGCAGGTCTCGGTCACGGCAGCGCTCGTCGAAGTCGGCGAGCTCCTCCTTGGAGAGCCCGGTGAGCCCCGGCAGGTCCGAGGCGTCGCCGCGCAGCGGGTAGGGCAGCTTGCGGGGGTTCTCCGTCCACTTCGGGCTGGTCGTGGCGCGGGCGGGGAACATCGTGCCGACGGTGAGCGTCCCGGCCTTGGACAGGGCCTGGGACAGGCCGGGCACCACGACGACCGGCCACTCCAGGCCCTTGGAGGCGTGCACGGTCATCAGCTTCACGCTGTTGCTCTCGCCCACCCGCCCGGCGTCCAGCCCGTTCTCCTCCTCGTCGGCCGCCTTCAGGAACGCCAGGAACGCGCCCAGCGTCGGGTCCTCGGAGTCTCCGGCGAACCGGGCGGCGGCGTCCAGGAAGGCGTCGAGGTCGGCGCGGGCCGCGAACGGGCCGACGGCCGTCCCCCTGGCCGCCACCTCGATGTCCAGGCCGAGCCTGCGCTCGATCTCCAGGATCAGGTCGGGCAGCGGCTGGCCGGTGTGCGCGCGCAGGACGCGCAGCTCCTGGGCCATCGCCACCAGCCGCACCGCGGCCAGGGGAGAGAACAGGTCCTGCCACGCGGGACGGTCGGGCAGCTCGTCGAGGGCGTCGACCAGGCTGCCGCGTTCTTCGGCCATGTCCGCCACGACCTGGTCGAGCGGGTCGGCCACCGGCGAGGAGCCCTCGCGGGTCTCCCGGTTCAGCTCGCGGGCCCGCTCGCCCAGCTCCTTGAGGTCGGCGGGGCCGATCCGCCAGCGGGGGCCGGACAGCAGCCGCACCAGGGCGTCCCCGGCGCTCGGATCGTAGATGACGCGCAGGGTGGAGACGATGTCGGCCACCTCGGGCACGGTGAGCAGGCCGCCCAGTCCGACGATCTCGACCGGGATGCCGCGCGCCTCCAGCGCCCTGCGCAGCGCGGGGAACTGCGAGCGCTTGCGCGCCAGGATCGCCACGTCGTGCGGCTGGAGGCACTGCGGCCCGCCCCAGGCGCTCTGCTTGGCCCTCTTGCGCTCACCCTCGCCCCAGGGCATGCCGTCGGGCGCGCTCTCCGCGCCCAGCACCCTGGCGATCCCCGAGGCGATCCACTCCGCCTCGCCGTCGGCGGTCTCGTGGAAGGCGCACACCACCCGGCCGCGATCGACCCGGTTGCCGCCGGGCACCAGGACCGGCACCTCCCTGGCCTCCATCCGCAGCGGCAGCTGGAGCCGGGCGGCGACGTCCAGCACGGCGTCGCCGTTGCGGAAGCTGACCGACAGGCGGTTGGTCGGGGCGAGCTCTCCGGACGCGGTCCTGAAGTCGCGGGGGAAGCGGGTCAGGTTGCCCGCGGAGGCGCCGCGCCAGCCGTAGATGGACTGGCAGGGGTCGCCCACGGCCGTCACCGGGTGGCCTCCGCCGAACAGCGCGCGCAGCAGGACGAGCTGGGCGTGGCTGGTGTCCTGGTACTCGTCCAGGAGGACCACGGCGAACCGCCCGCGTTCGATCTCGCCGACGTCGGCGTGCTTGGCGGCGATCCGGGCGGCGAGCGCCATCTGGTCGCCGTGGTCGACGACCTCCCTGCCCCGCTTGAGCCGGTCGTACGCCTCGACCAGCGGCAGCAGCTGCTCCCTGGTCCGCTGGACGACCAGCGGCCTGCGCTGGTCCTTGATCGGCGTACCGGGCAGCTCGGCGTACCGCGCGGTGAGCCAGGCGCCGACGTCGCGTACGTCCCGCGGGGTGCGCAGGTGCTCGGCCAGCTCACCGGCGAGCTCCAGCACCGCCCGGGTGACGGTCGCCGGGCTCCACTCGACCTGCTCCATCGGCCCGTCGTACGCGCTGACCACCCGCCCCGCGAGCTGCCAGGAGACGGCCGGGGAGACCAGGCGCATGGTCGGCTCCAGCGCCTCGCGCAGGGCGTGGTCGGTGACCAGGCGGGCCGCGTAGGCGTGGTACGTCGAGATGGTCGGCTCGCCCTCCATCAGGTCGGCGGGCACCTGCTTGGTCTCGACCAGGCCGTTGAGCCGCTCGCGCACGCGGGCGGCCAGCTCTCCGGCGGCCTTCCTGGTGAAGGTGAGCCCGAGCACCTGCTCGGGGCGGACCAGCCCGTTGGCGACCAGCCAGACGACGCGCCCGGCCATGGTCTCGCTCTTGCCCGACCCGGCTCCGGCCATCACGACCATCGGTTCGAGACCGGCCTCGATGACGGCGGCCTGTTCGGGGGTCGGCGGCAGGATGCCCAGCTTGGCGGCCAGCTGGACCGGGCTCAGCACGTGGCGCCCCCGTGCCGGTCCGCGCGGCGCGGGCCCGATCCTCCCGTACGCGTGACACCGTCCGGTACGCGGCGCGAGCCCGGGACTCCGGTACGCGCGGCACGACCGAACGCGCGACACGCGCCCGGCCCCCCCGCACGCGTGCCCCCGCCCGGTACGCGACACGAACCCAAGCCCCACGCGCACACGACACGACCGGGCGCGGGGCGCGGGCTCCCCGTGCGCGTGACGCGGTTCAGCACGGGGCGTCCCCCGGGGTCGTGCGGCTCAGCACACCTGATCTCCGTTCTTGCTGACCGGGCAGCTCGCCCGTACGGCGCAGGTGCGGCAGCCGTCGTTCACCTTGGCCTGGAAGAACGGTCCCGACATGCCGATCGCGACGGTGTCGACCATGTCGCGGGCCCAGCCGGGGTCGGTGTCGTCCGCCAGGGGAGGCTGCGTCTGCTCCTTGGCGGCCTTCTTGCCCGCCGCGTCGCCCACCTGGACCAGGGCCGCGCCGCCCGGCTCGGTCATACCGTGCCGCTGGAAGGCACCCAGCAGCGCGGCGAGCTGGTAGACGCCGAGCTGGGGGTGGCGTTCGAGGTCGGCGTCCTTGGGACCGTTCTTGCCGGTCTTGATGTCGATGATCACGGCCCGGCCGTCGCCGTCGCGCTCGACCCGGTCGACCCGGCCCTTGATCTGCACCCCCTCGGAGACCATGGCCGTGAACGCCTCCTCCAGGCCGACCAGCTCCCTGGGGTTCTCCTCGTGCCAGCGGACGAACTTGGAGATCATCTCCTCGGCGACCGCGCGCTGCTTGCGGTTGTACCAGACGCCGCCGAAGTCGAGCTCGTGCCAGACGTCGTCCAGGCGCTTGCCGAGGGTCTCCTCGGTGGGCATGCCCGTCGCGGCGAGGACGGCGAGCGCGTGCACGACCGTGCCCAGGCCGCGGGCCACGTCGGTGCCGCCCGCGCCCACGGAGGTCTCCAGCAGCCAGCGCAGGCCGCACTTGCTGAAGCTCTCCACCGCCGAGGGCGAGACGCGCACGATGTCGTCGGGCCAGCTGAGCGGGCGGTCGTCGGAGATGGGGGTGAGGGCGTACCACTCGTTGGGGTGGGCGCCGGGCACCCCGGAGGCGGCGAGCCTGGCCAGGTGCTCGGCCGCGGACCTGCGCAGCGGCTCCGGCCTGGTGGAGTCGGCGACCGCCGAGCGCAGGTCGGCCACGAGCGCGGACATGCTGAGCCAGCGGGAACGCTCGTCGACACCCGCGTCCTCGGCCGAGCCGGGGACTAGCTCGGTGAGGAAGCGGGAGGGCCGCTCCTCGGTGTCGTCGCCGCCCACGGCGGTGACGATGAGCCGCTTCCTGGCCCTGGTCGCGGCCACGTAGAACAGGCGGCGCTCCTCGGCCAGCAGCTGGGAGGCGAGGGCCGCGGAGACGGCCGCCGGGTTCTCGTGCTCGGAGCCCTCGGCCCTGGCGACCATGTCGTCGGTGCTCAGGATGGACCCGCGCAGCCGCAGGTCCGGCCAGGCGCCCTCCTGGACCCCCGCGACGACCACCACGTCCCACTCCAGGCCCTTGGAGCGGTGCGCGGTGAGGATGCGGACCGTGTCCCCGTCGGGGGCGCGTTCGGCGAGGGAGTCGCCGGGGATCTCCTGGGCGACCAGGTCCTCGACGAACACGTCCACCCCGGCGTGCGGGAGCCGGTCGACGAACCTGGCCGTGTGGTCGAACAGCGCCACGACGGCGTCGAGGTCGCGGTCGGCCATGGTGCCCCTGACGCCACCCCTGAGGCTGACGTCGGTCCACTTCCTGGCCAGGCCGGTGGCCTGCCAGACGGCCCACAGCACGTCCTCGGCGGTGCCGCCCTGCCGTACGGCCTCGGTGGCGGCGGAGATGAGACCGGCGAGCCGCTCGGCGGGCAGCGCCACGTGCGGCTCCACCCTCACCAGCTCCCGCGCGTCCTTCAGCGCCGCGACCATCAGCTCGCCCGAGGAGCGGGGGCCGGAGACCTCGCGCTCCGCCATCTCGGCCACGTCCGCGCCGTCCGCGTCGTGCTCGCCGGGACCGTCCGGCGCGTCGTGCTCGCCGGGGTTGGCGAGCGCCTCGTGCTCGGCGATCCGCAGGGCGCGGCGCAGGCGGCGCACCCCGATCATGTCGGTGCCGCCGAGCGCGCCGGTCAGCAGCTCCTCGGCCACCCCCTCGTCGAGGGTCTCCGGGTGCAGCGCCACCTGGATGAGCCTGATCAGCGGCCGTACGCCCGGCTCCTGGAACAGCGGCACCTCGCCGCCGCCGACCACGACCGGCACCCCGGCGGTGACCAGGGCGCGGCGCAGCAGCGGCACCTGGCGCGTCGCCGACCGCACCAGCACGGCCATCCGCGACCAGGGGACGCCGTCCAGCAGGTGCGCCCTGCGGAGCGTGTCGGCGACGATCGCCGCCTCCTGGGTGGCGCCGTCGGCCACCAGCACCCGTACGTCGCCGGGCTCGGCGTCCGGCAGGGCGCGCAGGTCGCGGTGGGCGGCGCCGCCGGGGGTGGCGGGCAGGCGGGCGGTGACGCGGCGGGTGGCCCTCAGCAGGTCCCGGCCGCTGCGGCGGCAGACGCGCAGCGCGACGACGGTGGCCTTCGCGCCGTCGGCGTCGCGGAACCGGTCGGGGAAGCTCATGATCCCCCGGACGTCGGCGCCGCGGAAGCCGTAGATCGACTGGTCGGGGTCGCCGACCGCGACCAGGTCGCGGCCCTCCCCCGCCAGCTGCTGGAGCAGGAACTCCTGCGCGGGGTCGGTGTCCTGGTACTCGTCGACGAAGACGACGTCGTACGCCGACCGCTCGCGGGCGCGCACCTCGGGGTCGGAGAGCAGCGCCCCCGCCGCGCGGATCAGCTCCGCGTAGTCGAGGACCGGTTCGAGGTCGAGGTCGAACCTGGCCTGGTAGCGGTCGGCGAACCCTCCGGCGGCCGTCCAGTCGGCGCGGCCGTGGCGGCGGCCCAGCTCGCGCAGCTCGGGCCCATCGAGGCCGCGCTCGGCGGCGCGGGCCAGGAAGTCGCGGAGCTCCTGGGCGAAGCCGCGCGTCTTGAGCGCCTCGTGCATGTCGTCCGGCCAGTGCGCGGCGCCGTCCTCCAGCTCGCCGTGGAGCAGGCGGCGGATCTCCAGGAGCTGCTCGGGGCCGGTCAGCAGGCGCGGCGGCACCCCTCCGGCGAGCACGGCCTCGCGGCGGAGCAGCGCGTAGGCGTAGCTGTGGAAGGTGAGGGCGAGGGGGGTGCGGGTGGTGCGGCGCATCCTGGCGGTGATGCGCTCGCGCAGCTCCTCGGCGGCCTTGCGGCTGAAGGTGAGGACGAGCACCCGCTCGGGGTCGACGCCCCGGCGCTCGATCCTGTCGACGACGGTCTCGACGATCGTGGTGGTCTTGCCGGTGCCGGGCCCCGCGAGCACGAGGAGCGGGCCGCTCCCATGGGCCACCACCGCCCGCTGGTGCTCGTCGAGCACAGGGGCAACAGCCCTCCCCGCACCCTCACGACGTATCAGCCGCCAGTCCTGACCACTCACAACTCGCCATTCCACCAGATCCCGGACGATGATCGTGCCGAGTCGGCGGGTACGGCATGGCGGATTCTTCACCGGGTACGGCGGGCGGCGGGCGGTTCCCGGGAGAGCCGGTCCTCCGGGCATCGCGCGGACCTGGGACGGAGCCCCCGGAAGGGCGGCCAGGGACGGGTTCGCGGGCGGGACGGGCGGTCGTGCGGGCCTTCCCCGGAACCACCGGAAACCGGTCAGGGATCGCGAGACCTGCCGGGAACGAACCCGGATGAGAACCCGGGGACAAACCGGAAAACGAATCCGGGGGCCGTCTCAGGGAGACGGCCCCCGGATCATCCAGGTCGAAGCGGGACGGTCAGGTCGAGAAGACCCGGTCGACGAGCCTCGCCGTCGCCTTGCCGTCGTCGCGGGGGGCGTAGGTGCGCTGGAAGAGGTCGTACTTCTCGGCGTACGTGGCGGTCACCTCGTCGATCGACCGCAGGGCCTTGACGACCTCCGCCCCGGTGGACAGCAGCGGTCCGGGGGCCTCGGCGGCCAGGTCGAGGTGGACGCCCCGCTTGGACGAGTAGCGCTGCAGGTCGTAGGTGAAGAAGAGCATCGGCCTGCCGGTCGCCGCGAAGTCGAACATGACCGACGAGTAGTCCGTGATCAGCACGTCCGCGATCAACAGCAGATCCGTAATATCCGGATATGTCGTGACGTCGCGCCCCAGACCGGCGCGCACGTTCGGCGCCGCCTGCATCGAGTGACCCCGGATCAGGAACTCGTAACCGGGACCGAGCACCCGGTGCGCCTCGGCCAGGTCCAGGCGGATCGAGGCGTTCTTGCGGTCGTAGTCGCGGTAGGTCGGCGCGTAGAGCACCACCTTGGCGCCCTCGGCGATGCCGAGCCGCGCGCGCACCGCCGAGGCCAGCTCGTCGCGGTCGGGGGCCACGAGCACGTCGTTGCGCGGGTAACCGCTCTCCAGGACCTCGCCCTGGTAGCCGAACGCCTTGCGCAGGACGCGGGTCGCCCAAGGGCTCTGGGAGACCAGCAGGTCCCAGCCGCGCACCTCGACGGCCTGCCGGTGCCAGGCCGGCGGCTTGGGGTCGCGGGACATGTGCGGCAGGTCGTTGCCCAGGCGCTTGACCGGGGTGCCGTGCCAGGTCTGCACCACCACCTGGTCCTCGCGGGACCGGAACCACGGCGGCAGGAACCCGTTGGTCACCACGTAGCGCGACCGGGCCAGCGCCGCGTAGTGCTCGCGGCTGCCCGCGCGCACCACGGTCGGGCCGGTGCCCGTGCCGAAGCCGAGCTCCTTCGGGCCGGGCGGCACGAACGCGCCGTCCTTGACCACCCAGATGTGCTCGCCGTCGTCGCCGCGCCGCACGCGCTCCTCGTAGACCGCGCGGACGCTGCCCTCGTACTGCCGCCCGTCGTAGGCGACGTAGACGGTCGCGTCGTTCAGCTCGCGGGTCCGCTCGGCGGGGTAGAAGTGCCGGCGCAGGGCGAACAGGCCGCCGGCGCCCTTCTCGTCGTCGGGCAGGTGCTCGGCGACGGACAGCACCGGGATGTCGAAGCGGGTGGAGATCAGCCGGTATTCGCGGCCGTCACGGATCTTCGTCTCCTCGTCCAGCCCGTCGAGGATGGCGTGGTCGACGCGGAACGGGACGATCTGCCCGGCCTCGTCGCGGACCGCCATGCTCCAGGTGCCGCTGCTCAGCGGGGCCGTGTCGCCGAAGCGGGGCATCGCGGCGGGCGCGAGCGCGACCCTGAAGCGGGAGTCCTCGCGCTCCAGGGGGATGGCGTGGATCAGCCCGCCTCGGTGCTTGAGGGTGAGCGCGGCCTCGCCGGAGCCCGGGTAGGAGCCCTCCAGGGTGAGCACGCCCCGCTCGTCCCAGGTCGCCGCGGTGATGACCGGGCGGATCCGGTGCGCGGAGACGCTCACGCGGTCGCGCCGGTCGCGCAGCACGGTGATCTCCCGGTCGCCGACGACCGTACGGCTCTCCAAAGCCTTGCCGATCATGACGGAGGCCGCGGGGTCGCCCTTGGGCTCGATCCAGAGCCTGCCGCCGTCGCGTTCCTGCAGCAGGGAGGCCGTCGCGAGCGGTACGACGACGGTGGTGCCGCCCTTGGCGGGGGTGAACTCGGCGGCGATCCGGTGGCCGTCCAGGCGGGCCTGCCCCCTGGTGACGCCCTTGCCCGGCAGGAAGACCTCGACCTCCAGGCGCTCGCCGTCCAGCCGCACGCCGACCAGCTCGGCCCGGGTGGGCTGCAGCACGACCTGGAGGGCGCGGTCGGAGGTCCAGACGGGACGGATCCACCAACCCTTGCCGAGGTCCAGCCCCGAGGGGCGCTCGGTGCGGCCGGTGGAGGGACCGCGCAGGAGACCTCCGGCGCGGGCGCCCCGGCTCCAGATCACGATCTCGGCGCGCCAGGTGGTGGTGTCCTGGACGGTCGCGCGGCGGCGCAGCAGGCGCTTGCCGCCGCGCATCACGGCCCGTACGGCCGAACGCCAGCGCAGCGGCCAGGGGCTCATCTCGGCGGTGAAGCCGGACCAGTCGTAGTTGCAGCCCGCCTCCTCCGCGCCGTGGGTCGCCTCGGGGTGGAAGACCCTGCGGGTGCGCAACCGCACCGGCGGCAGCCAGCGCGGGCCGCGCAGCACCACGGTGGCCCGGTTGAGGCGGCGGCTGCGCACGGACAGTCCGGCCAGGTAGGCGTGACCGCTGACGTGCAGCCTCCCGCCCGACCAGGAGACGTCCTCGACCTGGGTCACCGGGATGAGGTCGGCCGCCCGCAGGCGGTACAGGGCCTCGGGAAGTTCGTCCTGGAGCGGCAGGTCCGCGTACCAGCGGAGGCTCTTGCGGACCCGCTTGGACGGCTCGGCCGCGGCGGTCACGAGCTTCTGCAGCGCGTCGCCGTCGGCGAGGTCGTCGATCCCCCGATGCTCGATCAGGTGGAAGGCGATCCTGCGGGCGACCGGCAGGTCGCGCTTGACCTTCGCGTCGACACCGGTCACGTACGGCTTCAGGAGCGTGACGAACTCGCGGCGCCTGGCGGCGCCCCGCTTGGCCGCGATCTCCAGCCGGGACCCCAGGGGACCGGCCAGCGCGTCGGCGTCGAAGCGGCGACGCTCAGCCGGTTTCAGCCCGTCCGCCAGCACCGCGGCCATGATCGAGTCGAGTGGTTCTCCCCGGTCGCAGAGATCCTGGACAGCCCGCAGACGATCAGCGACGGGGTCGCCGCTGGCTCGTACGGGAGTGGCACCGGTGGCCATGGGGAAAGCACCGCCTTTCGGACAGAGCGCTGTCCTAGGCCATGTTAGTGCGCCACAGCAGGGCCGGTTACGCCGTGATTTACGGGCTTGCGGGATTTACAGGCATTTGTGATCTACCGGGTTTTCCCGCCCCGACCCGTCGTACTATTGCGGGTTCCCGTCCCATCTGGCCGCGCGCATGTCGGCGCGGGCGCCCCTCAGCGGGGTCCGCTCCTCGCGCCAGCTCGCCAGGCACCGCTGCTCGTGGCCGGGCGGCGGGGTGCCGTCGGCGTGCACGACGCGCCACCAGGGCACGCCCCCGCCCCAGGTGGACATCACCCTGCCGACCTGGCGCGGCCCCCCCTCGCCGAGATACTCGGCGATGTCGCCGTAGGACATCACCATCCCGGACGGGATGCGCTCGACCAGGTCGAGCACCCGCTCGGCGTACGGGGTGGGGTGGCCTACTGACTCCATACGGTCGGCCCGGCGGAGAGGATCTCGTCGAGTTTGCCGAACTCGTAGGCCGCCGAGCCGTTCAGCTGCTCGACCAGGCCGCCGCGGATCGCGTAGGACTCGCCGTCCTCGCCGACCAGCCGCGCCCCCAGGAGGGCGGACACGCGCGCCAGCTGGGCCACCTGCCAGTCGGATCCGGGGGCGCCGGAAAGCCGTCCGTTCCATACCGCTATGGCATGGACCGCGCCATTGTGGCGGGCAAGGATCTCCCCGGACTCCTGCGAGCCCCTGAACTCGAACCCCGCCTGCCCCAGCACAGTCGCGAGTTCCGCGAAGGCGAGAGGCGCAGGGCGCTCCACGCGCAACTCGTACCCCATAACGCGCGAGACTAGCGAACGTTCCAGGTTTTCCGGGGCGTGAATCCAGACATCAGGGCTACCGCATCCGAACGGTGTCCAAAACGCGTTCGAATCGCAGTCGAATTACGGTTATCTTCGCGATCTCCTACGCCGGATCGGCTCGGGGGAGGCCATCATCGGCCCTCCCCTTCCGGAGTGCCGGTTGAGCATCGCCACGGCCGCCGCGAACGCCAGCAGACCGGCCACGAGGCCCGTACCGTACAGCCAGAGGCGCACCGGCTCGGGGCCCGGCCTGCTGGGCTCGGTGGGCAGGGTGCCGTCGCCGAAGCGCTTGCCGTCGGGGACCGGGACCTCCGCCACGCCGGTCACCAGCCGGTCCGCCCTGGCCAGGGCCGCCGCGGCGTCGACGACGCCGAACCCGACGTGGTCGTCATAACCGCCGGTGGGCCGGGCCGTGGCCGTGGAGGTCAGGGCCTGCGACACCATTTGGGGAGATATATCCGGATATTTTGCTTTTATAAGGGCGGCGACTCCGGCCACCAGCGCGGTCGCCGAACTGGTCCCCTCCGAGGATCCGTATTTCCCCCCGGGAACGACCACCGGCACGTCGACACCCGGCGCCGAGACCAGGACCGACAGGTTGTCGCTGCTGAACGTCGCGGGCCTGCCGAGGTCGTCCACCGCGCCCACCCCGATGACCCCGGAGTATCCGGCCGGGAAGTTCCAGAAGGAGGTGTCGTTGTCCATGGCGTACCGGGAGTCCCCGTCGTTGCCCACCGCGGCGACGAGCACCACCCCCTTGGACAGCGCGTACGAGACCGCCTCCCGCTCGCTCCGGTGCGGCCCGTAGGCGCCCAGCGACATGCTGACGACCTTGGCCCCGTGGTCGGCGGCGTAGCGGATCGCGCGGGCCAGGGGGCTGTCGTCGCGCGAGCGCAGGTCCTCGCCGGGCAGGGCGGACCCGTTCTCCGGTCGCTCCTCGACGATCAGCGGCAGCGAGAGGATCCTGGCCTCGGGCGCGACGCCGAGAAGGCCCTCCTCCCCGTTGCCCGCTCCGGCGATGAGCGAGGCCATCGCGGTGCCGTGCCGCCCGGCGTCCGGGGTGTCCCGGTCGAACCGGACCGACCCCATGTCGGGCCCGGAGATCACCCGTCCCCGCAGCTCGGCGACCTGGTCGTCCACCCCGCTGTCGACCAGTGCCACGATGACGCCCGACCCCTTGGTGACCTTCCACGCCTCCTCGGTGTTGAGCATCTCCAGCACCCAGCGCTGGTCCTCGCGGACGTCCGCCACGCCCCCTGGCCGCGCCGACTCCGGCGGTGCCGACTCGGGTGGCGCGGGCTCGGGCAGCACCGACGGCGCGGGCTCGGGTGGCGCGGTCGACGCGAGCCCGGCGAGCGCGGGGACCGCCGTCACCGGGGCGGCGACCGGCACCGGCCCGGCCACCGGCCCCGCCACGGAGAGCGCGGCCAGCGCTCCCCCCGCCCAGAACCGCCGGAGCCTCAGCACACGTTCCCCTGGGTGCACTGCGGCACGGCGCTGGGCTCGTCGCCGAGGGCGCGGGCGATGCGCCCCGCGACCGCCTGGGCCGCGGGCCACAGCTCGCTGTGCAGGATCTCCTCGGGGGCGACCGCCTGGCGGGTGCGTCCGTCGGTGTAACCGGCGGTGGAGAAGACGATGTAGGGGCCGACGCCCACCCAGGCGTTGCGCTGGCGTTGCGCGGCCCCGAACAGCTCGGTCGCCGTGCCGGGGAAGGCCACCGGGCGCACCCCCACCCGGTCGTCCACGGCCAGCTGGGCGGAGGCGGCGATCCTCCGCTCCTCGTCGCCGAGCACGGCGACGCCCACGGTGAAGGCGAACGAGGACGTCTGGTCGACGTAGGTGGCCCGCAGCAGGGTGCGGCAGCCGTACTCGGAGAGCACCGACCCCACCGGCGCGTCCGTCCCCGCCGCGCAGGCCACCTCGGGGGCGAGGCCGACCCTGCGGGCGTACTGCTGGACGCTGCCGAGGCCGATGTACTGCAACTCGGCGGGGAAGACCAGGTCGGCGGTCCAGGTGTACCAGCGCCTGGCGATGTCGTCCTGGATGTAGCGGGCCTGCTCGGCGGCGGTCAGCGGGCGCGAACTCGTCTCGCGCACCAGCCCGACCGTGCCGGTCAGCACGTTGGTGGCGGAGATGGCGAGGATCGTGCCCATCAGGATCAGGAAGATCGTACGGAAGCGGATGCCCTGCTCCAGGGTCGCCAGCTCGGCGCGCCCGACCGCCCCGCGGTCGCGGCCCGCCGCGGGCCAGGATCGCACCCGGGCCCGCCTGGCGGAGGAGGAGCCCGGCGCGGGCGCTCGCCGGATCCGGCCACCTCCGGCACCGCCGACGCCGCCCGCCCGCGAGCCGGACGGCGGCCAGCCGCCGCGAGCGCGGGGGGCCGGGGCTCCCGGGGGCCGCTCCGGCTCCTGGGACCGCCCTTGCTGCGACATACTCCGATGCTACGTCGAAGGACCTCCCCGCCCTATCGGCGGCGGGTATTTTCGCGCCACTCTCCAGGCGGGGGCCGGTGTCCGCGCGAACCGGAGCCCGGCTCCCGAACCGGGAGCCGCGCCGGGACCCGCGTCAGGGCCCGCGCCGGGCCTCGGACCGCGGGCCGTGCGGGGCCCCGGATTCGGGTCCGAAACCCCGGATCGCGGGCCGTGCGGAGTCCGTGCGGCACCGCCGGGCGCTCAGCTCCAGGGCCCCGCGAACGGGTCCCGCACGGGGTCCTCGAAGATCTCCGGCGAGCGCGTACGGCCGACGAACACGGCGAGCGCGATCAGGGAGACGACCGCGCCGAGCCCGGCGGCCACGGCCACCCCGCCGTACAGGGTGATCCGGTCCCGGTCGCGGTGGACCACCCGTACCGGCTCGACCGCCAGGCCCAGCGGGCGGGCGGGGTCGTGCCCACCGGCGCCCCCGGCCCCCTCGGCGGTGAGGGTGTGCCGGGAGATCCTGGCGGCGGCGGCGAGTGCCCGGGTGGCGTTGACGACGCCGAAGCCCGTACCGGTGTCGTAGCCGCCGGTGGGCCGCCGGGTGGCTCCCGCGGTGATCGCCTGGACGACCAGCACGGGCGACATCTTCGGATATCTGGCCTTGATCAGGGCGGCGACGCCCGACACCAGGGCGGTCGCCTGCGAGGTGCCCCGGCCGACCCAGTACTCGTCGCCCGGACCGGCGCCGAGGATGTCCACCCCCGGCGCGGCCACCAGGACCGAGGGGTTGCGGTTGGAGAACGAGGCCCGGCGCAGCCCTCGGTCCGTCGCGGCGACCGAGACCACGCCGGGGAAGGCCGCCGGGTAGGAGTAGGGGGCGTAGCCGCTGGCGTCGGGCTCCTCTGCGCCCTCGTTGCCCGCCGCCGCGACGAGCACGACCCCCTTGGAGATCGCGTAGCGGATCGCCGACCGCTCCTCCCGGGTCGCCAGTTCCTTGGAGATCGACATGTTGATCACGTCGGCACCGCGGTCCACCGCGTGCCTGATGCCCCTGGCCACCACGTTCTCGTAGCGCTCCGCGGTGTTGAACTCCCGGAAGCCGGGCTCCTCGTCCTCCAGGATGACCCGTACCGACAGCACCTTCGCGCGGGGCGCGACGCCGATCACCCCGTCGGCGCCGCCGGGCCCGTGCCCGTGCCCGGCGATCAGCGACGCCATGTACGTGCCGTGCAGCCTGAGGGGCCTCACCCCCGGCGGGTTGGCCCCGGCCGTGAAGTCCTCGCCCTCGGTCACCGAGCCGACCAGGTCCCGGTGGGCACGGTCCACTCCGGAGTCGAGCACGGCCACGGTCACGCCCTCGCCCTCGGAGATCCGCCAGGCGTCGGGCAGGCCGAGGGTCCGCAGCACCTCCCGCTGGCTCTCCCTGACGTCGTCGGCCCGCGCGGCCAGGACCGGGGCCAGGACCACCGGCACCGCCAGCGCCACCAGCACCGTCAGCACCACCCGCGTCACCGTGTTCCTCAGGGCCCTCGGGGGCACCGGAAGTCCCCTCGGCTCCGCCCTCGCGGGCGGCCCGGCGGTGGTCAGCATCGCCACTCCGTGGAGACGCAGTCGGGACGGGCGGGCATGGACAGGTCGGCGAGGATGCGGTCGGCGATGTCCCCGGTGAACGCGAACAGGGTCGGCCGCTGCTCGCCGACCGCCCTGGCGGGCCTGCCGTCGGTCTGGCCGGCCGTGGCCATCACCACGTACGGGCCCGCCTGCCGGGCGAGGCCCGCCTGGCGCCCGGCGGAGACGAACCTGTCGGTGACGGTGCCGGGGAAGGCCAGCGCCCTCAGGCCGGGAGAGGGCCTGCCGCCCCTGGGCAGCGCCGCCTTGGCCCTGGTGGCGCCGATCTCGTCCGCGAAGGCCGCGACGCCGACGGTGACGACGATCCCCTGGAGCGCGTCGATGTAGGTGGCCCGCAGGACGCCCAGGCAGCCCGCCCGCCGCAGCGCCTTGCGCAGCCGGGCGTCGACCGCGCCGTCACAGCGGGTCTCCGGCGAGATGCCCACCCTGCGGGCCTTCTCCTCGCCGCCCTGCTCGGGGGCGTAGGGGACGGCAGCGGGGAAGACGCGACCGGCGGGCCAGGCCTGCCAGCGCCTGGCGACCTCGTCGAGGGCGGCCCGGTCGAGCTCCGCCTGGGTCGGCCCCCGGGTGAGCTCCGTCGCGGCGGCACTGCTCGCCACCCCGGCCACGATGGCGCAGAGCAGTGTCAGGGCCGAAGCCACGACCAGCGTCGGCCATGAACGCCGCCGCTGACGTGGGACTTCATTCACGTCCCCGACCTTAATGCGGTGAGGAGGGTGTCATCCGCCGTTCCGTCCAGATCCGTCAGTGTGGAGAGCACTTGGTGACCTCGGCGGCACCCTCCGGACACGCCACGGACGGCAGGCGCCCCGCGGAGCGCGGGCTCCACGGGGCGCGGGGCCCGCTCAGTAGGCGGGCAGGCTCGGGTCGACCGTCTTGATCCAGCTGAGCACGCCGCCGCCCACGTGGACGGCGTCGGAGAAGCCTGCGCTCTTGACGACCGCCAGGACCTCGGCGGAGCGGGCACCGGACTTGCAGTGCAGGACGATCTTCTTGTCCTGCGGGAGCCTCTCCAGCGCGGAGCCGTTGAGGAACTCCCCCTTGGGGATGAGCACGGCGCCGGGGATGGACACGATCTCGTACTCGTTCGGCTCGCGGACGTCGATCACGTAGATGCTCTCGCCCCTGTCCTGCCAGGACTTGAGCTCGGCGGCGGTGATCGTGGAGCCGGAGGCGGCCTCCTGGGCCTCCTCGGAGACCGCGCCGCAGAACGCCTCGTAGTCGTCGAGCAGCTGGGTGACCGTCGGGTTCTTGCCGCAGAGCACGCACTCGGGGTCCCTGCGGACCTTGACGGAGCGGTAGTTCATCTCCAGGGCGTCGTAGATCATCAGGCGGCCGACCAGCGGCTCGCCGATGCCCGCGAGGAGCTTGATGGCCTCGTTGACCTGGATGGAGCCGATCGACGCGCACAGCACGCCGAGCACGCCGCCCTCGGCGCACGAGGGGACCATGCCGGGCGGCGGGGGCTCGGGGTAGAGGCAGCGGTAGCAGGGGCCGTGCTCGGCCCAGAAGACGCTGGCCTGGCCGTCGAAGCGGTAGATCGAGCCCCAGACGTACGGCTTGCCGAGGAGGACGGCCGCGTCGTTGACCATGTAGCGGGTCGCGAAGTTGTCGGTGCCGTCCACGATCAGGTCGTAGGCGGCGAAGATCTCCATCACGTTGTCCGTGGTGAGCGCCTCGTTGTGGACGACCACCTTGACCAGCGGGTTGATCTCCCTGACGCTGTCGGCGGCGCTCTCCGCCTTGGGGCGGCCGACGTCGGACTGGCCGTGGATGACCTGCCGCTGCAGGTTGGACTCGTCGACCACGTCGAAGTCGATGACGCCGAGCGTTCCCACTCCCGCGGCCGCGAGATAGAGCAGCGCGGGGGAACCCAGGCCTCCGGCGCCCACACAGAGCACCTTGGCGTTCTTCAGGCGCTTCTGCCCGGCCATGCCGACGTCCGGGATGATCAGGTGGCGCGAGTAACGGCGCACCTCGTCGACGGTCAGCTCGGCTGCCGGCTCTACCAGCGGTGGCAACGACACAGTTCTGCTCCCGTTTCAGGGGTTCTTGATGCGGCTGGCGCAGCACGCTCCACTCACAACCTAACCCGGTGCCCCCGTCATTCCCCAACCGGCGCGAGGACCGTCTCGGCGATCAGGAGCCCGGCCTCGCGGGCCACCCGCCCGGGGAACTCCATCTGGGCCACGTGCCCGGCGTCGGGCAGCAGCACCAGCCTCGCGTGCGGGAACGTCCGGACGGCGCGGGCGGCCATCCGGGGGTTGACGAGCCGGTCGTGGCGGCCGTGGATGACCAGCGTGGGCGCCTTCACCTGGGCCGCCTGCCGCCACAGGTTCGTCTCCCCGCGCCTGAAGTACTCGGCGACGATGCCTCGGGCCGAGTTGATCAGTGCCTCCACCGCGTACGGGAGGCCGTCCCTGCGGCGCAGCTCGTCGGCCGCCTCCCTGAGGCGGTCCGGGTGGATCCGCCCGATGTCGGCGTAACACATGGCGAGCGTGACGCCGAGCCTGCGCTCGGCGGGCACGAGGGTGAGCCTGCCCGCGGCCCACTCGCCGATCCGGGGCACGGTGGACAGCGCCACCCGCGCCGGGCCGTACCGGGGCAGGAGGTCGGGCAGGGCGGGCGAGATCAGGGTCAGGGAGCGGACCAGCTCGGGGCGGGTGGCGGCGACCCGCACCGAGACGGCGCCGCCCAGGGAGTTGCCGAACAGGTGTACGGGAGTATCGGAGACCCGCTCGATCAGGGCGGTGACGGTCCGGGCGTGGGCGTCGACGGAGTAGTCGCGGCCGGGAGGCTCCGGCGAGTATCCGGCGCCGGGCAGGTCGAGGGCGTGCCCGGTCACCACGCCGGACAGCTCGCCCATCAGGTCGGTCCAGTTGGTCGCGGAGCCCGCGAGGCCGTGCACGTAGACGGCGGTCTCGGCGGGCCCTCGCGGTGTCGACCGCACGTGGACCCGCTGCTCGCCGAGGTCGATCGTCTCGCCCGGCCAGTTGGGGATCGGGTTGTTCACCACTCGCCTCCTGTCGTTCCACTGCCCTTCCACGATAGTTCGGCTCGTGACATGCCCGGCGACAGCCTCCTGATGCCACAAAAGACACATAAGGCAGTTTTCGCCAGATGTCTTTTATTGCACGATTTATCATCATTAATTCGACGGCACTTCAGCGCCGCCGCACCTCGTCGAGGGCCACTCCGGCGTCGTCCTCGGTGGAACAAAAGCGACATTGAAGACATTTCATTTCAAAGTAACTAATAAGAGTCCATCACATGTCATAAATAGATAAGAGGAGCGTAAAGCTCTTTGATTCCTGTTTCTCCGCAGACATGGGTGGAAATCATGACAAGCAGGGATGGCCGGCGACCGGCCATCTCTGGCAATTCCGGTTTATGCAGGAAATGTCGTAAATCGGGGTAACCGATCATTTCAAGGGGGAAACGCATGCCCAAGTTCAGGAGTGTCCTTGCAGGGCTCGCGATCAGCACGGCACTGAGTGGCGGAGTCGTCGGCCTGGGCGCGGCGACCACCGCCACGAGCGCCGGCGCGATGACCACCACGGTCACCGCCGCCGCCTTCCCGACCTGTGGCGGCGGCTGCGGCTGGCGTCGTGGCTGCGGCTGCGGCGGCTGGGGTCGCCGTCACCACCATCGCAGCCACCACCGCATCAGGGTGATCATCAACAACCACAACAACAACCAGAATGAGCTGCGCAACGACAACCGCAGCGGCATCCTGCGGCCTCTGACCTTCGGCGACGACGACGAGTAGTCACCGGCCCGGGACCGCGTACCTCAAAAGGGGCGCGGCACCGTCAGAGGACAGGATCACGCACGGCCCGATCCGCGGTTCGCCGCGGTTTCGCGACCGTGACGGAGAGACAGGAACCCCGCGTTCGCCACGACCGTGCTTCTCACCCAGAGGAACCGGCCAAACGGCGGCAGCGGAAACTTGAGGAGAGATTCCCGAGCCCCTGACTCTCACCACAGTGCGAGTTCTCATTTCACGAAGTGACAGCGAGGCCCCGCGGTTTCCGGACCGCGGGGCCTTCGCGCGTCCTTCACGGCTTCGCGTGTGCCGCCTTTCCCGCCGCCGCGCGCCCCTCCCTCCGTCACCCGGGCGCCGGTGCGCGAGGACGGCACCTGCTCACCCCCGGCGGCGTCCCGCGCCTCCGCCCTCCTCCCCAAAGAACAAATCCGACATTAAATACATTTCCTTTCAAAACGACCAATAGGCATCCAACATCGACGATAAATAGCTAAGAGGAGTGCAAAAGCCTTCGATCTCCGTTTGTCAGCAGACATGCGAGGAAACTATGACAACCAGGGATGGCTCATCACCGGCCATCTCTGACAATTTCCGGTTTATACGGGAAATGCCGAAAACAGGGATAATTAGTTCTTCCAAGGGGGAAACGCAATGCCCAAGTTCAAGAGTGTCATGGCAGGGCTCGCGATCAGCACGGCGCTGGCCGGCGGGGTCGTCACCATGGGCGCGGCGACCACTGTCATGAGCGCCAGCGCGATGACCACCACGGTCACCGCCGCCGCCTTCCCGACCTGTGGCGGCGGCGGCTGCGAGCGTCGCTGCTGCTGCGGCGGTGGCCACTGCCACCGTCACCACAGCCGCAAGCGCTTCAGGCTGATCATCAACAACCACAACAACAACGACAACGAGCTGTTCAACGACAGCCGTACCGACCGCATCGTGCCGCTTCTCGGCGGGGGCGTCGCCGCCGGCTAGTCGCCGGACCGAGGCCGCGACCCCGACCGGGGCACGGCCGGAGAACGAGGTCAACACGGCCCGATCCGCGATTTCCCGCGGTTTCGAGACCGTGACGGAGAGACAGGAAGCCCGCGTTCGCCACAGCCGCGCTTCTCACCCAGAGGAACCGGCCGAACAGCGACAGCGGGAACCTGAGGAGAGATCCACGGGCCCCTGACTCTCAACCACAGTGCGAGTTTTTCATTTCACGACGTCACAGCGAGGCCCCGCGGTTTCCATACCGCGGGGCCTTCGTCTGTTATGTCCCATTTCTGGCGCACCGTCTTTCCTCCCACCCCACACGGCGCCAGATCGCCCCAGAAAGGACCGGCCCCCTTCGCGGGCACTCCGCGGCCGAGACGCCCGGCTCCGGCGCCGTACGCCGACACCCCGGCCCGCGTGAGCCACACCCGCCCGCCCCAGGCGACATCCCGGCAGCACCCCTCGTCTTCACAGAACAAATCCGACATTAAATACATTTCGCTTTAAAGCGACCAATAAGCATCCAACATCGACGATAAATAGCTAAGAGTAGGGTAAAAGCCTTCGATCTCCGTTTGTCAGCAGACATGCGAGGAAACTATGACAACCAGGGATGGCTCATCACCGGCTATCTCTAACCATCTCTGGCAATTTCCGACTCATACGGTAAATGCCAAAAATTGGTAAATCGATCCTTTCAAGGGGGAAACGCAATGCCCGAGTTCAAGAGTGTCCTCGCAGGGCTCGCGATCAGCACGGCACTGGCCGGCGGAGTCGTCGCCATGGGCGCGGCGACCACCGTCACGAGCGCCAACGCGATGACCACCGCGGTCACCGCCGGAACCTTCACGACCTGGGGCGGCGGCGGCTGCTGCAGGGGCAGCCGCGAATACCGTCGCACTCACCACCGCTTCCGGCTGACGCTCAACCAGGACAACTGCAACCGGAACCGTCTGCACAACAGGACCCGTTCCGACCGTCTCGTGCCTCTCACGAACAACAACCAGCCGCCGCCGCCTCCGCCCGTCCCGGGCTCGACCACCACGACGTCCTGATCCAGGTCTGAAACGGGGCGGGACACGAGACCGACAGCGGCCGGAACCGCGTTTCACAGCGGCTCCGAAACCGTTACGGAGAAGTAGGGATCCCGTATTCACCAGGACCGCGTTCCTCCACGGAGAGACGTCGGCCCGAACGGTGAGCACGGAAAGCCGGGGATAATCTCCCCGGGATTCCGACTCTCGACAAAGTGCGAGTTCTCATTTCTCACGAATTACAGGCGGGGGCTCCGCGGTTTTCCGACCGCGGAGCCCCCGCCCTGTGATGTCCCCCGCACGGTTCTTTTCCCCGCATCTCCCCGTACCTCCCCGCCCCCCCCTCAGCCCCCCGCACCACCGCTCTCCCTCACGTCCCGGCAACCACCTCACCCGGACACCGCACACACGTTCGTGAACGTCGCCGGACAGATGGGAAAGACCGTCTGCGCGGCAGGCACCCCCATGGGCGATTCGATGCCGCGTCTTTCTCAGCGCGCGGCATCCGAGGCCGTACGCTGGGCGATGTCCGACGTTTGCAGGAGCCGGGTCAGGAGAGAGAACACGCCGAAGCCCGGATGACGACAGGGGATGTCAGACATGGACGCGCGCGGCGACAGATCGTACGGGAAGACGGTCGACGACCTTCCCGAGGAGCTCTCCTTCGAGACGTCCGAGGCCGACGCCGCCGAGCGACACCGGACGGCACGCGAGAACGGCTCCGAGACACCCGCCGACCTCCCGATGGAGGTGGACCCCGCCGACGCCGCCGAGCAGAGCCGCACGGTGCGCGAGGAGGAGCCGGAGTGGCCCGACTCCGTCCCCCTGGAGGTCGATCCCGCGGACGCCTTCGAGCAGCGACGCACCGTCGAGCTCGACGAGGACGATTATCGCTGACCTCGGTTACCCACGCGTAGGATGGCCCCAGACGCCAGGAGCTTGACACGAGGAGACCACGTGACCGCTACCCCGGACGCCAAGCCCCGGGGCACCCGGCTGCCCCGGACGGCCCGCCGCCGCCAGCTGCTCAGCGCGGCGCAGGAGGTGTTCGTGGAGAACGGCTACCACGCGGCCGCGATGGACGAGATCGCCGAGCGGGCGGGCGTCAGCAAGCCGGTCCTCTACCAGCACTTCCCTGGCAAGCAGGAGCTCTACCTGGCCCTGCTCGACCTGCACGTGGACGACATGATCGCCCGCTGCCGCGACGCCCTCGCCTCCACCACGGACAACAAGCAGCGCGTCCAGGCCGCGATCGGCGCCTTCTTCGACTTCGTCTCCAGCCAGGGTGAGGCGTTCCGGCTGGTGTTCGAGTCGGACCTGCGCAACGTCGCCCCGGTCCGCCAGCGCATGGAGCGCAACCTCCGCGAGAGCGCCGAGATGATCAGCCAGGTCATCCAGGAGGACACCGGCTGCTCCAGCGACGAGGCGCGCCTGCTCGGCGTCGGGCTCGTCGGCATGGCCGAGGTCAGCGCCCGTTACTGGATCAGCAGCAACGGCTCCATCCCCAAGGACGCGGCCACCCAGCTCATCGCCCGCCTGTCGTGGCGCGGCATCTCCGGCTTCCCCCGCACCGTCGCCGACCACTGAGGACCGCCGGGCGGCACCGGCGCTCCCGCCACCGGCCGGGACCGGTTTCCCCGCGCCTTTCCCCCGCACCGCCGACCGTCGGAAACCTCCCGGGCGCCCCGGCTGTTCGCTTCGCGCGATCAACCGGCGCGCTGGGTCTCCGATGGGGCGACCATGGGACGAGCAGCCCTCATCGAAAGATCGAAAGGGAGCACGATGGAAATCAAGATCGGCGTACGTTCCGTACACCGTGAACTCGTAGTGGAGACCAACCTCACGGCCGAGCAGGTCGAGGGCGAGATCACCGCCGCCCTCGCGTCCAGCGGCGGGGTCTTCACCATCACCGACGTCAACGGCCGGAAGATCATCGTTCCGGTCGCCTCACTGGGCTTCGTCGAGATCGGCGAGGAGGAGGCGCGTCCCGTCGGCTTCGGCGGCACTCTCTGACGGATCCCGGGCTCGCGCCAGGTCGTCGTCCTTCGCCGACATGGCGCGGTCCGCGGATCCGGCACGAGCGTGCCCCGAGAACCGGCGCGAAACCCAAGGTCCGGCGCGGACGTGCCGCGAAAAAGCGTGCCGTGGGAACCGGCGGAGGAAACACGGGTATCAGGGACACCCGCCCGGGAACGCTCGCCCTTAGACGCCCGAGTCGCCCTCAGATGTCCGAGCACTCGTCCCGCTCGTCGAGCCCGCAGCAGCGCGGGCGTCTGACGCGGCGGAGATGCTCCCGTCCCCGGCTCACCGCCGGGCAGCCCGCGCCTCCCCTGCGCAGCACGGGACGCGAAGTCCAGCGGTTCGGCCCACATCTCGTCAAGGAACTGCCATAGCGGCGCGAGGCCCTCATGTCTCGCACGCTACAGCCGTTCGGCGCCCCACGCGTCGTGATCCGCGGACCGGCTTCCCGGCTCCGCCCCCGGCGAACAGGCTCCGGTGCGGCCGGGAGGCCCCGAGCCGGGCCCCGTGACAGCCTCCCGGGGCTCCGTGACCGCCTCCCGGGCCACCGTCGCAACCCCGGCCTCGGAAAACGCCCCTGCCGGGCCCGCTAGGGGCCCGGGGTCAGTCCCAGGGCGGACATCCGGTGGCCGTGCTTCTCGGTCAGCCGGGCGAACATCCGGCCGATGTCCTCCCCGGCCGCCTCCACCAGCAGGGTCGCGAGCTCCGGCCTGGCCGCGGCCACGTGCTGTCCCTGGCTCAGCGCCTCCCCCACCAGGCGCCTGGCCCACAGCGCCAGCCGCCCGGCCTGCCTGGGGTCCTGCTGGAGCGCCGCGCGGACCCGCTCGACGGCGAACTGCGACCGCCCCTCGTCCGCGAGGACCTCGTCGACGAGGTCCCGCGTCTCGTCGTCCACGCCGATGGCCGCCTCGCGGTAGAAGTCGAGCGCGATCCCCGTACCGACGTACGCCTTGACCAGAGCCTCCAGCCAGTCTCCCGGGAAGGTCTGGGCGTGCCAGGCGTCCAGCGGCTTGGCGAACGGCGCCATCGCCTCCTCGGGATCCGCCCCCAGGGAGGCGAGCCGGTCGCGGAGCAACTCGAAGTGGGCGTACTCGGCCGCCGCGAGGCCGCCGAGGGCCGCCTGATCGGTCAGCGAGGGGGCGTACCGGGTGGCATCCTCGGCGAGTCTGAGGAACGCGGTCAGCTCGGCGTAGGCGAGGACGCCGAGCAGGTCAAAGACACCGGGAGGGGAATCGCTCATGGACGCAGCCTACGAGCTGAGCGACCTCGCGATTCACCGGGAATAAGAAGAAATCGGTTCCCCGTTGTGGTATCGAGTACACTGCTCTGTGAAAGTGCGACCGCACCGTGTTAATCCGGGATATCCACTCTCGGACGCCCCCAAAAGTCGGCGTGACGCCGCAGCGGTCGCTGATGACATGAGAGGGCTGGACCTTCCGCGAGGACCCGGCACGGGGAACACGTTTTCTGCCCGTGGTCCCGGCAGGCCTGCCTTCAACGGAGATTTAGGCAGGCCAAGCTGACGACGTTCCGAGACCTCGGAGTCACCCCAGAGATCGCCGATGCCCTTGAGACCGAGGGCATCATCGCGCCGTTCCCGATCCAGGAAATGGCACTCCCCCTGGCCCTCAACGGCCAGGACATCATCGGCCAGGCGCGCACCGGCACCGGCAAGACCTACGCCTTCGGCGTGGCGATGCTGCAACGTGTCGGCAAGCCGAGGAAGAACCGCAAGAAGCCCCGCGGGCTGGTCGTCGTGCCGACCCGCGAGCTCGCCGTCCAGGTCACCGAGGACCTCGTGACGGCGGCCGGAAAGCTCGGCTCGCGGATCCTCACCGTGTACGGCGGGCGCGCCTACGAACCCCAGATCGAGGCGCTCAAGCAGGGCGTCGACGTCATCGTCGGCACCCCGGGCCGCCTGCTCGACCTGGTCAAGCAGAAGCACCTGGACCTCAGCCAGATCGGGATGCTCGTCCTGGACGAGGCCGACCGGATGCTCGACCTGGGCTTCCTGCCCGACATCGAGCGCATTATCAAGCTCATCCCCGCGGAGCGGCAGACGATGCTGTTCTCCGCGACCCTGCCGGGCGAGATCGTCGCCCTGTCCAGGCGTTACCTCACCCGCCCCACCCACGTGCGGGCGGAGAACAACGACATCGAGTCCGAGGCGACCCCGCAGACGACCCAGTTCGTCTGGCGCACGCACCGGATGGACAAGATCGAGATCGTCGGCCGCCTGCTGCAGTGCGAGGGCCGCGGGCTCACGATGATCTTCTGTGAGACCAAGCGCGCCTGCGACATGGTCGTCGAGCAGCTCAAGGAGCGCGGCTTCGCCGCCGCGGCCGTCCACGGCGACCTCGGCCAGGGCCAGCGCGAGCAGGCCCTGCGGGCCTTCCGCAACGGCAAGATCGACGTGCTGGTCGCGACCGACGTCGCGGCGCGCGGCATCGACGTCGACGACGTCACCCACGTCGTCAACTACGACTGCCCGCAGGACGAGAAGGCGTACGTCCACCGGATCGGCCGCACCGGCCGGGCCGGCAAGACGGGTGTCGCGGTGACCTTCGTCGAGTGGGAGGACCTCACTCGCTGGAAGGTCATCAACAACGCGCTCTCGCTCGCCTTCCCCGAGCCAGTCGAGACCTACTCGACCTCCCCGCACGTCTTCAGCGACCTGGGCATCCCCGAGGGCACCAAGGGCGTGCTGCCGCGCGCCAACCGCTCCCGGGCGGGCCTGGCCGCCGAGGAGGTCGAGGATCTCGGCGAGACGGGCCGCATCCGCTCCCGCTCTCCCCGCAAGGGGCGCGAGGACGACTCCCGAAGGGGACGCGAGGACGATCGCGAGGAGCGCCGCGAGCGCCCCGCGCGCACGTCCCGCGAGCGCCGTCGCACCCGCGGAGGCCGTACCGGCGAGGAGACCCTCGCGCCGGTCGTGGCCGAGGAGCTCCAGCCCCCTGTCGTCGAGATCGCCGAGGTGGAGACGGACGTGGCACCCCGCAAGGACATCCGTGACGAGCAGCCCGCCGAGACCGCGCCCCGCAGGGGCCGGGCTCGCAAGGCCGGGCTGAACCCCGAGGTGAGCCTCACCGGCCCGTCCGAGGCTCCGGCCCATCCGGAGCCGGTGGCGGAGGAGCCGGTTCGCCGGCAGCGCCGGGCCAGGCGCGAGCAGGTGGCGGACGTCCCGGAGACCCCGGTGACTCCCGCGGCCCCGGTGGTCGCGGAGGCTCCTTCGCGGGCCGGGGAACGGGTGGCGGAGTTCACGGAGTTCAGAGAGGACGACGACACCATGGCCGAGCGCTGGGACGACGAGCCCGTGGCGGAGACTCCCGCGCCCCGGCCTCAGCCCGAGAAGATCATCCCTCCGAGCCCGTTCTCGGTGATCTTCAAGTCGCCTGACCTGGCGTCGGAGGACGACGAGATCGCCCCATCGGCGGCCTCGGAGCGCGTACAGAGCCGCCGCCGCCCCCCGGTGCGCAACGGCGGTCAGCAGCAGCGAGGAACGCGTCGCCCCAACTAGCAAGTACCACCAGGAAAAGGGGCGCGACCATGTCGGTGGCGCCCCTTTTCACGCTCCCGGCCCCTTCCGGACGCACGGAGCGATGTCACCAAGAGAGGTATCGTGGGGCCACGTGAGTACGCCGCGTTTTCTGACCCTGCCTCCTGGCGTCCGTTCTCGCCAGATCGAGACGGCGGTGGGCGCCTTCGCCGTACTGGAGGCCCTGCCCGTCAGCGGCATCCCCGAGCGGTGGCCCGCCCTGCTGGTGCCCGGCCTGACCGGCAGCAAGGAAGACTTCATCGCGGTCCTGCAGACGCTCGCGCAGTCGGGGCGTCAGGTCGTCGCGATCGACATGCGCGGCCAGTTCGAGACGAACGGCCCTGACGACAGGAGCGCCTACACCTGCGCCGCGCTCGGCAACGACGTCGACGTCCTGGCCCAGGTGATCGGCCACGGCGGCCCGATCCACCTCGTCGGCCACTCGTTCGGCGGCCTGGTCACCCGGGAGGCGGTCATCGGCGGCCGGACCCGGTTCGTGTCCTACACGATCATGAGCTCCGGGCCCGCCGCGATCGTCGGGCCCCGCGAGCGCGCGGGCCGCTTCATGCTCTCGGAGCTGCCCGGCATCGGCCTGGAGCACCTGTGGCACACCCGGATGGAGCCCGAGGCCCTGTCCTCGGGGGTGTCCGACGAGATCATCTCCTTCCTGCGCAAGCGGTTGTTCGCCAACTCGACCGTCGGCATGCTCACGATGACCGAGGAGGTGCTCAACGCGCCGGACCGGTGTGACGAGCTCAACCAGGTCGAGGTCGACACCCTGGTCCTGTACGGCGAGCACGACGACGGCTGGCCGCCGCGCCTGCAGTCGGAGATGGCCCGCCGCCTGGACGCCGACTGCGTGGTCGTCCCCGGCTCCGCCCACTCCCCTGCCGTGGAGGCCCCGGAGACCACGGCCGCCGCCCTCATCCGCTTCTGGAACGCCGCCGAGAGCCGTCTGAGGAGCTGACCGGCCGGGACGGCCCCGTTGGACGGGTCGCCGGCCGCCGTGTCACCATGTGCCGACCATGGCCGACATCGAGGATCTCGTCGTCCAGCCTCCGCACACCGTGTCGTGGCTGGTGCACATCGACCGCTCCATGTGGATCGGCGGGGTGAGCGGCCTCATGCTCCAGGCCCTGCACCCGCTCGCGATGCGCGGGGTCTGGCAGAACTCCGGCTTCCGCCGGGATCCGTTCGGGAGACTCCACCGCACGGCGGACTTCGTGGGCAGGGTCACCTTCGGCAGCCCCGCGGAGGCCGCCGAGATCGGCCGCCGCGTCCGGGGGATCCACCGGCGGCTGCGCTTCGACGACCCCGCCACCGGCCGGACCCACCGGGTGGACGACCCCGAGCTGCTGCTCTGGGTGCACTGCGCGGAGGTCTCCTCCTACCTGTCCGTGGCGCGGCGGGCGGGCCTGGGGCTCAGCGACCGCCAGGCCGACCGCTACCTGGCCGAGCAGCGCCGCAGCGCCACCTACGTCGGCCTGCGCGCCGAGGACGTGCCCGGCTCCGTGGCGGAGCTGGACCGCTATCTCGCCTCGATGCGTCCCCGGCTGAGGGTCACCCCCGAGGCCGTGTCCACGGTCCGTTTCCTGATGTGGCCGCGCCTGCCTCCCGAGCTGCGCCTCCTCGCCCCCGGAAAGCTCGCCTACCTCCCCTTCGGGGCGCTCTGCCACTACGCGCTGCCCGGCTGGGCCAGGCGGATGTACGGGGTGCTGCCCGAGGTGCCGCGAGGGGCGGTGACCGCAGCGCTGAGAGCGTTCCGGCTGGTCATGGACACGCTTCCCGAACACGTCCACGACCGGGCGTTCATGCCCGCCACCCGCGGGATGCTCACGGCCTCGCGCGAACGGCTCGGCGCGGCGGGCTACGACATGGCCGGAGGGCTCAGGGGGCTGACCGATCCGCGCCGCTGGCCCTCCCGCTGAGCGCGGGGTCAGTCGGCGAGGGCCGCCCAGGGCTCGCGGTCGCCGCCCACGGCCTGCCCCTCGGGGCAGTGGCGGCGGAAGTCGCACCACGAGCACAGGGGACCCGTACGGGGCGGGAAGGCCGCGTCGATCTCGGGGGGCACCTCGGGCGGGGTGCGGTCGCCGCCGCGTGCCCTGGCCGGGGCGGCCTTCCCCGCCGACCACCGCTTGTAGCCCTCGTCGGCCTCGGAGGCCTCGACGGCGATCTCCTCGGCGTGGCCCAGGTGGCGGGCCAGCGACTCGTCGGTGTGCTCCCACTCCACGATCGAGGCGGTCGGCAGGTGGTGGAGCTCGACCCGGTGGCAGGGGCGGCGCATCATCCGGGAGGAGGCGATGGCGTAGACCGCGAGCGCGAGCGAGGAGCGGGCGTCGTCGGTGGTCAGCGGGCGGCGGCCGGTCTTGTAGTCGACCACGACCAGCTCCTCGCCGCGCCGGTCGAGGCGGTCCACCCGGCCGGAGAGCGCCACGACGGAGGTGCGCGTGGCGACCGTACGCTCGACGCCGACCGGCTCGGCGGAGGGGTCGAGGCTCGCCACGTATCCGGAGACCATCTCCCCGGCCCGGTCACGCCAGGTCCGCGACTGCTCGGCGTCGCGGAACCCCTCGTTGATCCATCCCCTGACGAGCAGGCTCGCCGCGACCTCGGGCGTACGCCGCTCGTGCGGCTCGCGCCACCAGGCGGCCAGGGCGTTGTGCACGCTGGCGCCGACGCTGTTGTGGGCCCACGGCGGGCCCTTCTGCGGCGCGGGCCGGTCCATGTAGGTGAACCGGTAGCGGCGGGGGCAGTCGAGCCAGTTGTTCAGCCGCGACGGCGTGCAGGCGTAGAGCCGCCGCGGCATGCCCTCCAGGGGAAGTTGGTCCATTTAGAGCAGATCGTTTCGGGGGTTCAGCCGGATCCCCGCCACGCGCGTGCCGTCGGTCAGCGGTCCCTCCTCCTCCGGCTCCTCGACGCCGCGGGTCAGCGAGCCGGAGAGCCAGGCGTCGAACTGGGGCTCCAGATCGCCGACGGTCGTCTCCTCGCCGTGCGCGGGCAGCACCCGGGTGCGGTGGGGCAGGGTGAACAGCCGACCGCCGATGGCCGTCAGCTGGTCGGCCAGGGCGGGGTACTCACCGCCGATCCTGCCGGGGCCGTCGGCCTGGAGGGTCTTGCCGGTGAAGACCACGTCCAGGGCCTCGCAGTACAGCGAGACGCCACCGTGGGAGATGCCCGGCGTGGACATGACCTCCAGCTGGACGCCGCCGACCTCGAACAGGCCCTCGTCCTCCATGTCGATGTCCGGCCAGGTGTCGGGCCAGGTCAGCCGCCACAGCGGCCGGTCCTTCGGGTGGAGGGCGACCACCGCCTCGTCTCTGGCCGCGACCTCGATGGCCGCGCCCACGTGGTCGGGCAGGCCGTGGGTGCAGATGATCGCCAGCACCTCCCGCTCGCCGACCTTCTCCAGGATCTTCTCCGCGTCGCGCGCGGCGTCGATGACGATGACATCCTCGTCGTCACCCAGGATCCACGTGTTGTTCTCGACCTTGTGCTCGACGCCGTCGACATCGACGACGCCCTCGGTCACCACTCGCTCGATACGCGCTGTCACGCTTCCGAACTTTACTGCCTCCCCCCGCCCCCCGGTTCGGACGGAACGGTCAAGGCTCCGAATAAGGGGTACGCGGGCGGCCCGCGTGGAGGCGCGGGCGCGCGGGCCGTGTCAGAACGCCGGGACGTCCAGGCGCGGGGAGAACGCCCCGAAGGGCAGGTCGAGGGTCTGGTCGTGGTCACGCAGGTCGCGCAGGGACAGCTCGGCCAGGGTGATGAGGTAACCGGCCTCGGCGGGCCACACGACCGCCCACAACCAGTTTCCCAGCGCCTCACCCGCGTAGACGGCCCGGTCGGGGGCGGCGGTGACGCACCACAGGGCGCACGGATGACCCCTGACGTCGATCTTGGCGTGCGGCGGGCCCTTGTCGAACCCGGTGCCGGGGTCGGTGCCCTCCACCCCCGCGAACGCCGCGCCGAGCCCCACCCCGGGCTCCTCGGCGATGATCAGCAGGTCGGCGGGGCCCTGGGTCAGCGAGGGGCCGGAGACCGCGACCACGGTGGCCCGTACGCCGCTGCGCTCGTCGCCCGCCTCGGCGAACCCGGTGACCAGCCACCCCGTGGGCAGCGGCCAGGGCACCCAGGCGGGGACGCGGGAATCCCGGGTGACGGCCTCCACCGCGGCGGTGGACGGGGGTCTGGGCGGATGGAACGGCAGGACATCGCCGTGCGGACCGCATCTCCAGGAGCTTGACCAAGCACTCGGCGGACGAAGCGGGCCGAAACACCGTGGGCACGTAGGGGCGGCTTTCACGCCTACCCACGCTGCTTCTTCCACGGCCCATCCGTCAAGAGGCTGGGTCGTTATCACAACGTAATCTTGTTCACGTGCGCGTAAATTGTGTCGGAGCGATCGTTCTTGACGGCTCGGGACGGATGCTCCTGGTCCGCCGTGGCCGCCCGCCCGGTGAGGGCCTGTGGTCCGTCCCCGGGGGGCGGGTCGAGTCCGGGGAGTCCGATTCCGAGGCGGTCGTCAGAGAGGTCCTTGAGGAGACCGGGCTGACGGTCGTCCCCGGGCGCCTGGCCGGGACCGTCGACCGCCCCGGTCCCGGCGGCGCCGTCTACGAGATCCGCGACTATCTCGCCGAGGTCTCCGGTGGCACGCTCACCGCCGGAGACGACGCCGCGGACGCCCGCTGGTTCACCCGCGAGGAGCTTCCACGGCTCCCCCTCACCCCGGGCCTGCTGGACGCGCTGGTCGAATGGGCGGTCATCGCGCCCGGCTGAGCACCGTAGGGTCCACAGGAGCGGCGTGGACACAGCGAGGCTGGACACCGCGAGACCCCGGTCGCGGGACCGTCGTGAGCCTCCCGGGAACCTGTGGGACCGCGGCGGGTGTGGAGGCGCCGCGGTTCCCGGTCATCGCGACGAGGTGAGTGTGGAGCGCCACAGGGTGAGGTGGTCCGCGCTGTAGGTGGTGGAGCGGCCCAGGGCCACGACCTGGCCGCCGGAGACCGCCACCGCGCCGAGCCACTGGGCGCCGTCGCCGTCCAGGCTGCCCTGGCTGGGGGTGTGGCGCTGCCAGTTCAGCCCGTCCTCGGAGGTCCAGGCCGCGCTGTCACCCGCCCCCGCCACCCCGTGCCAGCCGACGGCCACCACGCCCTCCGGCGTCGCGGCGAGGTCCTGGACGGCGGACGCCCGGTCCGCGGGGAACCAGGAGAACTCCCAGCTCGCCCCGTTGTCGTCCGACACCGCGCCGAAGGCCTTCCTGCCGTCCTCGGTCTGGGCCGTGCCCGCCGCGACGACGTACCCGCCGTACAGGACCACGTGCCGCAGGCCCGCGGACGTCGCGCCCGGGGGCAGGACCGGCTTGCGCGCGGTCCAGTTGACCCCGTCGGCCGACACCCAGACCACACCGGTCTCGCGCTCGGCCGTGCCGGTGCCGCCGACGGCCACGTACCCGGACGAGGTCGCCGAGACGTCGTGCAGCCGCACCCCCGTACCGCCCGCGGGGAGCTTGGCCGCCCTGGAGTAGCGCTTGAGGTCGGCGGAGAACCACAGGACGGGCACGGTGGCTGCGGGCCCGCGGTCCTCGCCCGCGATGACGTAGCCGGACGGCCCCGCCGCCACCGCGTGCGGGGCGAGGAAGTCGTGGTCGCCCGCGGGGGCGAGGGGGCCCAGCACCGGCACCCTGCGCCAGCTCTGGCCGTCGGAGGAGGTGAGCAGCAGCGGCTCGGTGGAGGAGGCGTCGGTCATCGTGCTGCCCGCGGCCAGCCAGCCCCGCCTGCCGTGCGCGACGTCGGCGAGCGCCTGGCGCCTGGGGCCGCCGAAGAGCTGCGCCGGGCCGCCCGCCTTCCAGTTCTCGCCCGCGGTGCTGCTCCAGATCCCGGCGTCGCCGGAGACGGCGCCCACCGCGACGAACCCGCCTTCCCCCGCGGCCACCCTCGCCGTCTCCCTGGCGGCTCTGGCGAGGCCCTGGATCCCGCTCAGGGAGACCGCCTTCGGCTCGCCGCCCCGGGGCGCGGTGATGAGGACCACCCGGTTGTCCACGTCCGCGGCGCGCTCGTCGCCGCCGACGACGAGTGTGCCGTTGTCGGACAGCGCGAGTGCCCGCAGCGAGCCGGGCACCTCGCCCAGGTCGGTGGTCTTGTCCCAGTCGCGGCCGTCCTTGCTGGTGTGGACGGTGTAGCGCTCGAAGCCGGACTCGACGACCGCGGCCACCCCCGCCGAGGAGGAGGCGAGGCGCTTGACGCCCGTGCCCTCGGGGCCCAGGCCGGTGATGGCGCCGCAGGCCTTCCAGTCGGCGCCCTCGGACGAGCAGTAGACGCGGACCTCTCCCTTGTCGCTGCGCTGCTGGGTCGGTACGAGCACGAACCCACCGGCGGCCACGGCCAGCGCGCCCGGCTCGGGGACGACGTCGTTGAGCGCGGTGCCGGTCCGCTGCCAGCTCCTGCCCCCGTCGGCCGAGCGCAGGATGACCGAGGTGGACTGCCCCTGGGCCGGGTCCGCCAGCGCGACGACGGCGTCACCCTTGGCGACGACCGCCTTGATGCCGCGCACCTTGTCCGGCATGCCGATCTCCCGTGTCTCCACCCGGTCCCAGGCGCGCCCGTCGGAGGAGACCCAGGCGACGGCCCCGGTGGTGCCGTCCTGCAGTACGGCGGCACCGACCGCGACGAAACCGGAGTCGGTCCTGGCCAGATCCATGATCTTGTCGCCACGCGCGAAGGCGCCCAGCTCGCCGGGGTCGGCCGCGGTCCACCCGTAGCCGTCGGAGCTGGTCCACAGGCCGTGCCCGGAGCCGAGGGGGTCGTTCCCCGCCGCCAGCCAGAGGCCGTCGCCACCCGCCACCCGGCCCACCGTGGTCGGTCCCGTCTCGTACCCCGCCGGACCGGTCACCTTGCCCAGCTGCCAGGTCGTGCCCCCGTCGGGGGAGACCAGGAACAGCGGCCTGGGGACCGGGCTGGTGGTGTCGCTGCCGACCGCGACCATGACGGAGCCCACCGAGGCCACCGCGTTGAGGACCTGGTTGGATCCGTTGCCGCCGACACCGGCCTGCGGCACGAAGTTGTCGTCGCCCGACGTCACCTCGTCGCCGACCAGCCGGAGGCCGGTGGCGAACGGGCTGCTCACCCAGCCCCACAGGACCAGGCCGCCGCCGACCGCGACCGTGAGGACCAGGACCATCAGGAACGGGATCACCAGGCCACGGCCGCGCCTGCGCCTGGTCGGGCTGGAGCGGCGCACGGCGGAGGGCGCGGTGGCCGGGCGGTGGTGCCGCCCGCCGTTCGGCCCCCGCCTGCCGGGCGGGCCCTGCGCGACGAGCAGGTCGGGCCTGGCGGGCCTGCCACCGGGCGGGCGTCCCACCCGTCGTACGGGCTCGAAGTCGTCCTCGACCGGCCTGGAAGGCCGCTCGGGGGCGGGGGGCTCGGGCGCGGATCCGGTGTCCTGATCGGCGTCCGGCCAGGACGGCGCTCCGGGGTCGGGGCCGAAGTCGGGGTCGGGGCGCGGTGCCGGTTCCGGTGTCGCCGCGATGCTCGGCTCGACCCTGATCCGCTCCTCCGGCGGCGAGGGCTCCGCCCGTCTCCTCCCCGGCCGGGGTGGCCCCGAGGCGACGAGGAGATCGGGCCGGTCGGCCCTTCTCCTGCCCCCGCGTTCGGGGGCCGGTCCGGAGGCGACCAGGAGGTCGGGGCGGTCCACCAGACGGGGCCGCCCCTGCTCGGGCGTGGCGTGGCGCCCCGGGCCCGCGGATCTCTCCTCCGCGGCCGGGGGGTCGGCGGGCTGGGATTCGGCGGGCTGGGACGAGGGAGGCTGGGGCGCGGGGGCGTAGGGACGGGTGTACGGGCGGCGGCGCTCGCTTCCGAGGCCCTCGGGGCGGGCCTGCGGCGGCTCGCTGTCGTCCGGGGTCGGCGCCGCGAACGGCGGGAGCATCCACGGGGAGGCCATGGAGAGCCCTCGCGCGCCCTCGTCGGAGGGACCCGGCGGGGAGTGCTGGATCGTCGGCGGGGACGTCTGGGGCTCCTGGGACCTGCCTTCGTGTATGGCGTCGTCGTGAACGACGCCGTCGTCATCCGCCGGCCACTCTCGCGAGCGCGGGTCGTGGGGGCCCGAGGCCACGCTCAGCACCTCCTTGCAGGAAGCCCGTTCCAGCCCGGAGTCACCACCCCGGACCGTTCCAGTCGTCTCCGTAACAGCAGGCCGCAACCCCTATGGATGCGGCAAATCGCACGCGACCCTACTACTACCCCGTTCTCCGGAAACGATCACCTCCCACGGCCGGATACCTGGCCCCCGGCCGTACACAGTCAAGAGCAACACGTCCGGGCCGCGATGACGAGACCTCTCTAGTCAGATTTATCAACCAAGCGCCTGAATTGTCAGGTTTTATCCTTTAAATTTGAAAAACATCAGTCCCTGGAAGATCCCCTGAACCCCTCGTCGCGGGGACCGGGGGGCTGCGGGGCCGGGCCGGGGATCACCGTCGCGCCCGCGAAGGACGCACGAGTCCCGGCGACACGGAACACCGGCCCCCGGCTCCCGAACGGACCGCCGAGCCTCCGGCCCCCCTGCTGGACGTCGGCCTCAAGTCTCGGACGAGCCGTCAGACCTCCGGCTCCCGGACGGGACATCCCACCTTCCGGCCCCCAACTAGAGCTTTTCCTTTGAATCCTCATGAAACGACACGTCGATCCCCATAGAGTCGCGGATCACCAGCCGCCTCCGGCGAGAACCCGTCTTCGTCCCTCCATGTGCGGATTAGTTCACAGACTCCCGGAACGACGGCATGTACACCTGACTTCACAACCCACCACCCCAGGGAGCGGATATGACACGGCTGGGGCCCGTATACACGCTGGCGGCAGGAGCGGTGATGGCTGTCGCCCTCGGCGTGGCCAGCGCCACCACCTCACCCACCACACAGACCGTCAACGCGCAGGACGACGTACCCGCCCCGGTGGCCCAGGCCACCACGGAGGCGTCGGCCGAGCCCGAGCAGGAGCCCGAGGCCGTCAAGACGGTCAAGCCCACCCCCGTCAAGGCCGACTACGCCGGGCGGGTCACCGGCAACGGCGGGCTGGTCGCCATCTCCGTCAGGAACGGCAAGGCGGTCGGCTACTTCTGCGACGGCAAGATCGAAGCCTGGATGAAGGGCAAGGCCGCCGACGGCAAGGTCACCCTGTCCGGCCGGGGCAACGCCTCGATCACCGCCCAGCTCGCCGGAGGCAGGGCCTCGGGGACCCTCGGCTTCGGCGGCAAGAAGTGGAGCTTCAAGGCTCCGACCGTGAAGAAGCCCTCGGGCCTCTACCGGGCGACCGCGCTCGTCCGCGGCGCGAACGTCCGCGCCGGATGGATCTACCTCGACGACGGCACCAGGGTCGGCATCACCCTCGTGGGCGACGAGATCGCCGACGTGCCGATCCCCGAGCCCGGCGAGAACGCCGTCGTGAACGGCGTGGAAGTCGATCCGCAGGACGTCGACGAGTTCATCGAGGGGTTCTGATGGGTGACACGCAGATCACACCGGTCCAGCACCGGCAGCCGAACACCGTCGCGCCGCTCCTCGTCCCGCTCGTCGTCGGCGGGCTGGTCGCGGTCGGGCTGGGCGTCTACGGGCGGGTCCACGCGCCCACCGGGTACGCGATCGGGCTGGCCGGATTCTCCGGGGCGCTGGCCATGAAGGCCTGGCTCACCACCGGGGCGTTCCTGCTGGCGCTGGTCCAGCTCTTCTCGGCCCTGGTCATGTGGGGCCGGATCAAGCTGGACGTGCCGTGGATCGGGACCCTGCACCGCTGGTCGGGGCGGGTGGCGTTCATCCTGACGATCCCGGTGGCACTCCACTGCCTGTACGCGCTCGGCACCCAGTTCGACGTGCCGCGCGTGATGATCCACTCGCTGCTCGGCTGCTTCTTCTACGGTGTCTTCACCGCGAAGATGCTGTCCCTGCCCAAGCGGGGGCTGCCCGGCTGGACCCTCCCGGTCCTCGGCGGGCTGACCTTCGTCGCCCTGACCGGCCTCTGGCTGACCTCGTCGTTCTGGTTCTTCACCACCATCGGGGTCAAGCTGTAGGTGCGGTGAAGGCCGTGGTGCGCCGCAGACCGGCGGCCCTGCCCTTCGCCGCGACCACCAGCGCCATCTTCCTGGACGCCTCGTCGATCATCTCGTCGCCGAGCATGACCGCGCCGCGCCTCTCGACCGTCGTGTAGTACTCGTACGCGTCGAGGATCAGCTCGGCGTGGTCATAGTCCTCCTGCGGCGGCGAGAACACCTCGTTCGCGGCCTCGATCTGGGTGGGGTGGAGCACCCACTTGCCGTCGAACCCGAGCGCCGCGGCCCGCCCCGCCACCCGGCGGAAACCGTCGAGATCCTTGATCGCCAGGTACGGGCCGTCGATGGCCTGCAGGTCGTGCGTCCTGGCGGCCATCAGGATGCGCATCAGGATGTAGTGGTAGGCGTCGCCCTCGGTGTAGCCGGGCGGCTGCTCGCCGACCACCAGGGTCCGCATGTTGATCGAGGCCATGAAGTCGGCCGGGCCGAACACGAGCGTCTCCAGGCGCGGGGACGCGCCGCCGATGGCGTCCACGTTGACCAGGCCCCTGGCGTTCTCGATCTGGGCCTCGATGCCGATCCGGCCGACCGGGAGGCCGTTCGCCCTCTCGATCTGGGTGAGCAGCGTGTCGAGCCACATCACCTGCGCCGCGTCCTCCACCTTGGGCAGCATCAGGCAGTCGACGAACTCCCCCGCGCCCTCCACGACCTCGATGACGTCCCGGTAGGTCCACTGGGTGCCGAGGTCGTTGACCCGGACGACCCTCGTCCTGCCCGACCAGTCGCCCTCGCGCAGGGCCGCCACGATGTTCTTGCGCGCGCCCTCCTTGGCGAGCGGCGCGACGGAGTCCTCCAGGTCGAGGAAGACCTCGTCGGCGGGGAGCCCCTGGGCCTTCTCCAGGAACCTGGGGTTGCTGCCGGGCACCGCGAGACACGAACGTCGGGAACGCATGGGGAACACGCTAACGCCCGGCGGAAGCCGGACGACAGACCGGACGACGCTGCGGCCTCCATGCCGGAAAAGCCGGACGACAGACCGGGAACGCTGCGGCCTTCGTAACGGGACGAACCAGACAGCGGACCGGACAACCGGCCAGACATGCTGTGGTGTCCGCACAAAGACCCCGCCGTGTTCTTGGCACCGATCTCGTAGGACCCTTGCCGGGGATGTCAGAAGAATGGACATTAAGAATCTGCCAAGGGAGACACACACGATGACAAACGCCTCTTCGGTGGCCGGGCCCGCCGTACTGTCCGACCTCATCCCGGCCTCCCGCGTCCGCGACGTCGCGCTCGTGGTCGGCGGCGCCGCCCTGACGGGCCTGGCGGCGCAGCTGAGCTTCCCGCTGCCGGGCTCGCCGGTGCCGGTCAGCGGCCAGACCTTCGCGGTCGTGCTGGTCGGCGCCGCCCTCGGCATGAACCGCGCGGTGCTGAGCCTGGCGCTCTACATGCTGGCCGGTGTCGCGGGCGTGCCGTGGTTCGCCGACGGCGCCTCCGGCTTCGGCGGAGCGTCCTTCGGGTACGTCATCGGCTTCATCGCCGCGGCGGCCGTCGTCGGCAGGCTCGCCGAGCGCGGCGGCGACCGTACCGTGCCGCGCACGATCGGCACGATGATCCTCGGCAACCTGGTCATCTACGCCTTCGGCCTGCCGGTCCTCGTCGCCGTCGCCCAGGTGGACCTCGCCACGGGCCTCGCCCTGGGCGTGATGCCCTTCCTGCTCGGTGACGCCCTCAAGATCGTCGTCGCGGCGGGACTGCTCCCCGCGGCCTGGAAGTTCTCCCGGCGCTGACCCGGCGGCGCGTGTGGCCCGTACCGCCGTTCGGGGAGGTACAGGCCGTACATTCGTCTCATGGGCGTGATCGAGGAGGGCGCGAAGAAGTCGAGCGTCCTGTGGCTGTCGCTGGACCGGCCCCGGCTGGCCTGGCACACCTGGCACGACGGCGCGATCTACCTGGTCACCGGCGGGGGCGAGCAGCCGCTGCCGGGACTGGCCGAGGCCGGGGAGGTACGGGTGACGCTGCGCAGCAAGGACAACGGCGGGCGCCTGGTGGCCTTCGACGCCTCCGTGGAGGTGGTGGACCAGGCGCGGGCCCCCGACGCGGTGGCCGCGCTCGCCAAGGAGCGGCTCAACGCCCCCGACGGGACGAGGCTTCTGGAGCGCTGGGCCTCGGCCTCCAAGGTCATACGGCTCGTCCCGCGCGAACCCGCCTGACAACTCATCCCACGCGGGCCGGTTCCCTGACCTCCCGTGCGGGTGAAGGCAGCGAGGCCGTGGCGCGCTGGGCCAGGTAGGCACCGGCCAGGACGATCACACCGCCCGCGATCTGGAAGGGGCCGAGCGCCTCGCCCAGCAGGATCCAGGCGACCACCGCCCCGGCGATGACCTCCAGCGAGGCGACCGTGGAGCCGACGGCGGCCGACAGGCGGCGGATCGCGAGGACGCCGAGGACGTAGGCGGCGGCCGTGGCGACCACGATCAGCCAGACCAGCGCCCCGGCGACCGGCAGCGGTTGGCCGCCCTCGGGGGTGGCCGTCCCGCTGATCGCTCCCCACGGGATGTTCCACGGCCGGGAGATCGGCAGGAGCACCGCGGCGGCGCCGAGCAGGCCCCAGGCGATCAGGCCGAGCGGGTCGACGTCGTCGCCGAAGCTGTCGCTGAGCAGGAAGTATCCGGCGCAGCCCGTCATCGCGGCGAAGGCGAGCAGCAGGCCCACCGGGTCGAGGGTGAGACCCGACCAGACCTCCACCACGATGCCGAGCCCGACCACGGCGACGACGGCACCGGTGAAGGCCGCCCGGGGCAGCCGTACCCGCCGGACGAACCGCACCCAGAGCACCACCACCACCGGCGAGGTGAACTCGATCAGCAGGGTGACGCCGACCGGCAGCCGGGTGATCGCCGCGAAGAACAGCGCCTGCACACCGGCGACCGCGATCACCGCGTACGCCAGGAGGAACGGCAGCCGCGCGCGGGGGATGCGCAGGGCCGAGGGCCGGGCGACCGCGAGGAGTCCGGCGAGCAGCAGCCCGGCGCCCGCCATGCGGATCCAGACCGCCTCCAGCGGAGCCAGCCCCGCCGCGCCCAGGTATTTGGCCATCGGGCCAGAGAAGGCGAAGCACAGGGACGACGCGAGCGCGATCAGAAGTCCTGCACGTCTCATGACCCACCGTTTCCGTAATTACCGTTAAGCACGTTTGATGCTGTCATGTCGGCATATTGGACAGCAAGCCGATTCCAGATCGTGAGCCGGGGAGCGTGGCAGTGACCGGCCGGTCCGGGACGCGGCCTACGCTTCGGATGTGAGGATCTTCATCGCGCGTCTCGCCGGAACCCCGGTCTTCGACCCCGCCGGGGACCAGATCGGCCGGGTCCGCGATGTGGTGGTGGCCATCGCCGGAAGCGATCCGCCACACGTGCACGGGCTCGTCGTCGAGGTGCAGCCCCGGCGGAGGGTTTTCCTGCCGATCACCCGGATACGGTCCGCCAAGGCCGGTGCCGTCGTCTTCAGCGGCCAGCTCAACATGCGCAGGTTCGAGCAGCGGGCGACCGAGACCCTGGCCATCGCCGAGCTGCTCGACCTCGGCGTGGAGGTCGACGGCGAGCGGATGACGGTCCTGGACCTGGCCATGGAGGAGACCAGGCGCTCGGAGTGGCTGATCACCAAGGTGGCGGTGCTCGGCAGCCCTCCCGGCATAGGGCTGCGCAGGCGCGGCGCGACCAGGATCGTCGACTGGCGTGAGGTGCGCGGCTTCGGCGCCGTCCAGAAGGACCAGGGCGCGGCCAACCTGCTGGTCGCCTTCGAGTCGATGCGCGCCGCCGACCTGGCCGGCGCCCTGCACGAGCTGCCCGACAAGCGGCGGGTCGAGGTGGCGGCGGCCCTCGACGACGTACGGCTCGCGGACGTGCTGGAGGAGCTTCCCGAACGGGACCAGATCGGCATCCTGAGCAGGCTCGCCCCCGAGCGGGCCGCCGACGTGCTGGAGGAGATGAACCCCGACGACGCGGCCGACCTGCTCCAGGACCTCCCCGCCGACCAGGCCGAGGCGCTGATGGCGCTGATGGAGCCCGAGGAGGCCGCGCCGGTCAGGCGGCTGCTGATCTACCCGGAGAACACCGCGGGCGGGATGATGACGAGCGAGCCGGTGGTCCTGCCGCCGAACGCGACGGTCGCCGAGGCGCTGGCCAACATCCGCCAGCGCGACCTCACCCCGGCGGTGGCCGCGCAGGTCTACGTGGCCAGGCCGCCCGTCGAGACGCCCACCGGCCGCTTCCTCGGCCTGGCCCACTTCCAGCGGCTGCTGCGCGAGCCGCCCTCGACGCTGCTCGGCGGCATCCTGGACACCTCCCTCGACCCGATCAGGCCGGGGTTCACCCTGAACCAGGTGACCTCCTACCTGGCCAACTACAATCTCGTGGCGGCTCCCGTGGTGAACGAGGCGGGACGCCTGGTCGGCGCCGTCACCGTGGACGACGTGCTCGACCACCTGCTGCCGGACGACTGGCGTGAGCGGGACGACCGGCCGAGAGAGGGCGAGCATGCCTGACCGTCTCGACCAGCCCAGGCAGCCCGGCCTGCGGTTGCGCCCCCACTACGACCCCGAGGCGTTCGGGCGGCTGTCGGAGCGGATCGCCCGCTTCCTCGGCACCGCCAGGTTCCTGGTGTACATGACGGGCTTCGTCGCCGTCTGGGTCCTGTGGAACGTCCTCGCCCCCCAGTCGCTGAAGTTCGACCCCTACCCGTTCATCTTCCTGACGCTGATCCTGTCGCTGCAGGCCTCGTACGCGGCGCCGCTGATCCTGCTCGCCCAGAACCGGCAGGACGACCGCGACCGGGTCCAGAACGAGCACGACCGCAGGGCGGCGGAGCGGAACCAGGCCGACCTGGACTACCTCACCCGGGAGATCGCCGCCCTGCGCATGGCGCTCGGCGAGGTGGCCACCCGCGACTACATCCGCTCGGAGCTGCAACGCCTGCAGGAGGACCTCCAGGAGCCCCAGGAGTCCGTGGAACCGTGAGCCGGGCAATTCCCCCGGCTCACGGCCTCCAGTCCGCCGGAGACACGCTCTGAGCCCCGCGGCGACACGGGACGGGGGTGGGCCGGTGACGCCCGGCTCACCCCCCGCGGACCTTCGGAGGCTCCCGGCGGTCAGAAGAACCGGTTCTCCGGCTCCGGCTCCGGCAGGTCCAGCTGCTGCGGGCCGTGCCACCTGCCCGTGTCCTTCGGCACGTCGGTGCTCCGCAGGGTGTCGAGCGCCAGCGGGAGGAGCACCTTGCTCCCGGCCAGGTCGACGGTGACGTTCGCGCCGGTGGCCCGCTCGTCGCTGTAGGTCGAGTCGGTGCCCGCGATCACGAGGGCCAGCCTGTGCCCCTTCCTGAAGACGTAGTCCTGCGGCAGCGTCTCCCAGCTCACCCTGCCGTACGTGCCCGCGGGCAGCGGCGAGGGCGTGCTGAGCGAGTCGCGGTTCTGCACGTCGATCCAGCCCCGAGCGACGATCTCCAGCGGGCGGGTGACCCGGTTGGTGACGACCCGCTTGTAGCAGGCGTCGTCGGAGACCGTGCTCTCGCCGTGGCAGCTCTCCTCGGCGACCGTGGTGATGCCCTGGCCGCGCCGCCAGTCGATCCGGGTGTCCTCGCCGAAGTCGACGAGGAGCGCGGTCAGATTCGAGGTGGGCCTGTCGAGCGCGACGCGCAGGTCCACCACGGGCGTGCCGGACAGGCGCAGGTCCAGCGGCAGCGCGCCGGTGGTGAAGGCCACCCTCCCCGGCTTGGCCGTGCCGACGTCGGCCACCATCGCCTCCTCCGACTGACGGACGTCGGTGAACGTGGCGAGCTGCCCCTTCTTCGCCGGTACGAGGCCGAACGAGCCGTCGGCCGCGGGACGGAAGGGGATCTTCAGGGCGAGCGGGGCGGGCCAGTCGCGCTGGGTGGTCCAGCGGTCGAGGCTGCTCTGCACGTCGGCGCGGGGCTCGCGCATGATGTCGTTCCGCACGCCGAGCAGCCAGTGGTCGAACCAGCGGTGCAGCGTGTCGACCCAGAGGTCACGACGCCCCTCGAAGTCGAAGGGGTCCACGTGCTGGTACTGCCCGACCCAGATCTTGCGGGGCACGTTCCTGTCGGCCAGGGCCTTCCACCACGTGGAGAAGTTGTCGGGCATGACGTTGAGGTCGTTGACCGTGTGCACGGCGAAGACGCTGGCGCGCACCTTGGAGACGTCGGCCAGCGAGCCCGCGAGGTAGTCGCGCTCGGCCCAGAAGCCGTTGTAGTTCCCGGTGTCGTCGCCGTCCTGGGCGTCCAGCCGCGCCCAGGTGGCCGCGCACTTGGCCGTGGGGTCGCTGTCGACGTTGTTGCCCAGCCACGACATGTAGTCGTAGTTGTAGATCACCCCGTTGGAGCGCTGGTACCTGTACCAGGAGCTGATCGCCGAGATCGGGACGATCGTCTCCAGCCCCTGCACACCGGTCGCCGCCACGGCGTTGGCCAGCGTGCCGTCGTACGACTTGCCGATCATCGCGGCCTTGCCGGTGGTCCAGTCCGCGACCGCGGGCGTGCCGTCGGGGCGGTGGGCGGTGGCGCGGCCGTTCAGCCAGTCGATGACGGCCTTGCCGCCCAGCACGTCGGCCCGCCCGCCGACGTCGGGGCAGCCGTCGGACCTGGTGGTCCCGATCATGTCGACGTTGAGGACGGCGTACCCGCGCGGTACGAAGTAGTTGTCGTAGAACAGGGGAAATTTCGTGACGTTCCCGGCGGCGTCGTAGACCTTCCGCTCGGCCTCGTTGCCCCGGCCGGAGTTGTCGTAGTACGGGCTCTCGTCGATGATCACCGGCACCTTGAGGCCGGGGCCGGACTCCTTCGGCCTGATGATGTCGACACGGACCCGGTCCGGCCTCCCGTCGGAGTCGCTGTCGACGCTCGACTCGACGTAGACGTGCTCACGGACGGCGTCGATGTACGAGAAGACCGGTTGGGTCCGCCCTCGCTCGACGGTGGGAGAGGGATGGTCCGCCGCGTGGGCCGGGGTGACGCCCGCCGCGACCACCATGAGGGCGATGAGGGCTGCTCGTAACTTTGGCATCGAGCCTCCGCATTAGTCGTGAATATCCGCAATCTCCATGAGTGTCCGTATAACCGGCAAGATCCTTTATGCGTTCGACATCACTCTGGAGCTGGCACGTGACATATCGCACGACAGTCTTGTCCAGAGAGCGGTCAAGATGGCCGAACCGGGCCGCGACAGGCGGAAAACGCCACCGAAAAGGGCCGGGAGCGGGATCCCAAGGGCGATTTCACCTCGGAACGGCTCGCCGAAAGGACACCGGAGTCAACCCGGACACCACCGCCGCGAAGCCACGGAGCCGCGAGACCACGCGGGACCACGCGGGACCGTGGGATCTCGGTACGGATCGTCGCCGGGGCGCGGGTCGCGAGGCCCGGCACGGGTTCGCGCCCGTAAGCGGATCGCGGGGCTCCACGGGCCCGTGCCAGCACGAGATCACGGGGCTCGAACGGGTCCGTGTCAGCGCGGGATCGCGGGGCTCAGCAGAGGTCCGCGTCCGTGCGCGGGTCGGGGAAGAGCTTGTTCAGCATGGCCGCGCACCGCCGCAGCTCGTCGGCGTCGAGCCTGTCCAGGAACTGGGCGCGGACCCCGCGCAGGTAGGTGGGACCGGCCTCGGCCAGCCGCGCGGCGCCCCCGTCCGTCAGGACCGCGAACAGGCCCCGCGCGTCGCTGGTGCAGGCCTCGCGCTCGACCAGGCCGTCGCGCTGGAGACGGTCGATGAGCCGGGTCAGCCCGCTGCGCGACAGCAGCACCCTGTCGGCCAGGTCGTTCATCCTCAGCCGCCGGTCGGGCGCCTCGGCCAGCTGCCACAGGACCTCGTACGAGGCCAGGGCCAGGTCGTGCTCGACCAGCAGATCCGCCTCCAGGACCCGGGTGATCCGGACCTGGGCCCGCTGGAGCATGCGCCAGACCATCAGCTCCTCCGAGCCGATGCTCTCTCTTGACTCGCCCGCCGTGAGGGTCACGGAGTAACCTTAGAACGTTGCACGCGCACCTACACAGCGATTTGTCCGAATCCAGAGATCGTCACCGGTTTCGGAATTCCTTCCGGTGTCCCCGGGTTCATACCATGAGCTCACGACGCCGACCGTTCCCTGACGGGATCGGCCTCCTGCCAAGCCATACGGGCGCCACGACGGGCGGGTCCCGCCCGTGAGACGCCTCATCGATAACAGACAAGGAGGGACGGCATCCTCGTCGCCCCCGGGTGACGCGACTGCCGACACTTCGATGGCACCTACCCCGGAACTGGTGATGGCCGCCCTCGCGACCGTCAACGACCCTGAGATCCGTCGGCCGATCACCGAACTCGACATGGTCAAGAGTGTCGACATCTCCCCCGAGGGAGCCGTACGTGTCGCGATCTACCTGACGGTGTCAGGCTGTCCGATGAAGGACACCATCACCCGGGACGTCACGGGCGCCGTCTCCAAGGTCGACGGAGTGACCGGCGTCTCCATCGAGATGGACGTCATGAGCACCGAGCAGCGCAAGACGCTGCAGACCAAGCTGCGCGGCAACAAGGGGCCGGAGAAGGAGATCCCCTTCGCCCAGCCGGGCTCGCTGACCCGCGTCTTCGCGGTCGCCTCCGGCAAGGGCGGCGTCGGCAAGTCGTCCGTCACCGTCAACCTGGCCGCCGCGATGGCCGCGAGCGGCCTGAAGGTCGGCGTCGTCGACGCCGACATCTACGGCCACAGCATTCCCCGCATGCTCGGCGTCTCCGAGCGCCCCACCAAGGTCGAGGACATGATCATGCCGCCGGTGGCGCATGACATCAAGGTCATCTCGGTCGGCATGTTCAAGCCGGAGGGCAACACCCCGGTCGTGTGGCGCGGCCCGATGCTCGACCGTGCCCTGCACCAGTTCCTCGCCGACGTCTACTGGGGCGACCTGGACGTGCTGCTGATGGACCTGCCCCCGGGCACCGGCGACATCGCGATCTCCGTGGCGCAGCGGATGCCGTCCGCGGAACTCCTGGTGGTGACCACCCCGCAGCAGGCCGCCGCCGAGGTCGCCGAGCGCGCGGGATCGATCGCCGTCCAGACCCACCAGCAGATCGCCGGGGTCATCGAGAACATGTCGTGGCTGCCCTGCCCGCACTGCGACGAGCGGATCTCGGTCTTCGGCGAGGGCGGCGGCCAGACCGTGGCCGACGCGCTGACCCGCACCCTGGGTTCCCGCGTGCCCCTCCTGGGCCAGGTGCCCATCGACATGCGCCTGCGCGAGGGCGGCGACGAGGGCAAGCCGCTCGTGCTGACCGACCCGGACGCCCCGGCCGCGACCGAGCTGAGCCGCATCGCCGCGTCTCTCAGCAAGAAGTCGGCCAGCCTCAAGGGCCTCCAGCTCGGCATCTCGCCCACCCGGCGCGGCTGAGCCCGAACCCGGGTCCACGAGGACAGGGGAACCGGGAGACCTGCGACATGACGACGGCGGCGCCCCGGACAGGGGGCGCCGCCGTCGGCGTGCCGGGCGCGGGACCGGCCCCGCGAGGGGGCCTAGGTCGCGTCGGAGTCGTACGGGGGAATCTCGCCGTAGCCCAGCTCGTCGGCGCCGTTCATCGCGTGGGCGGCCGGTTCGGCGGTGGCGGTGGCGGTGGCGGTGCCGTTCCAGTCGTCCTCAAGGTCGGCGGTGAGGTGCTTGCGGACGAAGTTCTTGGGGTTGAGGTCGGCCGGGTCGAAGTCGGCGAACTCGGGCCCGAGCCCCGTCCGCAGGTCGTCTCTCGCGTTGTTGGCCATCCGGCGCAGGTTGCGCAGCGTCTTGCCCGCCTGTGAGGCGGCCTGGGGCAGCTTTTCCGGGCCGAAGACGAGAAGGGCGATCACCACCAGCGCCACGATCTCAGGCCAGCCGAGTCCGAACACGGTGATCTCCTACCGGGAGGATGCCAGAAGCACCTCTCCGGTCATACACCGGAGAGGTTCCACACTAACGCCCCGACTCGTGAGCACGCGCCCCGCCCTGCCGTTCAGGAGGGTGCGGGGGAGGGCTGGTCGGGTGCGGTGCCGACGGTCACGGTCGCGGTCTTCTCCTGGCCGCCACGCTGGTACTTGACCGCGAGCTTCTCGCCGGGGGCCCTGTTGCGGATCATGGCGATCAGCTCGTTGCCGTCCTGGAGCACGACGCCCTCGACCTCCAGGATGACGTCCCCGGGCTTGAGGCCCGCCTGGGCGGCGGGGCCGTTCGGCTCGACCGGCTGGGCGCCCTGCCTGGACTCGGTGGCGATGCGCACCCCGACGCCCTGGTAGGTCGGGTCGATGGCGACGCCGATGCGCGACTTCTTGGCCTTGCCCGTGGTGATCAGCTCCTGGGCGACCCGGCGGGCGTGGTTCACCGGGATGGCGAAGCCGAGGCCGATGCTGCCGCTCTGGCCGCCGACCGACCTGCCGAGCGTGGCGATCGCCGAGTTGACGCCGATGACCTCGCCGTTGACGTTGACCAGCGGGCCCCCCGAGTTGCCGGGGTTGATGGCCGCGTCGGTCTGCACGGCGCTGAGCCAGGTGGTGTCGGAGCTGTTCTCCTCCCCCGCCTGGACGGGGCGGTTGAGCGAGCTGACGATGCCGGAGGTCACGGTGCCGGTCAGGCCCAGCGGGGACCCGATGGCGATGACCGGGTCGCCCACGACCACGTTGTCGGAGTTGCCGAGGACGATCTCGGGGGCGCCGAAGGTCTCGGCGGGCTTGACCACGGCCAGGTCGGACTCGGGGTCACGGCCCACGACGACGGCCGAGGTGGACTTGCGGTTGTTGAACTGGATCTGGATCTGGCCGCTCGGGTCGGCGCTGGCCACCACGTGGTTGTTGGTCACCACGTAGCCGCCCTTGATCAGGAAGCCGGAGCCGGTGCTGGAGCTCGCCCCGCCCTCGACGGCGAGCGACACCACGCTGGGCAGAACCTTCGAGGCCACGCCCGCGACCGACTCGGGGGGCCGGACGTTGGAGCCCGTCGGCGCCCCGCCCAGGCTGAAGGAGGGGTCGCGCCCCGAGCCGGTGGGCTTGGTGAGGAGGTAGGTGCCGACACTGCCCAGCGTGGAGGCGAGCAGCGCGATCACCACGGCGAGGACCACCATCGTGGCGGTACGCGGCCCGCGCCGGACGGGCGCGGGCGGCGGGCCGACGAAGCTTCCGGGGCCTCCGGGGCCCACCGGGCCCGCGGGAGGCGGCGCCCAGCCGGGTCCCATGCCGAACGCCTGGGAGGGCGGCGGGGGCGGGCCGGGCTGGGAGGAGAAGACCATCGTGTCGTACCTGGGCCTGCCCGAGGGATCTCCCCAGCTCTCCCCCGCCGGACCGGGACCCTGGACGCCCTCGCCGGGCGGCACGTCCCTGTCGTCGTGGCGGATCAGCTCGGGCTGGTCCCGCGGCGGGCCCCACCGGGCACGGTCGGGCTGGGCGCCCAGCTGGCTCCAGCCGTCGTCGCGGGGCTGGTCGGCCTGGTAGGGCGCGCCCTCCCCCGCGGGCAGGAACTCGGGGCGGGAGAACTCCGGGCCGGAGGAGTCGGCGCGGCGGGACTCGGGAGTGCCGTGTCCGCCGTCGGCGAAGTCCGACGGCGTACGCCCCTCAGCATCGTGTGCCTCGTGGGTAGTACGGGCATCGTCGGTCATCGAATACTCACTACTCCTTGCCTCACGGGCGGCCGCTCACCGGGTCAACCCGGCAATCTTCTCCCGAGCGGCATACGCGATGTGTAAAGCACGTGTCATCCGAAGGGATTGACCCAGGAGAGCAGGCGGCTCGCACCACGGCCGAGCCGCGTCCAGAGATCGGGAACGGGCTCGTGCGGCAGCGCCGCGACGGCGGCGTCGACCATGTCGGCCGGCGCGTCGGCAAAGACGGTGTAGACATGACCCCCACTCGCCCAGATCGTCTCCTGCCCAGCTGGGTCTCGAACCCAGATCGTATGCCCCCCACGCCGCTCCGCATGCCAACCTTGAAGACGTTCTTCGTCAAGCATCCCAGACTGGATAAAAACCGACACAACTGACAATCCATCTGAATACCCAAGATATAAGTATCCAGGAGGGGTGTCATGCGCGGCGAACAGCTCCAGGCGCCCCGGCAGGGCCCGCGGGAAACGCCAGCCGTCGGCCGCCAGACGGGGCAGTTCGGCCAGGTCAAGGCCACCGGCGGCCATCACGGGCGCCGTGTTCCGCGCCACCGGGTCGAGGGTGAGATCGACGAAGGCCGCGGCGCTGACGACCCGGCCCCCCGCGTCCATGAGCTCGCGGCGCAGCACCGGCCCCCCGGCCTCGTCGAGCCAGTAGCGGGCGGCGACCGTGCCGTCCGGCCGCAGGACGTCCACGAGCCGGGCCGGGCGCCCGCAGGCGAACCCCTCCCCCGCGGCCACGACCCGGTAGTTGCGGGCCAGGACCTCGAGCATCACCTCGGACGGGCTGGACATGCCCCCGGCGGGGGTGCCGGGGTCGGCGTGCCGCACCGAGGCCGAGGCGACGGCCTTCCGCACGGAGTCCGAGGACCCCGAGGGCCCCGAGGGCGCCGTACGGACCGTCAGGCCCTTTCCCGGGACGTTGCGCACCTCCAGCACCGCGGAGACGGCGCCCGAGGCGCCCCAGGAGGTGACGTACTGGGTGCCGGAGTATTCACGGGACCGGCCCGCGACCGCCGCCTCGCGGAGCAGGTGCAGGCCGGTGTCCTCGCTCTCGACGTCGTCCGGCGGCACGGCGTGCGGAGACCGGACGGCGTGTGCCGGGCCGCCCACCACCAGCCCCAGCAGCATGACAGCGGCCAGGATGACCGTGGCGGGCAGCCGGGTCACGGAGAGGGGGAGAGGGTCGGCGTCGCCGACCCGCCATAGGGCGCGGTGTTGCGGTGCTGGTTGGCGAACATGTCGACCGGCGGCACGACACGCGGGTTGGGGTCGGCCCCGCCTACCACGAACAGGGTCCCGATGGCCACGGCCGCCGAGGCGACGCCCACCGCGACGTAACCCGCCCTCCGCGCTCGGCGCGGGCCCCCGGCACGGCCCCGGGGCCGGTTGTCGGGGGGAGCGATGCTGTGCATGCTCGGAATGGGCGCGCCGCCGAAGGTGCGTGAGGCCGGAAAGGGGCGCTCACGCGGCGGCAACGGGCCGCCGGGCTCGGCCATTCGCAGCAGGGACATCGTCAGGTCGGTCGACATCGCGGGACCGTCGAGGGACCGCAACCGGCTCTTCAGCGCCCGTACGGCGTCGACCTCGGCCCTGCACGCGGCGCAGAAGGTCAGGTGCGACAGGGCACGGTCGCGCTCGTGGTGATTCAGCTCACCGTCGACCAGTGCGGAAACGCGTTCTCCAAGGTGACTCATGCGCACTCCTTGCCAAGTGGCTCGTCGTGACATTCGTCATGACTGTGGTTTCTCATGCGAGTTCCTCCCCGTGAGTAACGCTCGGGGGGAATTGGTCGTTCCGAGGCGCGCGGTGCTCCAGCGCCTCGCGCAACTGTGCCCGTCCGCGGTGGATCCGGCTGCGAACCGTGCCGAGCTTCACGCCCAGCGTCGCCGCGATCTCCTCGTAGGACAGCCCCTCGATGTCACACAGAACGACGGCCGCGCGGAACTCGGGCGCGAGCGCGTCGAGTGCCGCCTGGATGTCGGGCTCCAGATGGGTGTCGTCGTACACCTGCGCGGGAGACGGCTCGCGCCCGCGCAGCCGCTCGGCGGCGTCGTCGGCGAGCCCCTCGAACCTGATGCGCTGCTTGCGCCGCGCCATGTCGAGGAACAGGTTGGTGGTGATGCGGTGCAGCCAGCCCTCGAAAGTGCCTGGCGTGTAGTTCGACAACGACCTGAAGACCCGGACGAAGACCTCCTGTGTGAGATCTTCCGCATCGTGCACGTTGCCGGTCAGCCGATAGGCCAGCCGGTAGACGCGCGCCGAGTGCGTCCGGACCACCTCCTCCCATGTAGGAGGCGTCCAATCAGACACGGGAGCTTCGGCCTGGTGGTCGGACTCCTCCACCAGCACTCCTCTCTCCGGGGCCACCGCTATCGCCATAGTGCCTGGTTTCGTCCCTTCGTGCGCACTGACTACCTTCAGGACCGGCAAAGGCCGCTTAAACCGTGCAACGCACCGGGGGTGACATGAGTTCCCGATCGGGCCTGCCTCCCTTAGGCTGCGACCCAGCGCCTATATGACTGTGTACGGAGAAAGCGGGAGGAGAGGCCGATGGCAGAGACGCCGACAAGTCCGTTGGAGGCCACTCTGGCCTATGCCGACGAGTTCCACCGGGAGGACGACATCCTGCGTGCCGCGCGCATGCGTGGCGCGGAGGTGGGGGCGCCCCCGATCCTGCCCGGCGGCGGCGCCGCTCTCTGCTTCCTCGCCACCGCCATCAACGCCCGCGCCGTCGTGGAGATCGGCACCGGCTGCGGCGTCTCCGGCCTGTGGCTGCTTCGCGGCATGCGCCAGGACGGCACGCTCACCAGCGTGGACGTCGAGCCCGAGCACCAGCGGCTGGCCCGGCAGAGCTTCGCCCAGGCCGGATTCTCCGGCGGCCGGATCCGCCTGATCACCGGCCGCGCCCTCGACGTGCTCCCCCGCCTCTCCGACGGCGGCTACGACCTGGTCTTCTGCGACGGCGCCATGCACGAGTACGCCGACTACCTGGCCGAGTCCGTCCGGCTGCTGCGGGTCGGCGGCATCGTCGTCTTCGACAACGCCCTCTGGGGCAACAGGGTGGCCGACCCCGTGCAGCGAGACCCCGACACGGTCGCCATCAGGGAGCTGGGCAAGCTGGTCCGCTCCGACGAGCGGCTCCGCCCGCTGATGATGCCCCTGGGGGACGGCATCCTGGCGGCCGTCAAGCTCGCCGACTGACTCCGGCCGACGCCGCCCACGACACGCCCCAGGATTGGGCAATGCCGTTCACCCGGGTCCGGCAAGCGATCACCAAGATCCCGAAAGAGGCGGGTCGATCCCTCATTGGCCGGAAACGATGCCGGTTAAGGCCATAACACGGGCCTTTTCCATGATCATCGACATACAGGGGTGCACCATGACGGTTGCCGCCAAACTGGACAAGCTGCTCGACAAGGAGTACGAGGGAGCCGAGCTGAGCGCGCTTCCCAACGCCCCGGTCAGCGCGCTCTCCGGAGTCAGCGAGAGTGACGCCAAGGACCTGGCCAAGGCATTCGGTATCAAGACCATCGGCGACCTCGGCCGCAACAAGCACTTCCGGGCCGCGGAGGCCATCGTCAGCCTCTCCGAGGCGAGCAGGTAGCGAGGCACCGGGCGGCGGCCCGCGCACCGGGGCAGGCGCCAGGCTCGCGGGCCTGGCGCCGGTCACCGCCTCCCGGTCACCGCCCCTTGATCATCGCCCCTTGATCATCGTCTTCCGGTCGCCGTCTTCCGGTCATCGCCACCTGGTCGCCGTCACTTGGGCGCCATCTTCCGGTCACCGTCTTCCGGTCACCGCGCCCGGTCGCCGTCGTCGAGCGCCGACAGCCATTCGAGCAGCAGGCGCACGCCGTACCCGGTGGCCCCCTTGCTGAGAACGCCCTCGTCGGCGCCACTGCGGCCGACGCCCGCGATGTCCAGGTGCGCCCACGGCCGTCCGCCGGTGAACTCGCGCAGGAACAGCGCCGCGGTGATGGAACCGGCGCCGTAGGTCGATCCGACCTCGACGTTGGTCAGGTCGGCCACGGACGATTCGAGCGCGGGGACGTAGTCGTCGATCAGCGGCATCCGCCAGAGCCGCTCCCCGCTGCCCTCCCCCGCCCCGATCAGCGCACCGGCCAGCTCGTCGTCGGAGGCGAAGACCGCGCCGAGATCCTTGCCCAGCGCGATGCCGATCGCCCCGGTCAGCGTGGCGATGTCGACCATGACGTCCGGGTCCAGCTCCGCGTCGGCGTAGGCCAGCGCGTCGGCCAGCACCAGACGGCCCTCGGCGTCGGTGTTGAGCACCTCCACCGTCCGGCCGCCGTACTGCGTGATCACGTCGGAGGGGCGCTGGGCCGTGCCGGAGAAGGAGTTCTCGGCGGCGGCGACGAGGCCGGTGACCCGGGTCCGCACGCCGAGCGCGGCCAGCGCGTCCAGGACCGCGATGACCACGGCTCCACCGGCCATGTCGGTCTTCATGAACACCATGTTGCTCGTCGGCTTGAGCGAGATTCCGCCGGTGTCGTACGTGATGCCCTTGCCGACCAGGACCACGTGGCCGGTCGCGTCCTCGGGCTCGTAGGAGAGCTGGATCAGCCGGGGCGGGTTCGCCGACCCCTGGCCGACGGCGAGGATGCCGCCGAATCCGCCGGACCGCAGCTCCCGTTCGTCCCACACCCGCACCGCGACCCCCCGCTCGGCGGCGCGCTCGGCGAGCCAGGCGGGGGACTTCACCGAGGAGGGGGTGTTGGTCAGGTCCCTGGCGAGCGCCACGGCCCCGGCGATCACCTCGGCCCCGGCGACCTCCGCCTCGACCCCGTCGCCGACGAACTCAAGCGTCACCGGGGAGGACTTCGCCTCGCCGACCCTGAAGGCGTACGTGGCCAGGAGGGCACCCTCGACGAACGCGGCCACCGGCCCGCCGGGGAGCACGATCCTGATGGCGTCCCTGCCCTTGCCGCGTCTCGCCACCGCCGCGCCCGCCCTGCGCAGGGCGGTCGCCGAACCGTCGCCGACCCCGTAGAGGAGCACCCGGCCGACGGCGTCGCCGTTCGCGACGGGAACCTCGACGATCTCACCCGCCTCGCCCTTGGCCTTGTGGTGGGCGAGCAGCGCCGCCGCGGGCACCGGCAACTCGATCTCGGGCGCGAGGTCCCCGTCGAAGGGGACGGCCAGCAACTCGGCGTCACCGGGGAGCGCGCTCCCGGAGGACCCGGAGGAGGCGGCGGACAGCCCCCGCGCGTAGGGAACGCGAGGCAGGAGCAGGTAGGGGGAGATGGGCATAGGGGTAACTCCAGTCATCAGGCCCGGTGTGGCGAAGGGCACCGGGGAGAACACCGCGGCCCTGGCGCGAGCCACCGTGAGGCGGTCCGACGGCCAGGGCCGTGTTCATCGTCGGTCTCGCGGGCCGTCGCAGGTGTCATGCTCCCCGAGCAAGCTCAAATAGGGCCCGGCTCCACCACTTCTGGTTTAGATCGGGATCAACCGACGATTTTCTTCAGTTCCTCGCCGAGGGCACTTGCCTCGTCCGCCGAAAGCTCGACGACAAGGCGGCCGCCACCCTCCAGGGGAACCCGCATGACGATCCCCCTGCCTTCCTTGACGACCTCCAGCGGACCATCACCGGTCCTCGGCTTCATAGCCGCCATGCGTGTATCCCTTCCTGCTTCGGGCTCCGGATCTCCGACTGACCCGAGGGTGGCCGACGCATTCACGTCTTCTGTGATGTCCTATTATCCCGCCTCCGCACGGAGAATGGGAACGATCAGTCTTAGCGTCGGCTCATCCGGCGATCAAGACCGTTGTCCGAGACCCCTCAGACGACCAAACTTGTCCTCGTGAACGCCCGCGCCGCTCTCTTCGATCTGTACGGGGACCACCTCAGGTCCCGAGGCGGTCGCGCGTCCGTGGCCGCCCTCGTCCGTCTGCTCGCCCCGCTGGACATCGCGGCTCCCGCCGTACGCACCGCCGTCTCGCGGATGGTACGGCAGGGCTGGCTCGCGCCCGCCCGGCTGCCCAAGGGGCCCGGCTACGAGGTCACCCCCAAGTGCGTGCACCGCCTCGACGAAGCCGCGCTGAGAATTTACCGAGTCGGGACGATCACGTGGAACGGCCGGTGGCACATCCTCGTGGTGGAGCCCGTGCGCGAGCGGTCCAGGCGGGAGCGCCTGCGCTCCGATCTGGCCTTCATCGGGTACGCGCCCCTGTCGGAGACGACCTGGATCGGGCCGAGGCCCTCCCCCGAGCTGGACGCGATCTTCGACGGCGAGGCCCTCGCCGTCGACCGGTTCGACGCGGTGCTCGACGGTGACCCCGCGGCGCTGGTCGCCAGGACATGGGACCTGGACGGCATCGGGGCCGCCTACGAGGAGTGGATGGCCCAGGCGATGGACCTGGTCGGCGGGCTGCCCGACAACGCGAGCGGCGACCAGGTGTTCGCCACCCGGAGCAGGCTGCTGCACGGCTGGCGCAACTTCCTGTTCCGCGATCCCGGGCTCCCCGCCGAGCTTCTGCCAAGGGGCTGGCCGGGGGAGAAGGCCAGGATCTACTTCGAGTACGAGGCCGGACGGCTGCTCCCGGCCGCCGCCGCCTTCGTCGACCGCCACCTTGACGAGGCGTAGCGGAGGCCGTCGGCCGTGAGGCTCACACTCAGGAGGGGGAGACGTCGGGCCGTATCCAGCAGTCGGCCAGGTGGTCGTTGACCAGGCCGATGGCCTGCATCAGCGCGTAGGCGGTGGTCGGGCCGATGAAACGGAAGCCGCACGCCTTGAGCTCCTTGGCCAGGGCCTTGGAACCGGGGGTCTGGGCGGGCACCTCCGCCAGGGTCCTCGGGACGGGCGCGCCGGGATCCGCGTGCTTCCAGACGAGGTCGGACAGGCCGACGTCGAGCGCGGCCCGCGCGTTGGCGATCGTCGCCTCGATCTTGGCCCGGTTGCGGACGATGCCCGCGTCACCGAGCAGGCGGGTGACGTCCTCGTCGCCGAACGCGGCCACGGCCGGGATGGAGAACCCGGCGAAGGCCGCCCTGAAGTTCTCCCGCTTGCGCAGGATGGTGATCCACGACAGGCCGGACTGGAACGACTCCAGCGCGACCCGCTCGAACACCCGGTCGTCACCGGTGACCGGACGGCCCCACTCCTCGTCGTGGTAGGCGACGTAGTCGGGGGCCGAGGTCGCCCAGCCGCAGCGCACGAGTTCCACGGACCCCACGGACCCCACGGACTTTACAAGGGGGGCCGCCGGGATCACGGCCCGCGAAGTCTCGGTCATCGGGGGTCCTCCTTCTCCTGCCGCTCCCCCGTACGAAGGCCGACGGAACCGGGAGACGACTCCTTCGCGTCCGAGGCCCCGGACGAAGAGGACGAGGAAGGCGAGGAGGGGGAATCCGGCACCTGGGACGGCTCGGACGGCCTGGCGAACCGCGACACACCGGACGGCTCGGAGTCCTCGGGAAGCTTCTCCGGCTCGGAGGACTCGGAGGACTCGGACAGCGTGGCGGGCTCGGAAGCCTTGGAAGTCTCAGAAGGCTTGGAAACCTTGGAAGGCTTGGCCCATGACTCGCTGGAGAGCTCCTCGCGTGCCTCGACCCCGTCCTCGTCGGAGGACCCGGGCAGCGTCTCGGTGCGCGAAACGGCCGTCGGCCCGGCGGACAGCTCCTCGGACGCCCCGAACCCGTCCCTCCCGGAAAGCTCGTACGGCGCCTCGGGCCCGCGCGGCGGGGTCTGGGAGCCGGGGTTGAGCTCGTGGCGGGCCTGGAGCCTGCCGGCGAGCAGCTCCGACACCCGCTGCTCCAGCACGGCGATCCTGGTGTCACGCTCGCTCAGGGCCGCGGCGACCCGGTTCAGCGTCTCGTCCACGCTCTGCGTGTTGTATCCGACGAGGCTCACCGGGAGCTGGAGGGCCATGAAGTCGGCCGCGCCGAGCTGACCCGCCTGGGGCAGGTTCAGCGGGGGCACGTCGGGGGCGAACTCACTCAGCTCACCTCCCCGGCCCATGGCGACCACCGTGACACCGGCGATAACGGCTACGGCAGCGAGAGCTAATACGACCAGCACATACGAATCGTGCCACATTCGCGCTGACCTAGGATCGGATCATGACGTCCTCCCCCGGCCCGGAGGCCGGGAATCCCCGCGTCCGGCCTTCCCGCGGGGTCCACCGGGTCGCGGTTCACGGGACGGGTACCCTCGGAGTCTCCCCGCGTAGACACCGCACACCCCGCCGCGTTCGGAGAAACATGTCCTACCTGGTCATCGCGGAACCTCCCGTCCCCGCCGGGCCGATCTCACCCGGCCCCCGGCCGCTCCCACCCGGCGAGAGGCGCCTCCCGTCCGCTCCGGAGGACAGGGCGTCCGCCCTGGATGTCCGGTGACGGCCCTCGTCGTGCTCCGTCCCGGTGATCCGGGCGAGCCCGGCTGGGTCGAGGCCCGTTCGGTCGGGGAGGTCGAGGAGCTCGTCCGTGCCGGGCACACCGTGGTCGTCACCCCCGCCCGGCTCGCCGCCGTCGCCTCACCCGTCCCGCCCACCGCGTCGGCCGGAGAAACCGCCTGGAAAACCGGGGACACCGAAAACGCCGGGAGAGACACCGAGAACGCCGGGAGAGACGCCGGAAACACCGCGAGGGAGCGGGACGCCGAGGCCGCGGAGCTCACCGCGGCCTCGATCTGCGCCTGGGCCGGTGCCCGCGTCTTCCGTACGGACCGCGTCGAGCAGGTGCGGCTCGCGGTCGAGATGACCGAGTCCCTCGCCGGGCGGCGCCCGCCCGCGCTAACCCGCCGTGGCCTCGCCTAGCTCCTCCGCGCTCGGCTCCAGGTGCCTGGTCGACTTCTCCAGCAGCCGGAACGCCTCGTCGACCGTGGTGGTCCAGGAGATGGCGTCGAAGACGTTCGGGCGGGTGAAGCCCGCCTCGTCCATGCCCTCGACGAGTTCCCGCAGCGGCGTGTAGATCCCCCAGGGGTCGAGGACCACCAGCGGCTTGTCGTGCAGGCCGAGCGTGCGGGACGTCCAGATCTCGAACAGCTCCTCCAGCGTCCCGATGCCGCCGGGCAGCACCAGGAAGGCGTCGGAGCGGGCGTCCATGATGCCCTTGCGCTCGCGCATGTCGGTGGTGACCACCAGTTCGTCGGCCCCCTCGTCGGCGAGCTCGATGTCCACCAGCGACTGGGGGATCACCCCGACGGTGCGGGCGCCGCCCGCGCGGGCCGCGCGGGCCACGGCTCCCATGCAGGAGACCCTGGCCCCACCGCTCACCAGGGAGTGCCCGCGCCTGGCGAGCTCGGTGCCGACCTGTTCCGCCAGGTCCAGGTACTTCTTGTCGATCTTCTGACTCGATGCGAGGAATACACAAATAAACACGCACTGACCCTATTCGGCATCACCAACCGTGGTCATCGTCGCCTTCCGCTCGTCCTCCAGTCGACCGCCCCTCTTGTTGTCGGCCTCCACGATGATCCGGACCGCCTCGTCCACGTCGTCGGTGACGTGAATGAGATCCACGTCCGCCGGAGAGATCTTGCCCGTCCCCACGAGGGTGTTCTTGATCCAGTCGATCAGGCCGCCCCAGAACTCCGTCCCCATCAGCACCACCGGGAAGGAGGTGACCTTCCGGGTCTGGACCAGGGTGAGCGCCTCGAAGAGCTCGTCCATGGTGCCGAAACCGCCGGGCAGCGTGACGAATCCGCAGGAGTACTTCACGAACATGGTCTTGCGGACGAAGAAGTAGCGGAACTCGATGCCGAGGTCGACGTACTCGTTCATGCTCTGCTCGAAGGGCAGCTCGATGCCCAGGCCCACCGAGACGCCGTCCGCCTCCACGGCGCCCTTGTTGGCGGCCTCCATGCAGCCGGGGCCGCCACCGGTGATCACGGCGTAGCCCGCCTCGGACAGTTTCCTGCCCAGCTGGATCCCCATCTCGTACTCGGGGGTGTCCGCGGGGGTGCGCGCGGACCCGAAGACGGTGACCGCCTGGGGGAGTTCGGCGAGCTGGCCGAAGCCCTCCACGAACTCGGCCTGGATGCGCATCACCCGCCACGGGTCCATGTGCAGCCAGTCGGCCGGGCCCCTTCGATCAAGAAGCCGCTGGTCGTGGGTGGAGTCGGAGAGGAGATCACCACGAACCACCGCGGCTCCCTGGCGACGTTCTGGTCGTTTTTTCTTCATGCGGGTCACCGTAGCGCCGTCCCAGAAAAATCTTGAAAAATCTCTACGAAAACATGGAACCGTATTTTGAACAGTGCACGTCTAACTGGCGAGGGTGCTGCTCGGGACTGAAAGTGGCTTTCCCCGCCAAATGGCCGGCGAGGAAAGCCACTTTCATTTGTACCGCGCCCCTCCCGGCTCTCGCGCGTGGAGTACGCCGAGGCCCGCACCGGCCGCGAACAGGGCCTACCGGCCTTTCAGGACAGCCAGCCGAGCATTCCGCGCTCGCAGTCGGCGATCTTCTCCAACGAGACGAACTCATCCTTCTGGTGCGCCAGATTCGGATCGCCGGGACCGTAGTTGACCGCGGGCACACCCAGTCCGGAGAAGAGCGAGACGTCGGTCCAGCCGAGCTTGGCCCGGGGTGTGCCGCCGACGGCCTCGACGAAGGCCGACGCCGTCGGATGGGTCAGGCCGGGCCGCGCCGCGGCGGCGGCGTCGGTGAAGCGGACCTCGTACCCCCCGAACACCTCGCTCACGTGGGCGCGCGCCTCGTCCAGCGACAGGTCGGGGGCGAAACGGTAGTTCACGGTCACGACGCACTCGTCCGGGATCACGTTGCCCGCGACGCCGCCGCCGATGCCCACCGCGTTCAGGCCCTCGTGGTACTCCAGCCCGTCCACGACGGGAAGCCTCGCCTCGTAAGCGTTCAGGATCGCGAGCACCGGCTGGGCGGCGTGGATCGCGTTGACCCCGAACCAGGACCTGGCGCTGTGCGACCGCTTGCCCCGGATGACGACCTGGGCCCGGAGCGTGCCCTGGCAACCGCCCTCGATCACGCCGTCGGTGGGCTCCATGAGCACGGCGAAGTCACCCGCGAGCCAGTCGGGATGCCTGCGGCTGAGCCGGAGGAGCCCGTTCCGCTCGGACTCGATCTCCTCGCAGTCGTAGAAGACGTACGTCACGTCCCTGCTGGGCTCGGGGAGGGTGGCCGCCAGCTTCAGGGCGACCGCGACACCGGCCTTCATGTCCGAGGTGCCGCAGCCGTACAGCCGGTCGCCCTCGACCCGGCTGGGCAGGTTGCCGACGACGGGGACGGTGTCGAGGTGCCCGGCGATCACCACCCGCTCGGCGCGGCCCAGGTGGGTGCGGGCCACGACCGACTCGCCGTCGCGCTCGACGGTGAGGTGCCGGAGTGGCCTCAGTGCCTCCTCCACGGCGTCGGCCAGGGCCTTCTCGCCGCCGCTGACCGACTCGACGTCCACGATCCGGGCGGTGAGCTCCCCGACATCCTGTGTGAGGTCCAGACGCGTACTCATGCCCGCGACCCTAGTGCCCGCGCGGGATCCGGCCGAGTCCGGCCTGTGGAAGACCCGTCACGCCCGCGTACCCCCGTGGGACCCGTACAGGACGCGGCCGAGCCCGACCCGTCACGCCCGTGCACCCCCGTGGGATCCGTACAGGATGCGGTCGAGTTCGGCCCGGCCGGGCCGGTGACCCTCCTCCAGGCGCTCAAGCACCAGAACGCAGCGCAGGCCGAAGGTGCCGCCGGGGAACTCGCGGTGCCGGGTGCCGCCGGTCGCCACGCACCAGCCGGGGACGTGCCCGCGGCCCAGTTCCTCGCCCGTCCGCGCGTCGACGACCGGGGTCGAGGCCGACAGGATCGTCCCGGCGCCGACCACGGCGCCCCGGCCCACGCGGGCCCCGTCGGCGATCACGGCCCGGCTACCGATCAGCGCGCCGTCCTCGACGATCGCGGGCGCCGTCCGCGGCGCCTCCCCGGTGGCGCGGGAGTCCTCCGCGCCGTCCCGGCCGCCGGTCTCCCCGACGCCCGCTCCCCCGGACAGGTGGACGTTCCTGCCGATCTGGGCGCACGAGCCGATCGAGGCCCACGTACCCACCGTGCTGCCCTCGTCCACGTGGGCGCCGATGTCGACGAACGAGGGCATCAGCACGACGCCCGGCGCCAGGTAGGAGCCCCAGCGGGCGATCGCCCCCGGCACGACGCGTACCCCCTCGACGGAGGTCTTCAGCGGGACGCGGTCGTGGTGGTGGAAGTCGCCCACCTGGGACCTGACCGTGCCGAGCACCCGGAACGCGAGCAGGACGGCCCGCCGGGCGCGCTCGTCCACGACCACCTCGCCGGTACGGGAGACCCCGGCCACCCGGACCTTGCCGCTGTCGAGCATGTCCACCGCGCTCACGACGACGGCGCGGGCCTCGGTGTCGGCGGGACTCAGCTCGGCCCTGCGCCACCACAGCTCGTCGACGGCCGCGGGCAGCGGGCTGGCATCGCTCTGGATCATGGCTCGGAGCCTACGTTCACGGCGTTCCGCCAACCCGCGCAATCGCTGGGGACCTGTAGGTTCTTGACCGTGCGAGGGCGCTTCTCAAAAGGGGTTATCGCGATCGTCGTGATCGTGGTCGTGCTCGCGGTGGCCATCACCGTGGGTCTTTTCAGCCTGCTCAGACGGGTGACACCGCTGGTCGACCTCGGCGAGGGGTGCAAGGTCACGACACCGGAGGGTTCGGTGGAGCTGGACCTTGAGCAGGCCAAGGTGGCGGCGGTCATCGCGGCCGTGGCGGCCCGCAGGAAACTGCCCGAGCGGGCCGTGGTGATCGCCTACGCCACCGCCATCCAGGAGTCCAAGCTGGAGAACCTGCGGGGTGGCGACCGCGACTCGGTCGGAGCGTTCCAGCAGCGCCCCTCTCAGGGCTGGGGCAGGCCCGACCAGCTCATCGACCCCGTCTACTCCTCGGGGAAGTTCTTCGCCGCGCTGGTGAAGGTGAAGGGCTACCGGAAGCTGCCGCTCCACGAGGCGGCCCAGGAGGTGCAGCGCTCGGCCGACGGGACGGCGTACGCCCAGCACGAGGACGACGGGAAGATCCTCGCCGCGGGGTTCACCGGGCGGGTGCCCAAGGCCGTGCACTGCTGGTTCCCCGCCCCGACGGGCAAGACCCCTCTGCCCGACGCGCGCGGGGCGGAGCGCGGGCTCGCCAGGGCGCTCGGTCCTGGCGACACCTTCGAGGCGCCCTCGCGCAGGCGCGGCTGGCTGGTGGCCGCCTGGTCGATCGCCCACGCCAAGACGTTCGGGGTCGCCAGGATCCGCTACGACGGCCAGTCGTGGGTGGCCGCGAACAGCCACGACGGCTGGAAGGCCGACCCGGGGTCCTCCGCCAGGAAGGTCGAGCTGTCCTAGCCGCCCTTCTTCTTCTCGATTCTGATCGTCCCGGGGGCGAGGGGCTGGGCGTGGGAGGAGCTCCAGCGCTTGCCCTGGAGGCGTTCGAAGCTGAGCAGGCGGCCGTCGGCGGCCCGGTAGTCGGCGAAGTCGAGCAGGCCCCGCTCGGGCATCGAGGTGACGCCCTCCCCGCGGAAGGCCGCGGTGCCCCGGTCGACGGGGAAGAAGTCGACCCCCTCGACGCTCAGCGTCGCCTTGGCGGGGACCATGCCCTCCGTGGGCACCGGCGTCCACAGCAGCACCTCCAGGTGCGGCGGATCACCGGCGGCCAGACCGGCGCGCATCTGGATCGACAGCCACTGGTAACGACGGGTGCCGTCGTCGAGGAGATACTCGGTCCACTGGCTGCCCTGCCACGACAGGTACAGCGCGCCGAGGACCCTGCTGCGGACCCCCTGGCACTCGATCGTGTCGCCGACCTTGATCGTACGAGGGTCGGGGTAGTCGATGCCGACATGGCCCGTGGACGGTTGGGCCGGCGACAGCGCGGCCTCAACCGAGGGGAGGGGGGTCTCGCCGGAACGCCCGGACTCTCCGGCCCGCCTGTCCTGACGCGTCGTCGCGAAGAACGCGACGAACAGCAGGACGAGCGTGGCCGCACTCAGTCCGAGTATCACGGCGACCTCGGGGGTCATGCCGCGCGATCCTACTGGAGGCGGCGCACCGCCGCACTGATGCGTTCGTCGCCGGCCGTCACGGCGATCCTGATGTGCCGCTCGCCCGCGGTCCCGTAGAAGTCGCCGGGGGCGACCAGGATCCCCTTCCCGGCCAGCGCGCGGACCTGGTCCCAGCAGCCCGCCCCGTTGGAGGCCCACAGGTACAGGCCCGCGGTGGAGTGCTCGATCTTCCAGCCGGCCGCCTCCAGGGCGGGACGGAGCGCCGCGCGGCGGGCGGCGTAGCGGGCCCGCTGCTCCTCGGCGTGCCCGTCGTCGTCCAGGGCCACGGCCATCGCCGCCTGGACCGGCGCGGGCATGATCATACCCGCGTGCTTGCGTACCTCCAGCAGCCGCTTGACCAGCACCGGGTCGCCCGCGACGAACCCGGCCCGGTAACCGGCCAGGTTGGAGCGCTTGGACAGCGAGTGCACCGCGAGCAGGCCCTCGTGCGAGCCGCCGCAGACGTCCGGGTGCAGGATCGAGACCGGCCGCTCCTCCCAGCCCAGCTCGATGTAGCACTCGTCGGAGGCCACGACCGCGCCGTGCTCGCGCGCCCACGAGACGACCTTGCGCAGGTGCTCGGCGGGCAGGACCCTGCCGGTCGGGTTGGACGGGGAGTTCACCCAGACCAGCGGCACCCGCTCGGGCCCGAGCGTGAGCAGCCCGTCGGTGGCGTACGGCTCGGCGCCCGCGAGGCGCGCTCCCACGTCGTAGGTGGGGTAGGCCAGCTCGGGGAGGATCACCCGCTGCCCGGGGCCGGCGCCGAGCAGCGTCGGCAGCCAGGCCACGAACTCCTTGGAACCGATCAGCGGCAGCACGTTCGCCTGGTCGAGGAGCACGCCGTGCCTGCGGCGCAGCCACCCGGCGGCGGCCGAGCGGAGACGCTCCGTGCCGTACGTCAACGGGTAGCCGGGGCTGTCCGAGGCGTCCGCGAGGGCCTGCCGCACGACGTCGGGCACCGGGTCGACGGGCGTGCCCACCGACAGGTCGACGATCCCGCCGGGGTGCGACGCCGCCAGCTCCTTCAGCGGCGTGAGGCGGTCCCACGGGAAGTCCGGCAGGCCGTTCATCGGAGCCTCGCCGGGGCGCTGCCGGTAATGGCGTTCATGGTGATCAGCCGTCGTCTCTCACTGGAACGGGTCTGCCGATGGCGGTGGTGAGGGAACGGCCGTCGCGGCCGTCCCCTCCGCACCGGCTCCTAGTGGCTCTCGGCCTGCGGGGGCAGGGCCGCGACGACCGGGTGGTCCTTCTCGATCTTGCCGACCTTGGAGGCGCCGCCGGGCGACCCCATGTCCTCGAAGAAGTCCACGTTCGCCTTGTAGAAGTCCTTCCACTGCTCGGGCAGGTCGTCCTCGTAGAAGATGGCCTCCACCGGGCAGACGGGTTCGCACGCGCCGCAGTCGACGCATTCGTCGGGGTGGATGTAGAGCATCCGCTCACCCTCGTAGATGCAATCGACGGGGCACTCCTCGATGCACGCCTTGTCCAGGACGTCCACGCAAGGCTGCGCGATGACGTAGGTCACCTCGGGCTCCTTCTTCTTTACGCACCTAGGCACGACTTCGACCGCGAGTTGCTAAGCCCTAGTATTGCCGTGCCCGCCATGTGCCTGAAACCGGAGGGGGCAAAAGCCGGTGGCCTTTGGTTTCAGCGCTCGCCTGAACATCACCATAACCCCTTCCGACGTGGGCAAAAGAGTCACCACTCGGAGAAGGGTTCCCGAAGGATTCCGTGACGCGGTCGGCGAGCTGGAGTTCTGGCGCGACGGCGTGCTCGGTGTGCGCAGGCGAAACGGCGTCCTGGTCGAGATCGACGAGGAGACTCTCGCCGCGGCGAAGGTCGTCCCGGACTCCCCCCGGCCCCCGCGCCCGCGTCCGCCCGGGTGAATTCCCGCGCGCCGCCCGGTGCGCGCCCCGGCGTTCGGAGTCCCCGCGTGCGAATCCGTTTTCTCTCCGGTGCCCGGGACCTCTCGACCTCTCGCGCCCACGTGCCCGCGCGTGAGGAGGTTACGGGGGCACCCTCGCGCCCGCGCGTGAACGACGGCTGGACGCCCGCCGGGTAAGCCGCTCGCCAAGACACGTGTAAGCCGTTCGCTAAGAAGGGTCGCGCCTGCTCGACCAGGCGAAATGCAGCGGAGAGTATTCACTTCGTGACCGTACGTACCAGCGCCGCAGCCGCCGTGATCCTCACGGCCACGATCGCCGGATGTGGCGCCCCGGCTCCTCAAAACGTCCAATTCCCGCCCCTCAACGCGCAGGCGGCCTCCCTGAAGGAGGGCTTCTCGACAATGGAGCGCCTCGTCGAGGCCGCCAGGAAGGAGGGGGCACTCACGGTGATCGCGCTGCCGCGCGACTGGGTGAACTACGGCGAGATCATCGACACCTTCTCCGAGGAGTACGGGATCAAGGTCAACCAGCTGGAGCCCGACGCCAACAGCGCCAGGGAGATCGCGGCCGCGGCCGAGCTCAAGCCGGACGTGTTCGACCTGAGCATGGACGTCGCCGCGGCCAAGGCCGCCCTCTTCGCCCCGTACCGGGTCCAGGGCTGGCAGGACATCCCCGACAGCCTGAAGGACCACCGGGGCTTCTGGTACGCGGGATACGGCGGCTACATGTCCATCGGCTACGACCCGACCAGGATCGCGGCCCCCGTGTCCTTCTCCGACCTGCTCAAGCCGCGCCACAGCGTGTCGCTGCCCGGCGACCCCCGGGAGGTCTCCGCGGCCTTCAACGGGGTGATGGCCGTCTCCCTCAGGGGCGGCGAGGCGAGGGCCGAACGGGGTGTGGAGTTCTTCCAGCGCCTCAAGAGCGCGGGCAACCTCGCGGCCACCCCCAAGACGGCCTCGGTCCTCGTCGACTGGGACTACCACAACGCCGAGCGGGCCGCCGTCGACAAGACGTGGAAGGTCACGATTCCCGGCGACGCCGTGCTCGGCGCGTACTACGTCCAGGCCATCAGCAAGCAGGCCCCGCACCCGGCCGCGGCCCGGCTCTGGCAGGAGTTCCTGTTCTCCGACAGGGGACAGAACCTGTTCCTGAAGGGGTACGCCAGGCCCGCCAGGATGGAGGCCCTCCAGATGCACGGCACCCTCGACCACGAGCTGGCCGCGAAGCTCCCCGCCACCAACGCGAGGCCCGTGATCCTCTCCATCCCGGAGATCGACAGGGCCAGGGCCTACCTCCAGCGGGAGTGGGCCAAAAAGGTGAGATGAACCTGAGGCTGCCGAGACTGATATGTCGCGACTTCCCAGAGGCTCTAAAGTGTCTGGAGAGTACCGATAAGAGGCCTCGCGTCTCAGAATGTGAGCTGATCGTCTTGCGATACGACACCCCGAGCTTGATGAGGTGGAACGCTCGCGCCTATGACAGCAGCTTTGGGTACGTTTCAGCACATGGCGCCCCCCTCGTCGAGCTTCTCGACCCGCAGCCGGGGGAACGCATCGTGGATCTCGGCTGCGGCACGGGAGTGCTGACGGCCGAGATCACCTCCCGGGGTGCCCGCGTCCTCGGGATCGACGGATCGCAGGCGATGATCGAGAAGGCCCTGGCCCAGCATCCGGGGCTGGACTTCATCGTCGGCGACGGCCGCACCTTCACGGTGGCCCAGCCGTACGACGCGGTCTTCTCCAACGCCGCCCTGCACTGGATGGGCCAGGAGCCGGACGCGGTGATCACCAGCGTCCGCGAGGCCCTCACGCCGGGCGGGCGGTTCGTGGCCGAGATGGGCGGCGCGGGCAACTGCGCCGCGCTGACGGCGGCGCTGTCCACCGCCTGGCGGGAGTACGGGCTGCGCGAGCCCGACCTGCCGTGGTACTTCCCCACCCCCGCCGAATACGCCACGCGGCTGGAGAAGGGCGGCTTCACCGTCCGCCTGCTGGAATACTTCGACCGGCCGACCCCGCTCGACGAGTGCCCCGGCGGGGCGGCCGACTGGGTGCGGATGTTCGCGGGCTCGCTGCTCAAGGAGGTGCCCGCGGAGATGGTCGACCCGCTGCTCCGCCGGGTGAACGAGCTGGCCGCCCCCGCCCTGCGGCGGGAGAGCGGCTGGATGGCCGACTACGTGAGACTGCGGTTCGCGGCCGTACGCCGCTGAACCGACCCAATGCGCCGGGGTGATTTGCCAGACTATGGTCTGTTCCATGAGTCTCGTTCCCCGGCCACATGGAGTGACTCGGGCGGCTTGAGGGGCTGGTGAAGGGAACGGATGAACTTCTGTCTGAGTGACCTCGTGCCGCCGCTGCGCTGGAGCGACGCGGCCACGATCCCACTTCTGCGCGAACAGCCCGACCTACCGGACGCTTGGTGGCGGAGCCTGCCGATGGCCCGCGTGCTCGCCGTGCTGGGCCCGGAGAGGCTGGCCGACATCCTCGCCTCGGTCGCCCTGAACCACTGGCCGGCCGCCGCCGTGGGTGACGTGCTCCCCGCCCTGCACGTCCTGGACCCGGACGACGCGGACGAGCCCTACACGGCCATCGCCCTCGACCGTGCCGGGTCCTGGCCGGGTCTTCTCTCGCTGACCGGCCACGATCTGCGCGACCAGCCGTTCATCCAGCCGGTCCCTCTGCTGCAGGCCCTCTTCACCGCGGTCTTCACGCGCCTGGCGGCCCCCTCGGTCCCGTCCTCGGCGCACGCGGCCGACGCCTCCCCCGAGCCGGTGGCCTCCCTCGCACCCGTCGCGAGCGAGTCCGTCACGGGTGGGCCCGTCGCGAGCGGGTCCGTCGCCGGGGGCTTTTCCGTGCCGGACGGGCCGCCCGCCGTGGCGGACCCTCACGCCGAGAGCGCTCCCGAGCCGGAGCGCGCGGCCCTCGCGGCGCCGATGCCCCTGCCGAAGCGCAAGGGCCCCCGGGAGCGCGACGCCGTGGTGCCCGACGCCCGTCGTACGACGGAGACCGGGGAGGCCCCCGGGTCGCTCTTCCAGCCCGCCTCGGCGAGGAAGAACCGTCCGGCGGGCGACCCCGTACGGGAAGGCCGGTTCGCGAACGCTCCCGAGGAGGCGGAGGCCGCCGGATCCGGGCGCCGGGACATCCCGGTGGCGGGGGCCCGCGCCGAGAGCGCGCCCGGCCTCCTCCCCCGGCCGGTGCCGTGGGCCGATCAGGCGGAGCCCGCAGAACCCGCGGAAACGGAATTCGCCGCCGAGGCCGTACCCTCCGAGGGCGGTCATACGGAAGCGGAGGGCACCTCCCGGACCGGATCCGCCAAGGCGGAGGCCGTCCCGGAGGCAGGTCACGCGGAGGCGGTCGCCGAGGCCGGGCCCGCGGAAGCCCAGGCCCTCCCCGAAACCGGGGCCGAACCCGCGGAAGCTCAGGCCCTCTCCGAGGCCGAGACCGGATCCTCGGGAGCGGGAGCCGGACCCGCCTTCGAGGCGGACGAGGCAGGAGAGGCGGGACCCGCTGACGCCGGACCTGTGGAAGCCGAAGCCGGACCCGTCGCCGACTCCCGGGACGACCTCCAGGACGGCTCCGGGGACGACCGCGAGCACGACCCCGTACCCGAGCCCGACGACGTCCCCGAGCCGGTCGCGGAAAGCGACGAGGACGACAGGGACGACAGCGCCGACGAAGCCGACAGGGCCGGGCGGCCGGTGCCGAGGAGCCTGCACGGGCTGGTGGACGGCGTCTTCGCCAACGTGGAGGACAAGCGCTGGGCGGTGGCGCAGAACAGGCTGTTCAGCGACGCCCCGGCGACCGTGGAGGCGCTGGCCAAGCTCTTCGCGGTGTCCCCGGACGTCATCCGCGACATCGAGACCGACCTGCGCCGGGAGCTCGCCGAGTGGATCGCCTCCGACGAGGCCGCCCCCTACCGTGAGCACCTGGAAGAGGTGAAGGGGATCCTCGGCAAGGCCGCCCCCAGGGAACGGCTGGTCAACGCGGCCGAATGGCACACCGACGAGCTGCACTCCCTCGACGTGCCGGCCTGGCAGTTCGTGCTCGCCACCCTCCCCGGCTACCACCTGGTCGACGAGTGGCTGGTGGAGGGTGACATCACCGAGCTGCGCCACCGCACCCGCGACATGATCAGCGGTGCCAAGCCGCCGCTGACCATCAACAAGGCCCTCGACATGGTCTCCTCGCTGGGCATCCACCCCGAGGTGTCCAAGGAGTGGCTGGAGAACGTCCCGCAGCTCCGCATCCTCGGCGCGGGCGAGCGGCCTCCACAGCGGTCGAACGAGCGGTCGGCCGAGCGGTCGAACGGCGCCCCGGCCCTGACCGCGGAGAAACCCGGCGACGGGAACGGCGGGGACCCGGGGCAGGAGCCGAGGAAGGCCCCGTTCCGCCCGCTCAAGGACGTCTCGCTGACCAGGCGCTGCTTCCGGCAGCCCGACGGCCGCTGGTGGCTGAGGATCGACGTCACCGGGGAGCACCTCGGGGGCGCCGAGTGCCCGCTGCCCAGCGGGTTCGCCGCCTACCTCGGGATGTCGCCCGGTGACGGCCGCACGGTCAGCAGCGCGGTCGGTGAGCTGGTCCTCAGCTGGCACGACAGGCCCGTGCTGGAGTCGCTCATGACGCTCCTGGAGGACGTGGGCGCCAGGGAGGGCAGCCACCTGTTCCTCACCCTGTCGGACGAGGGGGTCCTGCGGGCCAGGCACCTGCCGGCCGCGGGCGAGGAGGTGGAGACGACGGCGCGGGCGCTGCGGCTGGTCGGCTACACCGCGACGGGCGGCACCCCGGAACAGGCCGGACGGGTCATCGCCACCCGGGTCGGCATGACGGGACCCGTGGGCACCCCCGAGCTCCTCACCCGGCTGCGGGAACGCGGGGACCGCGACCTCCTGTCACTGTTGGCCTGACCGATGCCCCGCCTCGCCATCTCCCCGGACTTCCCCGTCGAACTCGGCGCCCTGGCCCAGCCGGTGCGCCGGGACGTCGTGGTCTCGGCGCGCAGGTTCCTGCAGAACGTGGCGGGCGCCCCGCACCCCGAGCGGGTCAGGGGCGCGAGGGACCCCCGGGTGGCGACCCTGCGGCTGGCCGACCGGCACCGGGGCGTCGTGGTCAAGCAGCGGGACGTCTACTGGCTGCTGACCGTGCTGCCGGACGCGGAGGCGTGGGCGTACGCGCAGCGCTACCGGTTCGGGGTGAACACGGCGCTGGGCGTGGTCGAGATGTGGGACGCCGAGGCGCTGGACCGGGTGCGGCCCGCGGTGCGCAGGGCGGCCGAGGCGTCCGCGACGCGGCTGTTCTCCGACATCTGCGACAGCGACCTGGCCGAGCTGGGGGTCGACGGCCGCTTCCTGCCGCTGGTCAGGCAGATCACCGACCAGCTCACCCTGGAGGCGCTCGAACCGCTGCTGCCCCCGACGCAGTACGAGCCGCTCGCGGCGCTCGCCAGGGGCGAGTCGATGGCCGGGGCCTGGCGGGAGCTGGAGAACTGCCGCGCCGTCGCCGCGGACCCCGAGCCGGTCAATCCCGAGGACTTCGGCGCCGCGCTCCGGCGCAGCCCGGACCGCGCGGTCTTCACCGAGCATCCGCGCGACCTGAACCGCGTGCTCGACGCGCCCGGCTGGTGCGTGTTCCTGTACCCGCCGCAGCACCGGCTCGCGTACTGGGAGTCCTACCAGCAGCCGACGCTGGTCACCGGTGGCGCGGGCACCGGCAAGACGCTCGTCGCCCTGCACAGGGCCGCCTACCTGGCCGGGCGCGCGAGCGGGCAGATACTGCTCGTCACCTTCTCCCAGGGGCTGAGCGCCGAGCTCGCGACCCGGCTCGACCAGCTGATCGAGGACGAGGTGATCCGCAAGCGGATCGAGGTCGGCAACGTGGACCGGCTCGCCCACCGCATCGTCGCCGAGGCCGAGGGGCGCCCGCCCTCGCTGGTCGGCGGCGCCGAGCTGACCGCGCTCTGGGAGGAGACCGAGACCGGCCACAGTCCGGCGTTCCTGCTGCGCGAGTGGGAACAGGTGGTCCTGGCGCAGAACCTGCGGACCCTGGACGAGTACCTGGACGCCCCCCGCCCCGGCCGCAGCGTCGAGCTGGCGGGCGAGGAGCGCGCCTCCGTGTGGAAGGCCATCGAGCACGTCACCGAGCGGTTGCGGGAACGCGGCAAGCGGACCCTGCTGCAGCTGGCCTCCGAGGCGTCGGTGCTGCTCGGCCAGACGACGGGCGACCTGCTGGAGGAGACGGAGCCTGCGCGGGAGCCGTACCGGCACATCGTGGTGGACGAGGCGCAGGACCTGCACCCGGCGCAGTGGCGACTGCTGCGGGCGGCGGTGCCGCACGCCCGCGACGACATGTTCATCGTGGGCGACCCGCACCAGCGCATCTTCGACACGCGGGTGACGCTCGGCGCCGTGGGGATCGACGCGATCCAGCAGCGGCTGCAGGTGTCGTACCGGCTTCCACGGGAGATCCTGTCCTGGGGGGTCCGGTTACGCGGGGGTGGCCCCGCCGACGGGCTCGTCAAGGGTGTGCAGGAGCTTTACGGCTTCAGGGGCACCCGGCACGGGCTCCGGCCGATGGTCCGCGCCTACGATTCACCACAGGATGAGCTGACGGGTCTGGTGGCACAGGTGGGACAGTGGGTGAATGAGGGTGTGACGCCCGAGGAGATAGCGGTGGCCGCCAGGACCGCCGGCCTCGTGCGTGACGCACGGGCCGCTCTGCGTGATCTGGGGGTACGGGTGACGACACTGCACGGTATGAAGGGGCTGGAGTTCCGGCGGGTCGCGGTGATCGGCGTGGGTGACGGGATCGTGCCCGACCCCGACGCCCTCACCCCGGTCGGCGAGGACCCCTCGGCCAGGGCACACGACCTCCAGCGGGAACGCGGCCTGCTCTACGTGGCCTGCACCCGGGCCAGGGAACTCCTTTACGTTTCTCATTACGGACGGGCAAGTCCCTTCCTTCCTACCTGACCACATAGTCTGAACTGCGGATATATTCCCCTTTGCCGGTAGGACCTCAATGAACCTCAGCCTGAGCGACATCGCGCCACCCTTGCGCTGGACCTCTCCCGGCCAGGTAGCGCCGATCGCGACCGACCCCCGCCTCCCCGAGGCGTGGTGGCAGGCGCTTCCGCTCGACACCGCCTGCTCGACCATCGGGACGTCCGAGGTCGCCGGTCGCCTGACCGACCTCGCCCTGGCGTGCTGGGGTCACCTGATGCTCGGTGACGTCCTCCCCGTGCTCAGGTTCGCCGACCCCGCCGCGAGCGCCCGCACCCCCGAGGGGCTCGGCCGCGAGGTGGTGCACAAGCTGTTCACCGGGGTGCTGGAGCGGCTGCTCGAACCGGTCACCGAGGAGAGCGTCGCCAGGATCCGCCCCTCCCGGCCCGACCGGCCGCTGCCGGAGCTGATCGACGAGGTCTTCGCCACGCTGGACGAGCGGCAGCGGGCCATCGCCAGGGACCGGCTGTACGCCTCCCAGCGGGCCACGCTCGACGACCTGGCCCAGCGGTTCTCGGTCACCAGGGAGCGCATCCGGCAGATCGAGCGCGACCTGCGCGACCACGTCGAGGCCTGGCTCGCCAAGGATGACGCGGCGCCGCTGATCGCCCACGTGTCGTGGCTGCGGGGCCGGCTGGGCTCCGCCGTGCCCGCCGACGACCTGGCCGCCGCCGTGCCGTGGCACCGCACCGACCTGGCCACGCTGGGCATCCCCTCCTGGCGGTTCGTACGGACCCTGCTGACCGGCTACGAGCAGGTGGACGGCTGGCTGGTCGCCGGTGGGGCGGACGAGCTCAGGGAGAAGACCCGGCAGCTGTTCACCGACGGGCCGCGCCCGCTGGACGAGGCCGTGACGCTGGCCAGCCAGCTCGGCATCCGCGAGGACGTCGCCGAGCGCTGGCTCATCGCGGTGCCCCAGCTGCGGGTGCTGGAGAACCACGTGGTTCCCTGGCCGCGCAGCGTCAACGACAAGGCGGAGGCCGTGCTCGCGGTGGCGGGCGGCCCGCTGACGCCCGAGGAGATCCAGGAACGCATCGGCGAGGACTACAGCCTCGTCGGCATCCGCAACCAGCTCACCGCCGACGACCGGTTCCTGCGGGTCGACCGGAACAAGTACGGGCTGTCGCGCTGGGGCGGCGAGCAGTATCTGGGCATCCGGGAGATGATCGTCAGGGAGATCGAGCGGTCCAACGGCGAGGCGTCGGTCAACACGATAGTCACCAACCTCACCGCGCGCTACGACGTGAGCGAGAGCTCGGTCCGCGCGTACGCGGGCGGGCCCGGCTTCGAGCGTACGCAGCGCGGGTGGATCAGGGTGGCCGGGGCCGAGCAGGCCGACTACCAGCCGCGCCGGGACGTCTCGGAGACCCGGCGCTGCTTCCGCAGCCGCGACGGGCGCTGGTGGCACCGGGTGGACGTCAACGCCGAGCACCTGCGCGGCTCGGGCTCCCCGCTGCCGACCGGCTTCGCCGCGCACCTGGGCATGGCCCCCGGCGGCCAGCTGACCGCCGCCACCCCCTCGGGCGACGTGGTGATCAGCTGGCACAACCAGCCGACCATGGGCTCCATCCGTCCCGTCCTGATCGCGGCCAACGCCTCCGAGGGCGACCACGTCTTCCTCACGGTCTCCGACGGCGGCGAGCTGCTGACCCGCTACCTGCCCGCGGCCTCGCCGACCCTGCCCGCCCTGAACCGGGCGCTGCACCTGATCGGCTACACGGCGCCGGTGGCGTCGGAGGCCGAGGGCGTCCGCCTGATCGGCGCCCGCATCGGCCTGCCGGAGGGCTGCACCCGCGAAGAGGTGATCGCCCGCCTGCGCGACCGGGGCGACCGCGAGATCCTCGCCTTCCTTGAGGGCTGAGCCTTCTTTAAGGGCTGAGGCGCTCCGGTCCGGGGCGGCGCGGTCGCGTCCGTGTGCACTCGTACGCTGTGGGATCGGGCGTGGTTGCGTAGGCTCGACACATGTTGAGCCTGTATGACACGCGGAATCGCCGGGTTGAGCGGATCGTTCCCGAGGGGGCCCGTTCCCTGCGGATGTACACCTGTGGCCCGACCGTCTACAGGTCGGCCCACGTGGGCAATATGCGGTCGTACCTGCTGGCGGACCTGATCAGGCGGGTCAGCGAGCGGCAGCGGGTCCGGGTGGTGGCCTGCCGCAACATCACCGACGTCGGGCACCTGGTGGACGACACCGAGATCGACCCCTCGGGCGAGGACAAGGTGCTCGCCCAGGCCAGGGCCGAGGGGCGGGGTGTCCTGGAGGTCGCGCGGTTCTACGAGGACGCCTTCGTGGCGGACACGACCGCGCTGAACATCCGCCCGCCCGAGCACTCCCCACGGGCGAGCGAGACGATCGACCTGATGGTCGAGATGATCGCCAAGCTGATCGAGAAGGGGCACGCGTACGCGGTGCCCGACGGGTCGGTCTTCTTCGACGCGGCCTCCTTCCCGACGTACGGGGAGATCTCCGGCAACCGGCTCGACCAGCTGCGGCCCGGTCACCGGATCGAGGCCGTCGACCCGCGCAAGCGGTTCCACGCCGACTGGGCGCTGTGGAAGCCCTCGGACCAGGGGCTGACCTGGGAGACCCCGTGGGGCCGGGGCTTCCCCGGCTGGCACATCGAGTGCTCGGCCATGTCGCTGCGGTTCCTCGGCGAGCACATCGACCTGCACACCGGCGGGATCGACCTGCGCTTCCCGCACCACGAGGACGAGCGCGCCCAGTCCGACGCCACCGCCGGGCACGAGGTGGTACGGCACTGGGTCCACGGCGAGCACCTGCTCTTCGACGGGCGCAAGATGTCGAAGTCCACCGGCAACGTGGTCCTGCTCAAGGACGTGGCGGACGCGGGTCTCGACCCGCTGGCCGTGCGGCTGGCGCTGCTGGAGCACCGCCACCGCCAGCAGATGAACCTCACCTGGGACACCCTGCGGGCCGCCGACAAGACCCTGCGGCGCTGGCGCGGCCAGGTGGCCGAGTGGTCGGAGTCGCCGAGCGGCCCGATGCCCGCCGACCGGGTCTCCCGGATCGAGGCCGCCTTCGACGACGACCTCGACACCCCGCTGGCGCTGCGGCTCCTGCGCGAGCTGGAGCGCGACGGCTCGATCTCCCCCGGTTCCCGCTTCGAGGCGTTCCTGCACCTCGACCAGGTCCTCGCCCTCGACCTCTCCCTCGACATCGGCAGGGCGGTCAGGCCGAAGCCCCTGCCCGAGGGCGCCGCCGAGCTGCTGGAACAGCGCTCGCGGGCCCGCGACGCCAGGGACTGGGCCGCCTCCGACCGTCTGCGCGACGAGCTGGCCGCCCTCGGCGTGAAGGTCGTCGACACCCCGGAGGGCCAGACCTGGTCCTGACGGTCATCCGCCCCGGACCGGTCTTCCCGTCCGGAAGCGGGTCCATACAGGCCCAGGAGGCTCTGGAGCGGGCTTGGGAACCGTCCCGGGTAGGGATTTCCTGGACGGCGGGGAAGGGTTTCCACCCCGCCGGAGCGGGTTTCCCGCCCCGCCGGGAGGGGCGAAAGCAGCAGATCACTCGTAATGTCGGTCGCGACCGATAGCGTCCTGATCATGAGTGAGATCGCCGTTGCCGTACGACCCGGCACGATCGCGGACTTGGACGGCATCGTCGCCTGCAGTTCCGCGTTGTTCGTCGAGGACGCCGGGGCCCGTGACCCCGCCCTGAACGTCAACTGGCCCGAGGAGCACGGGCGGGCCCGCTTCGTGGACGCGCTGGGCGACCCGGGCCGCCTGGTGATGGTCGCCGAGGAGGGCGGCAGGATCGTCGGCCACCTGACCGGGTCCCTGTCCGGGCCCACCGCGATGCGCCCGGTCACCGTGGCCACCCTGGGCAGCATGTACGTCGAACCGTCCCACCGCAGCCAGGGCATCGGGGCCAGGCTGGTGGAGGAGTTCAGGAAGTGGGCCCGCCACCACGGCGCCCGCTACGCCGGAGTGACCGCCTACGCGAGCAACGAGGCCGCCGTCCGCTTCTACCGCACCAACGGCTTCGCCGTACAGTCGACGGTCCTGGAAACGGCGCTCTGACCGGATTCGACCTGACCGGTCACAAAGCACCCACCCGGCGCACCGGCTTTTGTCGTGCCGAAGAACGACCGCACCATATTGAGGTGATCTCAATGAATTTCACGTCAGGTGGTCGTGCTCGAAATGGGGAAGAACAAACGCGGCTTTGACGGCGCCGTCGATCCTGGGCCGACCTTATCGAAATCATCTCACCGCGGGAAGTGTGTGCAACCGCTGATTCTCACCGGTTGCACACTCAGATGATCCCGACGAAAAGGCTCGGGCGACGAAATCGGCATCCACCAGCCGATCGGACGACCGCACCCGCGACCGGCTCCCACGCCATCCGGGTGTGCGGCTTCGCCCTGTTCAAAGGCCGTTTGGGGACCCTGCGGCACGCCACCGTCAGTCCCGGAGGAATCGGCGACATCTCCGCCCTCACCATTTCGAGCACAACCAACCACCGGCGGCCCGCCGAGATCACGTCATTCCCGTTTCCCTTTTCCAAACCAGGCCGACCACGCAGGGTAATGGCGCCAGGTGGTGTGACGCGCACCCACTCACGGCACCATTGACGACTTTCGTCAACTCCTGTTTTTACAGCAATTTACTCAATTACCATCGGGCGGCCAGGGCAACCATCGTCGGCTACGGGAGAAGGCTGTCATGCGCGGGTCGCACAGTTCCCCATTGGTACCGTTGTCGAAATCCCTCCGCCACTCCCGGCCACGTGCATTCGTCGCCGGAATCGCGTTGACCGCGATACTCGCTCCGATGGGAATCGCCATGGCTGCGCCGGGCGGCGCCGAGGCCGCCTCCCGCCCGGCCGCACCGCCCATCCGGCCGCCGGCCGCCGCGACGCCCGCCCCTTCGCCGCCGACGTCCCCCTCCGCGCGGCCGGAGCCCGCCGAGCTGGGAAAACAGGGCGTCGTTCTCCAGGATCCCGCGCTTCTGGAGAAGACGCGTACCGCGGCCGCGCTGGCGGCGGCCTCCGGGCAGGCGGCACGCGAGCGCCGTCAGGTCGAGGTCGCCGCGCTGACCACCGCGACACGTCAGGTCCTCGCCGATCCCGACGGAAAAACGTACACCGCGCGCATCTCCGCGATTCCCGAGCGAGTTCGGCAGGACGGCGTATGGGCACCGGTCGACGTGACGCTCGCCGAGCGCGACGGCCGGTTGCGTCCAAAGGCGGGAGCCGCCGACATTGACGTGTCGGCGGGGGGAACGGGGCCATTCCTGAGCCTCGGACTGGGTGCGGAAAAGTCGGTGGACCTGACCTGGCCGACGCCCTTGCCGCGACCGTCGGTGAAGGCCAACGTCGCCACCTACGCGGACGCGGCGGGTCCGGGGACCGAGCTCGTGGTCACCGTTCTGCCGACGGGATTCAGTTACGACGTGGTGCTCAGGGAGCGGCCCGCCGAGGCGCCGGAGTTCCGGGTCGAGGTCACGGCCACCGGACTCCGGGTGGCCGCCACCGAGCACGGCGGCCTGGAGGTGAGGGACGGGACGCGTGTCCTCGCGTCGGGACCCGCGCCCAGGATGCTCGCGGCCCAGGGACACGCGGCCGACGGCAGGCCGGTCAGGCGCCCGCCGGGGAGGATCGACACGGCGGTGACGTCGAAGGACGGCAGGTCCTTCCTGGTCCTCAAGCCCGACCGGGGCTTCCTGAACGACCCGGCGACCACCTACCCCGTGACGGTCGACCCGACCGTCACCCTCGGCACCTCGGTGGACACCATGGTCGACCACGAGGGCGCCTACCCCGGCTGGAACTTCCTCGTCGCGGGCACCTACGACCGCCGCGACGGGACGCCGGTGACCGGCATCGTCGACTACCTCTCCTTCGACACCTCCGTACTGGCCGGGACAACGGTCTCCGACGCCCGCCTGACCATGTGGAACGACTGGTCGACGGGCTGCGGCACCGCGGGGGCCGGGCTGACCCTGTCGAGAGTGACCACCCCGTGGAACCCGGCGAACATGCTCTGGAACGCCCAGCCGCAGACCACCGACGCGGGCCGGGTGACCGTGACCGACGCGCAGGCGTGCGGCAACGGGGTGCAGGTCGTCTGGCCGGTCACCCCGATGGCGCAGGCGTGGGCGGGCGGCGCCGCCAACCACGGCGTCCAGCTCAAGGTGACCCCCGAGACCGGTGTCGTGTACGAACGCTACTTCCACTCGGCCCACACGACCGTCTCCGGCGCCAAGCCGCCGATCCTGACCGTCACGTACGCGGGTGCGAACCCCAGGCCGCTGCTGAGCCAGCTGCGCGTCACGCCCGCCGTCCCCCGGAGCCCGGGGGTGGCGACCTCCACCCTGCGGCCCGCCCTGTTCGCCAAGGTTCAGGACCTCGCCGGTCGTCAGACCGCCGCGGAGTTCCAGATCGAGCACGACCCGGCCGTACCCGCCCAGGGCACCGGAGCGATCTGGTCGGGGACCTCACCCGCGGTCCAGACCGGCACCGAGGCGACGTTGACGGTGCCCCAGGACAAACTCAGGGACGGCTGGCGGGTGCGGCTGCGCGCCCGCGCGGTCGCCGGTACCGACACCTCCGACTGGTCGGCCTGGCACGCGGTCGCCGTGGACCTCGCCGACCCCGCCGTCACCCAGCCGAGGACCACCCCCTCCGAGGAGATCGCGGGCAGGGCCGTGGCCATGTCCCTCACCCCGAGACTGGCCGCGAGGGTGGCAGGCCCCGCCGAGGGCACGCTCAGGGCCGACTTCGCGATCGAGCACGACCCGTCCGTACCGGCCCAGGGAACAGGGGAGATCCACACCGCGCAGGTCACCGGGCTGTCCAGCGGCGCGGAGGCCGCGCTCGTCGTCCCCGGCGGCAGGCTCCAGGCCGGTTGGCTCGTCCGCTGGCGCGTCCGCGCCACCTCCGACGTCACGGCCCCGCCGTCCTCCGCCTGGTCGGACTGGCAGGTCGTCAGGATCGCGCTACCGGCTCCCGTCGCCGACCGGCCCCAGGTCGTCCCGGCACAGATCTCCGGCGGCAGGACGCTGAGTCCGGCGCTCACCCCACAGCTCCTGGCGAAGGTGTCCGACCCGGAGGGCGGGCGGCTCACGGCGGAGTTCGAGGTCCGGCAGGACCCGGCGTTCCCCGCCGAGGGCAGCGGCCCGATCTGGTCGGGCGCGGTCGATCACCTGCTGTCGGGGACGTCCGGCGCGGTCACCGTACCTGAGGGCAGGCTCACCGACGGGCGGCACGTCCAGTGGCGCGCTCGTGCGACCAAGGCGGGCGTCGCCTCGGCCTGGCTCGCCTGGCAGAACCTGCAGATCAGCACGGCCACCGCGCTCACGGTGCAGCCGCCCACCGCCGTCGGCGCCACCCCCGCCGACGGTTCGGCGAGCGTCACCTGGACCGCCCCCGCCGGGCAGGTGACGTCGTACACGGTGACGTCGCGGCCGGACGGCAGGAGCGTCACGGTGCAGGGGACGGCCGGGCAGGCCGTGGTCGAGGGGCTCACCAACGGCACCTCGTACACCTTCACCGTCGCGGCGACCGGTGCCGCGGGCACGTCCAGGCCCTCGGCCCCCTCCCCCGCCGTCGTCCCCACCCCGCCCAGGCGGCCGGGTGCGCCGCTGGTCACCGATGTCTACCCGCGTGACTCGGCGGTCCGGCTCGCGTGGGCGGCGGCCGAGACCGGTACGGCGGGCCTGACCTCGTACCGGATCGTCACCCAGCCCGGCGGCGGGGTCACCGAGGTGCCCGCCGACGCGACGGAGTGGATCCTCGGCGGGCTGACGAACGGCACGCCCTACACCTTCGTCGTCAGCGGGGTCAACGGCGACGGTCCCGGCGACCCCTCGCCGCCGTCGCAACCGGCCATCCCGCAGCCCGCGGACGTGCCGCTGAAGCCGCTCGGACTGCTCGCCACCCCGCTCGGCGGGCGCGTGGACGTGCAGTGGGTGCCGCCCGCCGACGGCGGATCGGCCATCACCGGCTACGTCGTGACGGCGCAGCCCGGCGGCCAGATCAAGAACATCCCCGCCGACACCACGGTCACGTCCTTCACCGGGCTCACCAACGGCACCGCGTACACCTTCACCATCGAGGCCACGAACAAGGCGGGACGCGGCGCGCCGGCGGTGACCGCGCCGGTCACCCCGTCGGCGGCCCGCGCGCCGGGCAGACCGGCGGACGTACGCGCCGCCCCCGAGCGCGACGGCGTCCTCAACGTGTTCTGGTCCCCGCCCGCCGACACCGGAACCGGCCCGATCACGGGATACGAGGTCACCGTCAACCCCGGCGGGCGCCGCGTCACCGCCACCACCTGCACCGGAACCCCCGCCGAGTGCAAGGCGGTCGTCGACGGGCTCACCCCGGCCACCGCCTACACCTTCACCGTCAAGGCCCTGAACGCGGCGGGCGCCGGAGAGCCGAGCGCCCCCCTCGGCCCGATCACCGCCAAGATCGTCGTCAAGAAGGCGACCAAGGTGATGGCCGCCGACGCCGTCCAGAGCCTCCAGGAGATCAGGACGGACGGCACTCTCATCTTCAAGGACCCGCCGTCAAGCGTGACCGGCCTCGTCAAGGACGACCTGATCGTCTTCGGCGCCTCGGGCAAGGTCAGGACGGGGTTCATGGGCCGGGTCGTCGCGGTGACCCCCGAGGGCGGCGGCTTCCTCACCGTCATGACGAAACGCTCCTCCATCGGGGACACCCTCTCGGAGGGCACCGTCGCGGCCGACCTCGCGATCACCTCGGACGACCTGACCCAGATGGCGCCCTCCGGACCCGGCATCACGGTCCGGGAGCCGCTGATCGACGGCAAGACCCGCGCACAGCTCGCGCAGGCCCCGCCGGACACGCAGGTCGGCATCCGCGACGGCCACTTCGTCATCGAGGTCTCCCGCGAGTTCGTCAACGAGCAGAACGGCGTGTTCGGCAAGGTCGAGGCGCAGGCGGAGATCGGGCTGGACCCCACTTTCGACGTCAACAGCAAGACGTCGATCTTCAAGTCCACGCTCAACCTCCTCGCCAAGGAGGAGGTCAGGGTGAAGGGCGGCGCCACCCTGAAATGGGACAAGGAGATCGAGCTCGGCTCGGTGCACGCCAGGTGCGTCACCATCCCCGCGGGCCAGACCCCGATCGTGTTCTGCCCACAGTTCAGCGCCACGCTGGGCATCGACACGGCGGGCTCGGCGGGCGTCAGCATCGCGGCGAGCCATGAGTACAAGGCCGTCGTCAGCTGCCAGGTGGGGGGCACCACCCCCGACACCTGCGACGCGACCGCCACGACCGACGCCGACGTCCCGACCCCGGTGGAGGCGTACGGCGACGCCTCCCTCACGGTGACGCTTCCCGTCGCCATGTCGTTCCTGCTGTACGGCGTCGTCGGACCGGCGCTCACCGGCTCGCCCTACGTCGAGTTCAAGGCGGACACCACCCAGAACCCCTGGTGGGAACTGCGGCTCGGCATCAACGCCGGTATCGCGGTCAACCTGTCGGCGATCTTCCCCGGTGACCCCACGCTGTACGAGAAGCAGGACATCCTCAAGACGTTCGTGACGGTTCTCCACTCGGAGGGGCCGTTCTCCGGCATGAAGATCGTGCCGCGGCACGCCGATCTGCGGCCGGACGGGGTCGTCCAGCTCAGGGCGGAGGCCCCGCGCTTCCCCGACGCCCTGCTGACCACCAGCTGGTCGACCATCCCGCCCCTCAACGCCGCGGCCACCGTCGACAACACCGGCAAGGTCACGGCCGTACGGCCGGGATTCGTGCAGATCGAGGCGACGAGTCCCGCCGTCCCCGGGCTGCGTCCCGAACTGAAGGCCAGGGCCTCGATACGCATCGACTCCACCCCGGGCGCGCCGTCGATCGCCCAGGCCCGGCCGGGCGTCAACGGCGCCTTCGCCATCTTCGCGCCACCCCAGACCCCGGGCGGCGGCCCGGTCACGAGATACGCCATCACCGCGACGCCCTCGCTGATCGGTCCCACGCTCGTCACGCCGGTCGGCCCGAAGGTCGTCTTCGTCAACCCGTCACCCCCCGGCCAGTCCCACTACTGGGGATACGTCGCCGACCTGACCCCCGGCGTGCCGTACTCGCTCACCGTCCAGGCGATCAACGCGTTCGGGACCGGGAGCCCGTCCGCGAGCGCCCAGGTCACCCCGATCTACGTCAACTTCGGGCAGGACTCACCCGACGACCTCGCCACGGACGCCAACGGCAAGCGCGACGACACGCTGACCGCGGGACTCGGAGCCGCGACCGCCTCCTCCGACGGCCGGTTCATCTTCTTCTTCGCCAGGGCCAACAGCAACCTCGCACCCCGGGAGGTGTTCACCCTGCAGAGCGGGAACACCTACCTGGCCCGCAAGGACCTGGTCACCGGCCGGATAGACCTCGCCTCCCGCGGGGCCGACGGCAGGACGCCCCTCACCATCTCCGTGGCGTCGTCCGTGGGGCTGCACGCGAACCGCGACGGCAGCGTCGTGTCCTACAGCCCCGACATCTACTCCGGCAGGCACTACGTCCACAACATCGCCGCGGGAAGCACCTGGGAGACCACCGCGCCGGTCAGGGAGCTGAGCGCCGACGGCTCGGTGGCCATCCACGACGGAACCGGCAACAATTACCACCGCTCCGTCCTCGGCGTGGACAGGGCCTACACCGCCGCCCAGCTGGGGTGCAGGATCGAGGGCACGGCGTACTGCTCGCTGGGGAACATCACCTCCGACGGCAACCGGATGGCGTACGTCCAGAAAGGCCTGGTTCCGTGCAACCAGGACACCGGCACCTGCGACGGCGTCTACACCTACGACTTCCGCACCAATGCCGCCACCCTCATGTTCACCAGCAGACGGGCGAGCCAGCAGCCGAAATTCGAGTCGGTGCGGGTCTCCGGCGACGGGGCCACCTTCGCCGTACGAGTCAGGGGCATCCCCAGCACGATGGGGTCCGTGGCGATCGCGACGGTCCGCGCTCCCGTCTCCGTCCTCGGGCTGGCGGACGTGAAGGTGGTCAACTGCCCGCCCGGCTCATACGGCTGCGGCGAGACACCGTTCCTGATCGACGAGATCGGCGCCAACGTGGCGTACATGCCCGGCGCGACCACGAGCGCGGACGCGAACCGCGGCCTCGCCATCTGGAATCCGACCTCGCCGTCCCCTCGCCGGCTTCCCCAGGAGGAGTTGACCCCGACCCTCACCGGAGGTGGCTCCGTCGTCTACACCATAAAAAACACTCCGGGCGTCTACCGCTCCCGGTGCTGGACGTTCCTCTGCTGAGACCCCGGTGAGATCGGCCACCGCGTGATCGACGGGGATCGCGCGGTGACCGCCTGCCTGACGCCTGTCCGCCCTTGGGCAGGCTGACCAGGTCACCGCAGGGTCGCCCCGGCCCTGTCGTGGGCCTGACGGAGGAGATCGCCGAGGATGTCCCGCTGACCGGTCGAGTCGCCGGTGAGGGGCAGCACGACGAGGCGGACCTCGATGAGATAGTCGCCGTGACGGGTGAGCGCGGCCCAGGTGACGGGATTGCCACCGGACGGGTCCTCCAGGCGGTATGCCCGGGTCTGTTCGCCGGGTGGATCGGGCAGCGTGACGCGGTGGTACCGCATCGTCCACGTGGACCGCCCGTCGGTCATCCTCATGGTCCGGCACCGGCTCGGCGGATCGGCGGTCATCAGGCGGCGCAGGGTGGGATCGGAGGCGTGCACGATCGCCTCGCTCACGATCGGCCCGGAGAAAGGGCCCTTCGTGACGTCGACCAGGAAGGCGCCCCCGAGTATGCCGTCGCGTTCGCCGCCGAGTGAGCCGGTGACGCTCCAGACGCCCCGGCTCCACTGCCCGCATTCGGGACGGTCCACGGCCGCGCTGCCGACCTGCGTCTCCCCGATGACCGAGATCCTCGCGCTGCCGAACGGCGCCGCTTCCGGCGGAGGCCGGTCCAGGGCTCTCGCGTCGCGGAACCGTTCGAGGAGGGCGCGCCGGACGAGGTCGCCCCGGCTGCCCGGCGGCCAGGTCGCGGAGGGCGAGTTCTCCTGGATCTCGACGTCCGCGCCGAAGCCGGGCGGCCACGGGCGGGGAGTGGGCCCCGTCGGCGACACGGACGGCGAGGGTGGGATGGCGGTGTCGGCGCGGTCGGGCGGAGCGCAGGCCGTGGCGGTGACCGCGACCAGGGAGAACGTGATCGAGATGACGCCCGCTCCCAGCCGTCGCCGCAGGCGTGCGCGTGGCATGTCCGACGTAATCCTCGGCATCCTCGGCCCCCTCGTCCGCCGTCGTCCCCACGATTCCACGGGATTCGGCACCGGGTAAGACTCCGGCCGGACAGGTGACCGGGAAACGTCGGGGCCCGGCGTCTTCCGGCTTCCCGTACACGGATGAGGCGCGATGGTGAATAGGGAGCGGGAGGGATAGGTGTTGAATTGCCGGGTGACAAACATCGCGCCCACCGGGGCCCAGCACACCATCGCGGACGGCGGTTTCCAGGCCGTCATCACCGAGCTCGGGGCCGGGCTCAGGAGCCTCACCCTGGACGGCCGCCCGCTCGTCGTCGACTTCCCCGAGGACCAGTCCCCGCTCGGCGGGGCGGGGCTGCCGCTGCTTCCCTGGCCGAACAGGGTCGAGGACGGCCGCTACACGTTCGACGGCGAGGACCGGCAGCTCGCGCTGAGCGAGCCCAAGACCGGCAACGCGATCCACGGCTTCTCCCGCTCGTTCCCCTGGCGGGTCCTCTCCCATGACGACGCCTCGATCCGGCTGGGACTGCGGCTGTTCCCCCAGCTCGGCTACCCGCACGTCCTCGACCTCTCCATCCGGTACGCGCTGGGCGCCTCCGGCCTGGAGGTCGAGGTGGGCGCGGAGAACGTCGGCGCCACCGACGCGCCGTACGGCTTCGGGGCCCACCCCTACCTGTCCCTCGGCGCCCTCTGCGCCCTCGACGACGCCCTCCTGGAGCTTCCCGCCGCCCAGTGGATCGCGGTGAACGAGCGGAAGATCCCCACCGGACGCCAGCATGTCGCGGGCACCGAGTACGACTTCAGGACCGCCCGCCCGATCGGCGGGACGGAGCTCGACACCGCCTTCACCGGCCTGGAGCGCGGCGCCGACGGCCGGGTGCGGGTCACGCTGGCCGCCCCGGACGGGACCGGGGTCGAGCTGTGGGCGGGCGAGGGGATCGAGTGGCTCCAGCTCTACACCGGTGACACCCTGCCGGAGGGCCACCGCCGCCAGGGGCTGGCGGTGGAGCCGATGACCTGCCCGCCGAACGCCTTCCGTACCGGTGAGGACGTCGTCCGGCTCGCCCCCGGCGAGCGCGCCGTCCACCACTGGGGAATCGGCCCGGTCTGACGTCCGACACCCGGCCGCCGGACCGGGCCCTGCGGAGCGGCTCGTCGGAGGCGCGGGAACTCTTGTACGGGAGCGAGTAGAAGCTCCTCTGCGGGGAGGGGCCCGTCGGCGTCGCGGGAAGAGCCTCAGGAGAGTTCGGCGGGGCTGACGAGGATGCCGTCCTCGTCGCTGTAGAGCCAGGCGCCGGGGGTGAAGACGACCTCGCCGAAGGTGACGGGCACGTCGAGTTCGCCGGTGCCCTCCTTCGCGCTCCTGGCCGGGTTGGAGCCGAGGGCCTTGACCCCCAGGTTCAGTCCGGCGAGGGCGGCCGTGTCGCGGACGGCGCCGTTGACGACGAGGCCGGACCAGCCGTACGAGACGGCGGAGGCGGCGAGGAGGTCGCCCACCAGGGCGGTGCGCAGGGAACCCGCGCCGTCCACGACCAGCACGCGGCCCTTGCCCGGGGTGGCCAGGACCCGCTTGACGAGAGCGTTGTCCCCCAGGCAGCGGACGGTCGCGATCGGCCCGGCGAACCGGGGGCTCGGGCCGTAGGAGCGGAACTGGGTCAGGCAGCTCGCGACCGCCGCGCCATGGGCGTCGACCAGGTCGGCCGTGGAAAGTCTCATGCCTGCATCTTCACAATGACGCCTGCGCCGACACCACGGGGGTGGTGCCACACTTGCGGGAGCATGTCGCCGAGGAGGTTTTTGTGAGGTTTCGCCCGTACGCCTGGATGCCCCGCCCGTTCACGTGGCTGGCGCGGGTGCTCACCGTTCTTCTGGTACTCGGGCTGCTGCTCGCCGGGGCGGGCGTGTGGAGCGTATGGGCGTCCTTCCCGCAGCTCGAAGGCGACCTCAAGGTGAGCGGCTTAAAGGGAAAAGTCACCGTATATCGCGATAAGGCGGGTATTCCGCACATCTACGCTGACTCCCCCGAGGACCTGTTCCTGGCCCAGGGCTACGTCCACGCCCAGGACCGCTTCTTCGAGATGGACTTCCGCCGCCACGTGACCGCCGGGCGGCTGTCGGAGATGTTCGGCTCGGCGACGCTGACCGAGGACAGGGTCATCCGGACCATGGGCTGGCGGAAGGTGGCCGAGAAGGAGCTGCCCCTGCTCGACGAGCGGACCCGGCGCTACCTGGACGCGTACTCCGGCGGGGTGAACGCCTGGATGAAGCGGAACGACGGCCTCGCCGACAGGAGTCTGGAGTACGTGCTGCTGCGGGCGACGAGCCCGGACTACCGGCCGGAACCGTGGACCCCGGTCGACTCGCTGGCCTGGCTCAAGGCCATGGCCTGGGACCTGCGCTCCAACATGACCGACGAGATCGGCCGGGCGCTCGCGGCGAGCAAGCTGCCGCGCGGCCGGGTGGAGCAGCTCTGGCCCGGCTACCCGTACGACACCCACCAGCCGATCGTCACCCGGGGCTCGGTCGGCGAGCGCGGGTTCGACCAGGCCCAGGAGCCCAAGAGGGTCGAAACGGAGCAGTCAGGGGTGGCTCCGGCCACCGGGGCGCCGATCCGGACGGCCACGGAACCGTTCGCGGTCGCTCCGGCCACCGGGGCGCCGACCAGAGCAGCCGAGATCGGCACGGAACCGTCCTCGGCCACACCGGTCACCGGAGCGCCGACCACGGCGGCCAAGGCCGACACGGAACCGTCCTCGGCCACACCGGTCACCGGGGCGCTGACCAGGGCGGCCGAGGCGATGCGCGCGGTGCCGAGCCTGATGGGCGACCCGGCGGGCGGCAGCGGCATCGGCTCGAACTCCTGGGTGGTCGGCGGCGCGCACACCACGTCGGGCAAACCGCTGCTCTCCAACGACCCGCACCTGGGCCCCGGCATGCCCTCGGTCTGGTACCAGGCGGGGCTGCACTGCCGCGTCAAGAGCCCCGAGTGCCCGTTCGACGTCACCGGATTCACCTTCTCCGGCGTGCCGGGCGTGGTCATCGGCCGCAACGACAAGATCGCCTGGGGCTTCACCAACCTCGGCCCGGACGTCGCCGACCTCTATCTGGAACGGATCAAGGACGACTCGTACCTGTCCATGGGCGAGTGGAAGCCGCTGACCGTCAGGACCGAGACGATCAAGGTGGCCGGAGGTGCCGACGTACGGCTCAAGGTGCGCGACACCATCCACGGGCCGATCATCTCCGACGTCATGGAGAACGCGAAGAACACGCTGCCGGGCATGGACGCGGTCTTCGAGGAGAAGGCCGACGCGGTCGCGCTCAAGTGGACGGCCCTGGAGCCCGGCAGGACCGCCGACGCGATCTTCGAGCTGAACACCGCGCAGGACTGGCAGCAGTTCAGGGCCGCGGCGAGCAGGTTCGAGGTGCCCGCGCAGAACCTGGTCTACGCCGACACCGCGGGCAACATCGGCTACCAGGCCCCCGGGCGGATCCCGGTGCGGACCCGCGGTGACGGCACCTGGCCGGTGCCCGGCTGGACCGGCGAGTACGCCTGGCAGTCGACGATCCCCTTCAACGAGCTGCCCAGCGTCTACAACCCGCCGGAGGGCTACATCGTGACCGCCAACAACGCGGTCATCGATCCCTCCCGCTACCCGTACACCCTCACCAGGGACTGGGCGTACGGATACCGCTCCCAGCGCATCCTGGAGCGTCTCCGCGAGGCGCTGAAGGACGGCGGCAAGGTGGACGCGGCGGCGATGAGCGCGGTGCAGCAGGACAGCGACAACGGCTTCGCCCAGTTCTTGGTGCCCAGGCTGCTGGACGTCGAGATGGCCGGGCCCGCCAAGGGCGCCCGCGAGCTGCTGCGCGACTGGGACCACGCGCAGGGCGCGGAGTCGGGTCCCGCGCTGTACTTCAACGCCGTCTGGCGGCACCTGCTCATCGAGACCTTCAACGACGATCTCCCCGAGGGTGCCCGGCCCGGGGGCGGCGACCGCTGGTTCGAGGTCGTACGGGTCATGCTCGACAAACCGAACGAGGCGTTCTGGAACGACACGGCCACCCCGCGCGCCGAGACCCGCGACGACATGCTGCGGCGGGCGATGGCCGGGGCCTACGACGAGCTGAACGACCTGCTCGGCCCGGACGTCAAGAGCTGGCGCTGGGGCGACCTGCACTCCCTGGAACTCGTCCACCAGACCTTCGGCACCTCGGGGATCGGCCCGGTCGAGTGGCTGTTCAACCGGGGCCCGTTCCCGGTGGCCGGAAGCGACGACGCGGTCAACGCCGCCGGGTGGGAGGTGCAGGACGGTTACGCGGTGAGCTGGCTGCCGTCCATGCGGATGGTGGTGGACCTGGCGGACCCGGACAAGTCCCGGTGGATCAACCTGACCGGCGCCTCGGGTCACGCGTTCCACGACAACTACTGGGACCAGGCGCCGCTGTGGGCGCACGGCGACACCACCCCCATGCTCGCCCGCCAGGACTCCATCAAGAAGGCGGCCACCCACACCCTGACGCTCAGCCCCTGAGAGCGCGAACGCCCTCGGGGGCTCCCCTCCCCGAAGCTCCCGAGGGCCTGGCTTGGGCCGCCTTGACCCGCTTACGGGCCGCGCGGCGAGCCTTCGCGGCCCGGATCCCCGCCCCCGCCTCCCGAGCCGCCGTCAGGGCACCGGGAAATCAGGGGGTCAGGACGCGGGACTCGCCGACGGCCAGGTCCCAGAGGTCGGCGCGGTCCCGCCCGGCCTCCGCCCAGGCCGCCCTGGCCTCCTCCACCGGCGCGAGGAGCGACTCGCCGGACAGCACGAACGTGCCCCAGTGCATGGTCGCCATCCGGCGTGCCCCCACGTCCCGGCACGCCCGTACGGCCTGCGCGGGATCGACGTGCGCCGCCTTCATGAACCAGCGGGGCTCGAACGCCCCCACCGGCATCAGGGCCAGGTCGATGCCCCCCGGGTAGCGGGCCCCGATCTGGGCGAAGCGCTCACCGTACGCGGTGTCCCCGGCGAAGTAGATCGTCTGGTCGTCGGAGGCGATCACCCAGCCGCCCCAGAGGGTCTTGCAGGTGTCCCAGAGTGACCGGCGGCTCCAGTGATGGGCGGGGACGAAGTCGAAGCGGACGCCGCCCACCCAGGTGCTCTCCCACCAGTCGAGCTCGGTGACGTCGCGGAACCCGCGCCGGGTGAACCAGGACCCGAGCCCCGCCGGTACGAGGACGGGCGTGCCGCGCGGCAGCCGCCGTACGGTCCACGCGTCCAGGTGGTCGTAGTGGTTGTGGCTGATCACCACGGCGTCGATCCTGGGCAGGTCCGCCCAGGCGACCCCGGGCGGGGTGAGCCGGGGCCGGTGAATACCGACGATCTTCCTCGCCCACACCGGGTCCGTGAGGATGGTCAGCCCGCCGATCTGCACCACGTACGTCGCGTGTCCCACCCAGGTGACGACCGCCTCGGTCCCCGTCGTCCGGGGAAGCCCGTCCCGGTGGACCGGGATGCGGTCCGCGTCCCCGACCCCGGGCCGCAACGTGCCGTGCCAGGCGACCGCCAGCAGCTCCTGGAACGTCGGGAGCGGCGAGGTCAGCCGATCCCTGAAACCCCCCGGCCACGACCGCCGAGGCAGGGGCGCGGGTCGTGCGGGGCGCACGGGTGTCGTGGGCCGTACGGGAAGCCCCGTTCCCGTGGAGGGCGCGGAGAGCAGCGGGGGGCGGGACGCCGCCTCGGCCACGGCCGTCCGCAGCCTGGAGGGGCGATCCCTTACCGCCCGGCCGGAGGCCCGGCCCAGCTGCCTGAGGGCGCGCGCCGGTCGCGTGGCGAAGCGGGCCGACCACCCGGAACGCCGTGGGGGCTCTTCGACGAGACCGTCGGGTTCCGCGGGCACGTGGGAGGCGGGTGCTGGGTGGGACGTCTGTGACATGGGCGGCCCCCTTCGGTCATCAACAGCTCACCCCTTGTAGATCCCCTCCCAGAGAGATTCATTCCTTTTGCGGGGGTCTAGTGTGAAACCACCAGGGAGATTTACGGACATAGTTACCGTCCTCCAGGTTCGCCAGCCGTTCGAATAGGTTCCACGAGGCCTGGTTGCCGCAGACCACCATGGAGAAGGCCACCGCGACGAGGTAAAGCGGGAGCATCGGCAGTCCCGCGCAGCACATGTACTGGGAGGCGTGCCGGTCCTCGTGCCTGAGCAGGGAACCGGTGAGGAAGCCCTCCGGGTGCTTGGTCAGCACCACGTTGCCCACGGTGAACGCCGAGGCGATCGGGAACCGGAAGCGGTAGCCGTACGCCAGGAGGAGCCCGTCGGGCCCTGCGGTCACCTGGGCGCGGCCGAGGCGTGCCAGGAGCAGCCCCAGCGGTGTGGACAGGTTGATGTAGTTGAGCGTCCGCCGCGCCCGATGCAACCGCCGCATACCGGGATTGTGCGTCATCAGGACGGCCTGCGGTAGCGGCTCCCGGGGTGCGGGACGGGGCCGTCAGGGAGCGGCCGGGCCCGGTGGTACGGGCGGGGCCTGGGAGTCGGGCGGGACCCGGCCGGACGGGGCCTGGTCCGGCCTGCCCCGGCCGGACTCGACCTGATCCGGCTGAACCTGGCTGGACGGAACCGGATCGGACGGAACCGGGCCGAGCGGGATCTGGCCGGACGGGATCTGGCCGGACGGGATTCGCGGGTCGGGCGATGCGAGCGGAGGCTGGGAACCCGATGGTACGGGCGGTACCGGTGAGGCTTCCGGGCCGGAGCGGTAGCCGTGCGGGGTGAGCAGCCACGACCCGCCCACGGCGGCCGACGGCGAGAACAGGACCCCCATCGTGACCACCGCCACCCCCCCGTAGAAGTAGAGGTAGCCGGACAGGTCGTTCGCGATGATCAGGTCGCCCTCCGGCCGCCCGGAGATCCAGATCATGGTGACCAGCGCCCAGCCCGCCGTGAACGCCAGGGCCGCCGACTTGCCGCGCGTCATCCGGCCCACCCCGTACGTGATCGCGAACAGCAGGGCGAGGCAGCCGACGGCGGAGACCGGGACGGGCCTGAGGTACCAGGAGTGCTGGAATCCGCCGAGGACGCCCAGCAGGAGCCCGAGCATGAAGAGCGCGGCGTTGGCCGCCACGGTGACAACCGTCTCCGAGGGTTCGCGCACAGCTGGGACCTGCTCCATCACAAGCATCGAGGCTAGTGGATCCCGGCGAAGAGGTCGTCCTCACGGTCGTACGGCTCGCCGAGCCCTCCCACTTCGACCGGTGCCCCGGGACCCGCGGGACCCGGCACGCCGGAGCGGAGGATGAAGTGCTCGACCCCGAGGATCTCCTGGCCGATGTTGTTGGACAGGGCGAACCAGGGCGGGTTCACGCTGATCTGGGTGGCGTGCGCCCGCATCGCCGCGATCTTCCGGCCGACGTGGGCGCGGGCGTCGATCTCGGTGGTGACGTCCTTGTCCGCGCAGCCGAACGGCATGTCGTCGACCGGCTCGGCGAGGAAGGGAGCGCCTCTCTCGCGCATCGCCTCCTCGGTCCGGTACAGCACGGACCTGGGGGTGGCGGTGTGGTAGAACTTCGCGACCCGCCACGGCCCGCCCTCACCACCCGCCCCACCGAGTACCCCGCCGCCCGTCCCGCCGGGCACCCCGTCGGACGCCTCTCCGACCGTTTCGGCGGACACTCCGCCGGACGTTTCCGCGGGTGGGGTGAACCCCGGGTCGGCGGCCAGCTCGACGGCCCGCCGGGCGACGCGGTGGGCCTGGATGTGGTCGGGGTGGCCGTAGAAGCCGTTCTCGTCGTAGGTGACGAGCACCTGGGGCCGCACCTCGCGGATGATCCTCGCGAGCTCGCCCGCCGCCTCGTCCGGATCGGCCTGCCAGAAGGCGCTCTCCGCGTGGTTGGAGGCGACGCCCATCATGCCGGAGTCCCTCCAGCGGCCGGGGCCGCCCAGGAGGCGGTGGTCGGTGACGCCGAGCGCCGCGCAGGCCGCCGCGAGTTCCCCGGCGCGGTGCCCGCCCAGGATGTCGTCGCGATCGGCGGCCAGGTGGGCCAGCTCCGGAGGGATGACCTCACCCTCCTCCCCCAGGGTGCAGGTCACCAGCGTGACGTGCGCGCCCTCGGCGGCGTACCTGGCCATGGTGGCTCCGCTGCCGATCGTCTCGTCGTCCGGGTGGGCGTGCACGAGCATCAGGCGCCGATCAGTCATGCGTCCGAGGGTATCGATGCCGGGCATCGTCCAGAACCTCCGGATTCCCTGTCCGTCGGCCCCCGGAAAACAAGACACTCGATGCGGAACTGGCAAGATGGCTCGTATGAGTGAGAGCTTCCCTCGCCTGCACGCCAGAACCCGTCGATTCACCCTCGGAGTGCCGCGCGGCTTCACGATCGCCCCGGGCGGTGACCGCGTCGTCTTCCTCAGGACCAGGAGCGGCTTCGACCCGGTGACCTGCCTGTGGGAGTACGACGTCCTCAGCGGCGCGGAGCGGCTGATCGCCGACCCGCGCGCCCTGGCGGCCGACGAGGAGAACCTGCCGCCCGAGGAGCGGGCGCGCCGCGAGCGGAGCCGGGAACAGGCCGGGGGCATCGTCGGATACAGCACCGACTCCGCAGTGACCGTCGCGGCGTTCGCGCTCTCCGGCGGCCTCTACGTCGTCGACCTGAAGACCAGGCACGTACGGCGGCTGAAGACCTCCGGGCCGGTGATCGACCCCCGGATGTCCCCCACCGGCGTCCACGTCGGCTACGTGACCGGCGGCGCGTTCCACATCCAGGACCTGGAGGACGAGGTCGACCACGCGCTGGCCCGCCCGGAGTCCCCGGAGGTGACCTACGGCCTGGCCGAGTTCATCGCCGCCGAGGAGATGGACCGCATGCGGGGCTACTGGTGGTCGCCGTCCGGCGACGCGATCCTGGTCGAGCGGGCCGACGAGTCGCCGGTGCAGCGCTGGCACATCGCCGACCCGGCCAACCCGGCCCGCCCCGCCACCGAGCAGCGCTACCCCTCCGCCGGTACGGCCAACGCCGGGGTCGAGCTCTTCGTCCTCACCCTCAGCGGGGCCCGGGTCGCCGTGCCCTTCGACGACGAGTACCTGGTCAACGCCACCTGGGACGCCCACAGCCTGTCGATCGTCACCATGACGCGCGACCAGCGGACCATGCGGCTGCTCACCGTCGACCCGGCCACCGGCACCTCCACGGTCGTACGCGAGGACACCGACCCCGCCTGGGTCGACATCGTCACCGGCGTACCCGGCCACCTGTCCGACGGCAGCCTCGTCTGGGCCGCCCCCTCGGAGGGCGGCCACCGCCTGATCGTCGGCGACTCCCCCGTCACCCCGCCCACCCTCCAGGTTCGCGAGATCCTCGACATCGACGGCGAGACCGTGCTCTTCCGGGCGAGCGGGGAGTCCACCGAGATCGCCGTCTGGGCCTACCGGAGGGGCCGGATCACCCTTGTCAGCCCGACCGAGGGCGGCGTCTACAGCGGCCACACCTCGGGCGGCACCCTGGTGATCACCGGCCAGACCCTCGACAGCGAGGGCTCGGTCACCCGCGTCCTGCACAACGGCAAATCCCGCGGCCACATCACCTCCCACGCCGAGCGCCCCAGCCTGGACCTGCGGGTCTCCCTGATCAGGGCGGGCGAGCGCGACCTGGCCACCGCCGTGCTCCTGCCCACCGGGCACGAGCTCGGCTCCGCGAAGCTGCCGGTCCTCATGGACCCGTACGGCGGACCGCACGCCCAGCGCGTGCTGGCCGCGGCCGGGGCGCACCTGACCAGCCAGTGGTTCGCCGACCAGGGCTTCGCGGTGGTCGTGGCCGACGGCCGGGGCACCCCGGGGCGCGGTCCCGAGTTCGAGCGGGCCATCCTGCACGACCTGGCCACCCCGATCCTCGACGACCAGGTCGACGCCCTGCACGGCGCCGCCGCGCAATTCCCCGACGACCTCGACCTGTCGCGGGTCGGCATCCGGGGCTGGTCGTTCGGCGGCTACCTGGCGGCCCTGGCCGTGCTCCGCCGCCCCGACGTGTTCCACGCGGCCGTCGCCGGGGCCCCGGTGACCGACTGGCGCCTGTACGACACCTGCTACACCGAGCGCTACCTCGGCCACCCGGACGAGGGCCACTACGACGCCTCGTCCCTGTTCGCCGACGCCGAGAAGCTGGACCGCCCCCTCCTGCTGATCCACGGCCTGGCCGACGACAACGTGGTCGCCGCGCACACCCTGCGCCTGTCCTCCGCCCTGCTGGCCGAGGGCCGCCCGCACAACGTGCTGCCGCTGTCGGGGGTCACCCACATGACCCCGCAGGAGACCGTGGCGGAGAACCTGCTCCTGCTCCAGGTCGACTTCCTGAGGAAAGCCCTGTCCTGACCGCTTTTCGGGAAGGCCCCGCCCCGGGCCTTCCCGAAGGGTTCAGTGGTTCTGCGCGGGAGGGTGGGGGGCGGGGTAGCCCTGCGGGTGGTTGTACGCCTGCGGGGCGGTGTAGCCCTGTTGGAGGTCGTAGCCCTGCGGGGCCGCGTACCCCTGCTGGGGGTTGTGGCCCTGCGGGGGATAGTGCTGCGGAGCCGGGGGCTGCGGGGGAGCCTGCGGAAGGTGGGGCCTCCGGCGCTCGGCGGCTCCGCAGGCGGCTCCGGCGATCATCAGACCGATGGCTCCCAGCGCGAGGACGTTTGCCCGTTGCATGTTCTCGGGGTCGTTCTCATTCGTGGCCAGCATAAGTGCGAAAAACAGCACTATGCAGCCAAAGGAGAGATAGAGGATGCGGCCTATACCCATGGGGCGAGAGTGTAGCTTCCCGGGCCAAAGGGATCCGGGAAGCCGAGACACCGCCGCGACCCGCTGTTCGACGCCCCCCGGTCGCACCCGCGTGCGGCAGCTTCACCGCATGATCACCTACCTACAGTCAAGCCCCAATCTCCCCAACAACCCCCACATGGCGCGGTCGTACCCCAGTTGATCACTAAACAGGGCCACGCCGCCCCCGGACACGGAGCGCGTCCGAGGTTCATCGGGTCCCGAACACCCCGGCGCGGGCCGCCGCCAGGGCCGCGGCGGCGGCGCGGTCGGCGACCTTCTCGTCCACCGGCTCGCCGCTGACGAACAACCGGTAGTACAGCGGCGCGACGGCGGTGCGGACCAGGTCGGCGGCGTCGACGTCCTCGGGCAGCTCACCGCGTTCGACCGCCCGGGTGACGAGGAGCGCCGACTGCTCGTGGCGGGCGGCGAAGAACGCGCGCAGCGCCCTGGCGACGACCGGGTCTCGCGCGGAGGCCCTGATGAACGCGGTCGACACCGGGCCCGTCTCGGGGTCGGCGAAGCCGGTCAGCACCAGGCGGGTGAGCTCACGCAGGTCCCCGTCGATCGTGCCGGTGTCGGGGATCGGCCACGGCTCGGCACCGGCCAGGTCGAGCGCGTCGGCGGCGAGCCCCTCCACGCTGCCCCAGCGCCGGTAGACCGTGGTCTTGTGCACCCCGGAGCGCAGGGCGACGCCCTCCACGGTCATCCGTTCGTACCCCTTCTCCGCCAGCTCGGCGAGGGTGGCCGCGCGTACGGCCTCGCGTACCCGCGCGGTACGCCCACCGGGCCGCACGGTCCCGCTCGACGTCACGATCACCTCCGGTTGCGTGGGTCGCGGCACATCGGGCATACTTCAGCTTAATACAACTCAGTAGCATTAAGACCAGAACCGAAGGAGCGCAGCAGACGTGGACCACTCACCCGGCATCGCGAAAACCTGTCCACACCCTGTTCCGGAGGCCCGTCCTGTCCACCCAGCTCACCCTTCGCGGGGTTTCCAAGACGTACGGCGAACGACCGCTTCTTGACCACGTCTCCTTCACCGTCAGGCCGGGCGAGCGCGCCGGGATCGTCGGGGAGAACGGCTCGGGCAAGTCAACCCTGCTGCGGCTGATCTCCGGAGTCGAGGCCCCCGACGACGGCGAGATCACCGTCTCCGCCGACGGCGGGATCGGCTACCTCGGCCAGAGCCTCGACCTGCCCGCCGACCAGACCGTCCAGCACGCCGTCGACACCGCGCTCGCGGAGCTGCGCGCCATGGAACGGCGGATGCGGGCCCTGGAGGACGACCTCACCGAGGACCGGCTCGCCGAGTACGGCGACCTGCTGAGCGCGTACGAGGCGCGCGGCGGCTACGAGGCGGACGCCCGCGTGGACAAGGCCCTGCACGGCCTCGGGCTCGGGCACGTCGGGCGCGACCGCCCGCTGGGCACCCTGTCCGGCGGCGAACAGGCCCGGCTCGGCCTGGCCTGCCTGCTGGCGGCCTCCCCCGAGGTCCTCCTGCTCGACGAGCCGACCAACCACCTCGACGACCCCTCGACGGCCTGGTTGGAGGAGCGGCTGCGCGCCCACCGGGGCACGGTGGTCGCCGTCTCCCACGACCGCCTCTTCCTCGACCGGGTGGCCACCGCGATCCTGGAGGTCGAGGGTGGCGGGGTCACCAGGTTCGGCGGCGGCTACACCGGGTTCCTGGCCGAGCGGGCGGCGGCCCGGCGGCGGTGGGAGCAGGACTACGCCGACTGGCGCGAGGAGATCAGGCGGGTGGAGACCTTCGCGGCGACCACCGCGCACCGCGTCGCGCCCGGCCGTCCCATGAGGGACAACAACAAGCTGGCCTACGACCGCGACGCGGGCCGGGTGCAGAGCTCGGTCGCGGGCCGGATCCGCCAGGCGCGGGAACGCCTGCGCCGGCTCCTGGAGGACCGGGTGCCCAGGCCGCCGGAGCCCCTGCGGTTCGAAGGACTCTTCAGACGCGGCGCGGCCGAGGGCCCGGTCGCCGAACTGGACGCCGTACGGGTGGGAGAGCGGCTCGCCGTCGACTCCTTCGGCGTCGAACCGGGACAGCGGCTGCTGATCCACGGCCCCAACGGCGCGGGCAAGTCGACCTTCCTGCGCGTCCTCGCCGGTGACCTCCAACCCGACGACGGGACCGTACGGCACGGGGGAAGAATCGGCTACCTGCCGCAGGAGTCACCTCCGGCCCGGCCGGGACGGACCGTCCTCGACGCGTTCGCCGAGGGCCGTCCGGGCTACCCGGACGAGCACCGTACGCGGCTGCTGTCGATGGGCCTGTTCAAGCCCGGCGACCTCCGGACCCCGGCCGGGGCGCTGTCGGTCGGCCAGCAGCGGCGGCTCGCCCTGGCCAGGCTGCTGACCCGCGAGGCCGACCTGCTGCTGCTCGACGAGCCGACCAACCATCTCTCGCTCACCCTCGTCGAGGAGCTGGAGGAGGCCCTCGCCGCCTATCGGGGTGCCCTCGTCGTGGTCTCCCACGACCGGGCGCTACGCGGCCGGTTCACCGGCACCGAGATCGAAATGCGCGACGGCCGCCTCAGCTGACGTCCCGGCCCCGCCACCCCACCCACCAGGCCCATCACGGACGCTCCCTAACCTATTTGGACCTATTTGTCATGCTCGTCCTAGAAGACACCCGTTCCTTGAGACCGTCCCGAAGGAGAACCCACCCCATGCCACACAACCTGACCGTGTCGATCGAGGAGTTTCCCGTGTCCGGTCCCGACGCCGGGCCGTACGGGATCACCACCGGCCCCGACGGGGCGCTGTGGTTCACGATGGTCCACCACGGCCGGATCGGCCGGATGACCCCCGGCGGAGAACTCGGCTCCTACCAGCTCGACCCGGCGTCGTGCGGGCCGACGGTCATCACCACCGGCCCGGACGGCGCCCTGTGGTTCACCGAGTACCAGAGCCACCGGATCGGCCGGATCACCACGACCGGGGAGATCCGCTCGTTTCCGCTGCCGACGCCGGACGCCGGGCCGTTCGGCGTCGCGGCGGGAGCCGACGGCGCCCTGTGGTTCACCGAGACCGGCGCCGACCGTATCGGCCGGATCACCACCGAAGGAGCGGTCACCGAGTTCCCCCTCCCGGTCACCGGGGCGTTCCCGTCCGCGATCGCCGCCGGTTCCGACGGCGGGCTGTGGTTCGCGATGAACCAGGCGAACGCGATCGGCCGGATCGGCCTGGACGGCGACGTCGCGGTTCACCCGCTGCCGACCGCCGACGCGGCTCCCGTGGGCATCACCCTCGGCTCGGACGGCGCGATGTGGTTCGTCGAGATCGGCGCCGGTCAGATCGGGCGGATCGAGCCTGGCGGACGGATCGACGAGTTCCCGCTCCCCGATCGCGCGGCGCGCCCCCACGCCATCGTCGCCGACCCGCACGGCGACTGCTGGTTCACCGAATGGGGGGCCAACCGCATCGGGCGGATCACCCCCGACGGCCGGATCGACGAGTACGAGTTGCCGACCCCGGCCTCGGAACCACACGGCATCGCGGCCGGACCCGACGGCACCCTGTGGGCCGCCCTGGAAACCGGCACCCTCGCCCGCCTCACCGTCTCGGCCCCGCGTTGAGACACCCGGACGCGCTGTTCCGTGGGTCTCATCGCGGGCTTTTCCGGGAGTGGCGGATGGTGCCCTCGCCTCCCTCCAAAGACGAGGGCACCGCCACGACCGTGTGCTCGACGACACCCAGGCCCTGGGCGTCATCCGGTCGCGTCCGGCCCCGCGAGCGGCCCCTGGTCGCGCACCACCGCTCGCGGGAGTTGGGCGCGACGGCACGGGAGACGGCGTTCTCCGTGCCACCGCGCTGCTACAGGGGATTCACCGGCTTGGCGTAGTGCCCACCAAGCCGTCCGGCGGACGGCACCGCGTCGGCGTCAGCGCGGGGCGACATGTTCGGCCAGCATCACGTCGGCCAGTAACGGCAGCTCACCGCCCAGCAATGTGACGACAGGACGGGCGCGCAGGATCCCGTAGTGCTGGGCGAGCCGTTCGGCGGCCAGGCCCGGTTCCGCCTCGGAGAAGGGCAGAAGACCGCCGGAGTGTCCGCGCTCAGGACTGGTCCACCAGAACCTCTCACCATCGGTGTGGACCAGCAGCCCGTAGTAGACCGACACCACGGCCTTGCCGGAACGAAGCTCGTGGACATCCACCGAGATGCCGTGAACATCGTTCAGCACGGCGGCCAGTTTCGCGGCGCGGCACAGGGCGGAGAGCCGTCGAGCGCCACCGATGCGGCCATCACTCTGCTTCTCGGTCAGTGGGAGCACCAGACGCTCGACAACGGCCGAGGGAGCAGCCCGCGCCTGGGAAACACCCGCGCACTTCCCCACGAGAGCGCCACTCCAGCGGATCCGGATAGCTCCAACCTTGGCCATGGCTCAGGACTCGCTTCCTCATCAAGAACTCGTCCGGACATCGCAAGCCGGGCAGGTTCGCCTTTTCATCGGGACTCCATGAGAACGCTGCGTGATCGCTTCGTGGCAGGGGATACTTTGGAGGCGGGTGGATATCCCCCGCGTTTCCCACGAGGTGCGCACATGAATGATCTTCCTGTGTGGGCTGTCCGGTTGCGCGATGAGCGGCGGTCCCGCGAATGGTCCTTAAAGGACATGGCCCGGCAACTGGTCAATGCGGCAGGTGACCGCACACGCGCGCATCTGCCGACTCACGAATCGTTGATCCGCATGGTCCGCTCTTGGGAAGCCGGTAAGCACCGGCCAAGCGAGCCTTATCCCCAGTTGTTCGCTCGGGCCTTCGGGGTCGACGAGATCGGTTTGTTCGGCGAGTCGAGCCCTCACCCGCACGGTCTATCGTCCTTCTCCGGTGAAGCGATCGAACTCGCCGCCTGGATCGAGAAGACCAATGTTGGAGACAGCACGATCGCCATGCTCGACGAAGCGACACACCGCCTCGCCGAGCATCACACGCGGACGCCCCCAGGACGAATGCTCACCGACGTCACTCGTCTTCACCGGCAAACACAAGCTCTGCTGTGTAGCGGCAAGCAGCGACTACGCCAGACTCGTGAACTGCTGCGAATCGACGCCGACCTACTTGCGCACGCCTGCATCCTCCTGGGAGATCTCCACAACGACGAAGCCGCCATCGTCAGCGGGATGACGGCGGCTCTGTGTGCGGACGAAGCTGGAGCCAACACGGCTCCCGCCCTGAGCGCACAGGCGAAGACGGAACGATGGCGCCGCCGGTATGCGGTATCTGCGGATGTGGCGCGGCGAGGCTTCGAGTGCAGCCCATCGACGCCACTACGGATCCTGCTTGCCAGCCAGGAGGCCAATGCCGCTGGACTGCTCGGCGATTTCGACCGAGCTCGTGAAGCACTGCGGCGGGCTGAAGAAGCGGCCGGAACGGTGACCACCGACTCTGGGGTGTCCCCATGGTCATGTCCCCGTCCTCGCCAGGCCCTGTTCGGACTGTCGGTGGCCCTGCAAGCGGGCGACTCGGAGGCGGCACTACAAGCTGCGGAGATGGCGGATGCCGCATGGGATTCAGGGGAACCATACGTGCTCGGGACATGGGCGCAGATCAGGTTCGGCGCGGCCAACGCCTACGTGATGATGGGTGATCTTCACGGCGCGGCCGACCAGATCGCACCTGTGATGACTATGCCCCCGGAACTCCGTATGGCCACCATCATCAACTATCTGGTGGAGATGGATGTCCGCTTGCAAGATCGTCGCTTCGACGGTTCCGAAATAGCAGCCGGTCTTCGGGAGCAGATCCGAGAGTTCATCACCGCCGCCATGTCCGCAGTCGTCGAGGAGAACGTGTGAGCCCGTTACCGGAACGTATGGTCAACCGCTGGCAGAGGCGGCGGATGCTGCCTCCGGGGCAGGGGCAGCTCTATTGGCATGTCCTGCTCCGGGATCACCCCGAGGCGTGTGCCGCCGTACGGGAAGCCCGTGAACGGCTGGCGGGGATCCCCGGCCTGGACCTGGTCCCGCCGGAATTCCTTCATCTGACCACGTTCATCGCGGGGTTCTCCCACGAGATCACCGATGACCAGATGGACATGATGGTGCGGGAGGCCGGAAAACTGCTCGCGCGGGTATCGCCGATCACCGTGACCCTCGGGCGCGTGCTGTACCACCCCGAGGCCATTGTGCTGGAAGCTCGGCCCGCCGAGCGTCTCCTTCCGATGCTCGAAGCGGTGCGGGCGTCGACCCGCACCGCTACCGGCCGAGAAGGTGCGCTCGCCCACGAGCCGTGGACGCCTCATGTCACGGTGGCGTACAGCTGCGCGGACGGACCGTCAGCTCCGATCATCGCAGCGTTGGGACGGCGGTTGCCGGACCGCGAGGTCACCATAGGCGGCATCAGTCTTGTTGTTCAGGACGGCCCGGAGACCTCGTGGGACTGGCGCCGTGTTGCCGAGGTGCCGTTTGGCACGGGGCATCCTCAAGCTTTGTCCGGGTAAGCGGAAGGCCACCCCCGGGAGCCGGCCTCCCGACACGAGACAGCCGCGTCGTTACCCCCGTGAAGGGTCGCAACAGGTCCGGAACAGGACGTGTCATTCGGAGGCAGCGGGCACGTCGGGTACGCGGAGAAGCCGGGCACCCGAAAAAACCGGAAACGATTTCCCGGGTGCCCGGCCGTGTACGCCTGGGGTTTCTCGCTACCCGTCGCCTGATGCGAGGCGCCTGCCCAGCCGTTGTGCTGGAGCCTCCACGAAACGCCAGGTCAGCGCGCTGATTCCGAGGAGTAGCCCCAGCACGCACACCAGTGCCACCAGTCGCAGACCCAGCGGCACAGCCAGCGGCTCAGGCCAGAATCGCTCGACGCTTTCCAGGAGCAGCGGGTGGAGCAGATAAATCGAGTAGCTGACCAGCCCCAGCCAGGCCAGGGCCCGCGGCATCCTGCGGTGCCGCAGCGCCATTCCGGCGGCGAAGGTGATCCAGGCGGCGACCGTAGCCGTCTGCAGACCGAACTCGTCTCGTGCCAGCCAGACCCCGGCCAGCGGAACCAGCACCACCCATCCAGCGTGTTTCCAGGAGATCTCGCCCGCCTCGGCCCGATACAGCGCCGTACCGGCGAACATGCTGGCCATGATCAGTAGCCCCTGCCAAGGGCCGGGATAGCTCTGGTTGACCGCCAGCAGCACCAGCACGGTAGCCCCGATGACGATCGCGCCCGCCTGCCGTAGCACGCCCGACCCCTTGAGCACGGCGGTCAGGCCCACCGCCACCAGTGCGATCACCAGCAGCGCGACCGTCAGCATCCGGCCCGCCCCTCCGGCCGACAGCAGCGTGACCGGCAGCGCGCCCGCGCCCAGCACGGCCACCGCGGCGAAGCCGAGCGCGCCCGTGGTGCTCCTTCGGTTCACGCCCAGGGTGAACATCGCGGTCAGCAGCAGATAGAAGGCCATCTCGTACGAGAGCGTCCACAGTACGTTGGCCAGGTTCGGCATATACAGCAGGTTCTGCAGCATCGTCAGATGCCCCAGTGCCAGGGAAACCGACCGGGAACTCCACCAGATGTGCGGCTCATCCCAGCCCACCGCGGCCAGCAGCGCCATGCCCGCCACGCACACCCCGAACAGCGGATACAACCGAAAGAAACGAGATATCCAAAAATCCCGCATGCTGCCTCGCCGCTCCAGCGATGCGGGCACGATGTAGCCGCTGACCAGGAAGAACACCATCACCCCGTACCAGCCGGGCTCGAAGACCGCTTTGACCGGCAGTCGCGCCTCGGGGAGCAGCGGCTCAAGCGCGTGCTCGAAAACCACTATCAGAGCGGCGATGCCACGCAGAGCGTCGAGCCATGCCAGGCGCCGTCGGTTTCGCCGCGGCGCTTCATGGATTGTCAGCATTTAGATCATGCTAGCGACGAAGCGGAACCGCGCCGTCGTACGCGACCCGCGCCTGGTCTCACCTGGATGTGCCGTGCCAGCTGCTCCACAGTGCCGCGTACGAGCCCTTCGCCGCGACGAGCTCCTCGTGGGAGCCGAGTTCGGTGATGCGGCCGTCCTCGACCACCGCGACGCGGTCGGCGTCGTGGGCCGTGTAGAGGCGGTGGGCGATGGCGATGACCGTACGGCCGTCGAGGACGGCGGCCAGCGAGCGCTCCAGGTGGCGGGCGGCTCGGGGGTCGATCAGCGAGGTGGCCTCGTCCAGGACGAGAGTGTGCGGATCGGCCAGCACCAGCCGGGCCAGGGCGAGCTGCTGCGCCTGGGCCGCGGGGATGGACTCACCGCCGGAGCCGACGGCCGTGTCGAGCCCCTCGGGCAGGGCCTCGACCCACTCCCAGGCGTTGACGGCCTCCAGCACCTCGCGGACCCGCGCGTCGTCGGCGTCGGGCCGGGCGATCAGCACGTTGTCGCGTACGGTGCCCCGGAAGATGTGGTGCTCCTGGGTCACCAGGGCGACGTGGCCGCGCAGGTCGTCCAGGGGGAGCTCGACCAGCGGGACGCCGCCGACCGCGACCGAGCCGGTGCGGGGGCCGTGGATGCCCGCGAGCAGGCGGCCCAGCGTGGACTTGCCCGCCCCGGACGGGCCGACCATCGCCAGCCGCTCACCCGGTCTGACCGTGAGGTCGATGCCGTGCAGCACGTCGTGGCCCTCGCGGTAGGCGTAGCGGACGTCGTCGGCCCGCAGCTCGCTGCCCTCGGGGGCGCTGGAACCGGCCTCGCGGTCGTCGGGCACCTCGGCGACGCCCAGCAGGCGGGCCATGGAGGCGCCGCCGACCTGGAGCTCGTCGATCCACATGAGCAGCCGGTCGAGCGGGTCGATGAGCTGCTGGACGTACAGCGTGGCGGCGGTGACCTGCTCCAGCGAGACCCAGCCCCGGATGTAGAAGAGGCCGCCGATGACCAGCGTCGCCACGATCGGGATCACGTAGCCGAGCTCGACCGACGGGAACCAGACCGTGCGCAGGCCCAGCGTGTAACTCTCGGCCGCCCACGACTCGGCGATGTCGTCGTCGGTGCGGCGGTGGCGCCGCCGCTGCAGGCCCAGGGCCTCCACGGCGCGGGCGCCGTTGACCGTCTCGGCCAGGCCGTCGGTCATGTCGGCGTACGCCGCGCTCTCACGCAGGTATCCGTCCCTGGCCCGCTTGAGATACCAGCGGGTGGAGATCCACAGGATGGGGACGGCCAGCAGCGAGGGCAGCGCGAGCAGCGGCCCGACCACCACCAGCGCGCCGACGGTGATCGCGCAGGTGACCAGCGCGATCAGCGTCTCGGGCACGGCGTGACGTACGGTGCGCGACAGCGAGTCGACGTCGCGGGAGGTCCGCGAGATCAGGTCGCCGGATCCGGCGCGCTCGACCGTGGACAGCGGCAGGCCGAGCACCCGCCCGACGAACTCCTCGCGCAGCTCGGCGAGGACCTTCTCCCCGAGCTTGGAGGAGGCGTAGACGGCGAACCTGACCAGCACCGCCTGGGCGACCACGAAGCCGCCGATGGCCAGCGCCACCTGGGTGACGTCGACCCCGGAACCGTTGTGGACCCCCTGGACGAGGCCGCCGAGCAGCCACGGCACCGCCAGGCCCGCGACGGCGGCCAGGGCGTGCAGGACCAGGGCCACGGTCAGGTCGCGGGGGTACTTCAGGGTGAGCCTGCGGGCGTACGCCCGGACCTGCGCCTGGTCGGCGACGGGCAGGATCTGCCTGCTCATGACTCTTCCCCTCGGGTGACGACGGCGGTGTAACCCGGGTGGGCGGCCAGGAGCTCCCGGTGCGTGCCCTCGGCGCGCACGACGCCTCCCTCGACGTAGACGACGTGGTCGGTGCGGTCGAGCACCAGCGGGCTGGTCGTGCAGACCAGCGTGGTCTTGCCCGCGCGGGCCTTGGCCAGCCGGTCGGCGATGCGCGCCTCGCTGTGGGCGTCGACCGCGCTGGTAGGCTCGATGAGGATGAGCACCTCCGGGTCGAGGGTGAGCGCCCTGGCGAGCCGGAGCCGCTGCTGCTGGCCACCGGAGAACTCCCGGCCCGCCTCGGCGACGCGGCCGTCGAGACCACCGGGCAGCGCCTCGACGATGTCCTCGGCGCACGCGGCCCGCAGCGCCTGGCCGAGCTCCTCGGCCGTGGCCCGGCCGGTGACGTCGAGCTCGTCCCTGAGCACCCCGGCGAACAGCTTGGCGTCGTTGTCGGCGACGAGGATCCGGCGGCGCACCTCGGAGATCGGCAGGGTCTCCAGCGCCACGTCGCCGAAGTCGACGTCGCCCTCGCTGTAGCGGCCGAGCCGGTCGGCGATGGCCACGGCCTCCTCGGGGACGGCCGCCGCGACGGCGGTGAGCATGCCGGGACGCACGGCGACCCCGGAGGTCACGTCGCGCAGCAGGCCGCCCTCCGAGCGGCCGGTGCCGCCCTCCACCTCCGGCTTCAGCGAGAGGATGCGCACCACCCTGCGGGCGGCGACGTGCCCCTTGGTCAGCTTGTCCGCGGCCTCGGTGAGGGTGCGTACGGGGGCGATCAGGAAGGCGGCGTAGCCGTAGAAGGCGACGAGCTGACCGGCGCTGATCTCGCCGCGCATCGCGAAGGTCGCGCCGAGCCAGGTCACCACGGTGATCAGCAGCCCCGGCAGCAGCACCTGCGCGCCCTCCAGCATCGACTCGACGGAGGCCACCCGCACGCCGGCCCGGCGCACCCGCTGGGACTCGGTGCCGTAGCGGTCGGCGAAGACCCGCTCACCGCCGATGCCGCGCAGCACCCGCAGTCCGGCGACGATGTCGGCGGCGCGGGTGGAGAGGTCGCCCTGCAGGTCGCGGTGGGCGTTCTGACGGTGGTGCAGCGGCTTGAGCAGGGGGGCGACGGCGGCCGCCATGAGGGGCAGGCCCACCAGCGCCGTCAGGCCGAGCGGCGGCGAACTCGTCATCAGGATGACGGTCACGACGGCGATGGCGACGATCGCGCCGCTGCCCCGGATCAGGATGTCGATCGCGTTGCCGATGTGGGCGATGTCGGAGTTGCCGACGCTGACGACCTCGCCGGTGGACATGCGCTTGGGCAGGGTCGCGCCCAGCCGGGTCGACTGCCTGGCGGTGACCTGCACGGTCCGGTAGGCGGCGGCCAGCCAGTTGTAGACGGCCAGCCGGTGGCGCAGGATGCCCGTGACGGCCTGCGTGATCCCCAGGGCGAGCACCACCCCGCCCCAGGTGGTCAGGGACGACGCGTCGTCGGCCCTGATGGCGTCGATCCCCTTGCCCATGGCGTACGGCACGAGCGCCATCGCGAGCCACCACAGGATGGCGTAGACGATGCCGAGGAGCAGCGGGCCCCTTTGCATGCGGGCCACCCACCGCAGGTAACGGACCGGGCTGCGGGCATCGGGAACGCCGGGGTCGGCGGTGGGTAAGGAGCGCATGTCCCTGCAAGGGTCACAAACTCCGCCCTGACCAGGCAAATCATTTTCGGCCTTCCCGGCGTGTCGTCGTCAATCGGAGTTGACAGATGGTCCGCGTCAACCTAGATTGACATGCATGAGTGATACGGCGCAGCTGGCATCCGACGCCGGTAGCCGCGATCCGGCCGTGGGCCTGCGGGCCGTACGGGCACTGCGGACGCTGGTCGACCGGCTGGAGGCCCTCCAGGTGGAGAACGCCCGGGAGCAGGGCTGGTCCTGGCAGGAGATCGCGCACTGCCTGGAAGTGACCCGGCAGGCGGTGCACAAGAAGTACGCGGGCGGCCGAGGTTTGCTGAGACGGGAGAGATAGCGATGTTCGAACGGTTCCACCGTGAGGCCCGCCAGGCGGTGACCCTCGCACAGGAGAACGCCCGCAGACTGCGGCACGACATCATCGACACCGAGCACATCCTGCTCGGCCTGCTCGGCCAGCCGGAGAGCCTCTCGGCGCGGGTGCTGGGCCGGCACGGCCTCGACCACGCCGGAGCCTACCGGTCGGTCGTCCGCCTCACCCCGCAGAAGCCGGGCGACGCCCTCGACGCCGAGGCGCTGGAGTCGATCGGCATCGACCTGTCGGCCATCAGGGAGAAGGTCGAGGCGGCCTTCGGGCCCGGCGCCCTGGACCGCAGGCCCGACGTCGAGCGGCGGGGACGCGTGCTCGGCGGCTTCCACATCCGCTTCAGCCCCCGGGCGAAGAAGACCCTGGAGCTGTCCCTGCGCGAGGCCGTCAACCTCAAGCACAACTACATCGGCGACGGCCACATCCTCCTGGGCCTCCTGCGCGAGGGCGGAGGGCTGGGCGGCAAGGTCCTGACCGACGCGGGCCTCGACTTCGCGAGCCTGCGGCAGGAGATCGTCAGCGAGCTGGGCTAGCTACACCGAGCCGGGGGACCGGGTACGGGCTCGGGCGCGCCGGTGCCGTCGGGCCCGGTCCGGGGCGTCTTCCCTCTCACCGCTCAGCGCTTGAGGCCGGGTACGGGCTCGGGCGCGCCGATGCCGTCGGGCCCGGCGCGGGGCGTCTCCCCGCTCTCCGCTTGAGATCGGGTACGGGCTCGGGCGCGCCGATGCCGCCGGGCCCGGCCCGGGGCCGCTCAACGCTCAGCGCGACCGGGCGAGCCGGAACCCTAGGTCGTCGACGCGGAAGGTCGGGTGGCTCTTGCGGCGGCACGACGCCCGGCATCCTCGGGGGAGGTCGTACGCGCCTCCGCCGCGGAACACGCGGTACGGGCCGTAGACGCCGGGATCGTAGAGATCCCAGCACCACTCCCACACGTTGCCGATCATGTCGTGCAGGCCCCACGCGTTCGGCGCCCTGGTCGCGACGTCGTGCACCCGGCCGCCGGAGTTCTCCTGGTACCAGGCGATCTCGTCCAGCTCTCCGTAGCGGACGCCGGAGGTTCCGGCCCTGCACGCGTACTCCCACTCCGCCTCGGACGGGAGGCGATAGCCGCCAGCCTTCCAGTCGCAGACCACGTCCTGCCCGTCGCGGTCGTCGCCCGCCGAGTAGCAGGGGTCGAGGCCCGCCGCCTCGGAGAGCAGGTTGCAGAACCGGACGGCCTCCAGCCAGGAGACCTCGGTCATCGGTGTCCGCGGTCCCGCCGGGCTCGCGGACACCTCGCCCTCCTCCCCCAGAACGGCGCGGTACAGCTCGCGGGTCACGGGGTACGACGCCAGCAGGAAGGCCCCGACCTCGACCTTCCAGATCGCCTTCGTCCCCTCGTCCCGCAGGAAGATCTTCCCGGCGGGGATCTCGATCATGGGCTCGGCGAGCTCCTGGGGCGGCGTCGGCTCGGGACTCATCGCGGGTTCTCTCCTGGGTGATCGGTTCGTGTCGACGACACGCGGACTCCACGCGTCACCCGGCGGGATCGAGGTCCGCGACCGGCCCGGCCGTCACATCGCGGACGATCGACGGTAGCGGCCCGGCGCGGGACGTGCGTCGCGTCAAACATCAACCGTCACTCATCACCCATCGACCATCGACCATCGACCGGAGAGTGGCGACGATCCGGGACGCGAACAGCGGGAGCCGCCCCGGCGACCGGGGCGGCTCCCGGGAGAACCTACTTCGCGGCCCGCAGGTAGTCGCGGTTCATCTGGGCGATGGTATCCAGCGGGATGCCCTTGGGGCAGACCGCCGTGCACTCTCCGGTGTTGGTGCAGCCGCCGAAGCCCTCAGCGTCCATCTGCTCGACCATGGCCTTGGCGCGGGAGTCGCGCTCGGGCTGGCCCTGCGGCAGCAGGGCCAGGTGGGTGATCTTGGCGGCGGTGAAGAGAGAGGCCGAGCCGTTCGGGCAGGCGGCGACGCAGGCGCCGCAGCCGATGCAGGTGGCCGCGTCGAACGCCGCGTCGGCGTCGACCTTCTTCACCGGGACGCTGTGCGCGTCGGGGGCCGATCCCGCCGGGACGGAGACGAAGCCGCCCGCCTGGATGATCCGGTCGAACGCCGAGCGGTCCACGACCAGGTCCTTCACCACCGGGAAGGGCGCGGCGCGCCACGGCTCGATGGTGATGACCGCGTTGTCCTCGAAGTGCCGCATGTGCAGCTGGCAGGTGGTGGTGGCCACCTGCTCGCCGTGCGCGACGCCGTTGATGACCATGCCGCACATGCCGCAGATGCCCTCGCGGCAGTCGTGGTCGAAGGCGACCGGGTCGTCGCCCTCCAGGATGAGCCGCTCGTTGAGGACGTCGAGCATCTCCAGGAAGGACATGTCCGGTGACACGTCCTCGACCCGGTAGGTGACCATGCGGCCCTTGTCCTCGGGGCCCCTCTGCCGCCAGACCTTGAGGGTGAGATTCATGCCCATGGTTCGCTTACCGCTCCTCATTCACTGCACACGAAATTCACTGCGCACGAACTCGCCTGGCGCGTCTCCGACACGACGCCTCGTTCCTCGCGAGCCACTTCGCTCACTACGTCGGGTGCACTCACTTGTAGCTCCGCTGGCTCATCTTGACGTACTCGTAGTCGAGATCTTCCCTGTGCAGGACCGGGCCCTGTTCCCCGTACTCCCAGGCGGCGACGTAGGCGAAGTGCTCGTCGTCGCGCAGGGCCTCGCCGTCGGCGTCCTGCGACTCGGCGCGGAAGTGGCCGCCGCACGACTCGGTGCGGTGCAGCGCGTCGACGCACATCAGCTCGGCCAGGTCGAAGAAGTCGGCCACCCGCCCGGCCCGCTCCAGCGCCTGGTTGAGCTCCCCGGCCTCGCCGGAGACCTTCACGTTCCTCCAGAACTCCTCGCGCAGCTCGGGGATCCGCTCCAGGGCCTTGCGCAACGACTCCTCGGTACGCTCCATGCCGCAGTAGTCCCACATGAGCTTGCCCAGCTCGCGGTGGTAGGAGTCGGCGGTGCGGTCCCCGTCGTTCGACAGCAACCTGGCGATCTTCTCGCGCACCGCGACCTCGGCCTCGGCCACGGCCTCCTCGTCGACCTCGCCGTACGGGCCGTTCGCGAGGTAGTCGCCGATCGTGGTCGGCAGCACGAAGTAGCCGTCGGCCAGGCCCTGCATCAGCGCGGACGCGCCGAGACGGTTGGCGCCGTGGTCGGAGAAGTTGGCCTCGCCGATCACGAACAGGCCCGGGATCGTGGACTGCAGGTCGTAGTCCACCCACAGGCCGCCCATCGTGTAGTGGACGGCAGGGTAGATGCGCATCGGCTGGACGTAGGGGTCCTCGCCGGTGATGCGCTCGTACATCTCGAAGAGGTTGCCGTACTTCTTCTCCACCGCGTCGCGGCCCAGGCGGCGGATCGCGTCGGCGAAGTCGAGGTAGACGCCCAGGCCGCCGGGGCCGACGCCGCGCCCCTCGTCGCAGACGTTCTTGGCGGCGCGGGAGGCGATGTCACGCGGGACCAGGTTGCCGAACGCCGGGTAGATGCGCTCCAGGTAGTAGTCACGTTCCTCCTCGGGGATCTCCGAAGCCGGGCGGGTGTCGCCCCGCTCCAGCGGCACCCACACGCGGCCGTCGTTGCGCAGCGACTCCGACATCAGGGTCAGCTTCGACTGGTAGTCGCCGCTGACCGGGATACAGGTCGGGTGGATCTGGGTGTAGCAGGGGTTGGCGAACATCGCGCCGCGCCGGTGCGCCCGCCAGATCGCCGTGGTGTTGCAGCCCTTGGCGTTGGTCGACAGGAAGAACACGTTGCCGTACCCGCCGCTGGCCAGCACGACCGCGTCGGCCAGGTGCCGCTCGATCTCGCCGGTGACCATGTCGCGGACGATGACGCCGCGCGCCCGGCCGTCGGAGACGATCAGGTCGAGCATCTCGTGGCGGGTGTGCATCTCGACGGTACCGGCCGCGATCTGCCGCTCCAGCGCCTGGTACGCGCCGAGCAGGAGCTGCTGGCCCGTCTGGCCGCGCGCGTAGAAGGTACGGGAGACCTGCGCGCCGCCGAAGGAGCGGGTGTCGAGCAGGCCGCCGTACTCGCGGGCGAACGGCACGCCCTGGGCCACGGCCTGGTCGATGATGTTCACGCTGACCTGGGCGAGCCGGTAGACGTTGGACTCGCGGGCGCGGAAGTCGCCGCCCTTGACCGTGTCGTAGAACAGCCGGTAGATCGAGTCGCCGTCGCCCCGGTAGTTCTTGGCCGCGTTGATGCCGCCCTGGGCCGCGATGGAGTGCGCGCGGCGGGGGGTGTCCTGATAGCAGAAGGACTTGACGTTGTAGCCCAGTTCGCCGAGGGTCGCGGCGGCCGAGCCGCCCGCCAGGCCCGTGCCCACGACGATGACGTTCAGCTTGCGCTTGTTGGCCGGGTTGACCAGCTTGGCGCCGAACTTGCGCTTCTCCCAGCGGTCCTCGATCGGGCCGTCGGGGGCCTTGGTGTCGCGGATCGGCTCGCCCTCTGTGTATCTCGCGCTCATGACCCGCTCACCGCTCCTCGCCCACCACGCGGAAGACCCGCTTCTCGTTCGCCGTACGGAAAACCCGCGCATGGAAAACCAACGTGCGGAAGACCTGCGTACGGAAGACCCGCCTCCTGTACGCCGACGCTCCCGTCGCACCGGGTCCCGCTCACTTGATCACTCCGGCCGCGACCGCGACCGGGACCGCGAGGAAGCCGACGACCAGCAGGGCCGACAGCCCCGTGGCGGCGGCCCTCAGCGGACGGTAGCCTCGGCGGCCCGCCAGGCCGAGCGTCTGGAAGGCGCTCCACAGGCCGTGGCGCAGGTGCAGGCCGACCATGACGACCGCGAGCACGTAGAACAGGGTGACCCACCAGCGGGAGGGCGCGAAGCCCTCGACCAGGCGCTCGTACGGGGTGGAGCCGGAACCCGCCGGGTTGACCGCGCCGAACGTCAGGTCGAGCAGGTGGTAGATCACGAACAGCACGATGACGACGCCGCCGTAGCGCATGGTGTGGACCGCGTAGCCGTTCGCCCGAGACCTGCGCCTGGCCGCGTACCTGACCGGGCGGGCCTTGCGCGCCCGCCGGGCCAGGGAGACCGCCGCCCACATGTGCAGCCCGACGGCGGCGACCAGCCCGATCTCGACGACGGTCAGCAGGACGCGGTGCGGGAGGATCGGCTCGCCCATGGTCCGCAGGAAGGCCGCGTAGGAGTTGAAGGACTCCGCGCCGAAGAAGCTCTTGAGGTTCCCGGCCATGTGGCCGACGAGGAAGAGCACCATCACGGCACCCGTGACGGCCATCACGGCCTTCTTGCCGTTGGAGGAGCGCAGGAAGCCGCCCCGCCGTGTGGGCCGTGTGGGCCGCTTCGGCTTCGCGGGGGCGTCCGCCGGGGGTTTCACCGGCGCGGTGGCGGATCCGCGCTCAATCGTGGCAGTCACGTTTGTCACGCTAGGTAGGAGGTTTTACCGCCGTCCAAGTCATCGTGGATGTGGTTTCCATAGCCTGTGGCTATCAGCTGTGCGTTCCCGCCGCTTCCGGGGGCGCGTCCCCCGCGCGGTGCGAGCAATCTCACAGCTCCCCCACCGCGATCTCCCATCGTCTCCCACGTCGTCACCGGTCCCGGATCCGAGGCCGGAGGGTCCGTGCGCTATACGTCCCGTGCATCCCATATGTCCCACACCCCACGCGCCCGGGACCCCAGGTGCCCGGGAACACGCACGCCGGTGAGGCCGTCCGCCGGGGACCCCCTACGCTTGGGAAACGTGCAGCTCCAGCAACTCGCCTACTTCGTGGCGGTCGCCGAGGCCCGGCACTTCACCCAGGCCGCCGAGGGGATGCGTGTCGCCCAGCCCTCGCTGAGCAAGCAGATCAAGGCCCTGGAGGCCGAGCTCGGCGCGCCGCTGTTCAGCCGCGCCCGGGGGAACGTCACGCTGACCCCGGCGGGCGAGGCCCTGCTGCCGCTGGCCCGCAGGATGCTGGCCGACGCCGAGACAGCCAGGAGCGAGGTCGGCGAGCTGGCGGGCCTGCGCCGGGGCCGGGTCCGGCTGGGCGCGACCCCCTCGCTCTGCGCCGGGCTGCTCGCCGACGCGCTGGCCAGGTTCCATCACGCCTACCCCGGCATCGAGCTGTTCGTCGAGGAGGGCGGCTCCCGCGACCTGGTCCGCACCCTCGCCCGCGGCCAGCTCGACCTGGCGCTGATCATCATGCCGCTGCACAGCGACGACCCGGCCCTCGTCACCGAGGAGATCCTGCGGGAGAACCTCGTCGTCGCCTCCCCCTCGGACGACCACACCCGCAGGCCGTACGTGCGCATCGAGGAGCTGCGGCGGCGGCCGATGGTGATGTTCAGGCGCGGGTACGACCTGCGGGAGGCCACGCTCAGCGCGTGCAGGCAGGCCGGGTTCGAGCCCAGGTTCGCGGTGGAGGGCGGCGAGATGGACGCCGTGCTGCGCTTCGTGGAGGCCGGGCTGGGGATCGCGCTCGTCCCCTCGATGGTGCTGGACGGCCGCCCAGGACTGGCCGGGACGCCCCTGGCGCCCCCCGGGCTGCACCGCACCATAGCCATCGCGCACCGCAAGGACGTCGAGCCCACCCGCGCCGCCCAGGCCTTCCGCGCGACCCTGCTCCTCTTCCTCACCGAGGCCGCCCGCGACGGCAGCCTCCCCCAGGGACTCGACCTGATCACCAATACTTGATCGACACGGCGGGCGAGGCGGGCGGCGGAGGTGCTCGTTTCGCGTGGTGGCCGGGGGTTTGCCGCCTCCGGCGCCGGGCAGTCGCGGCGGGTGACCGGACAGGCACCCGGCTCGCGTCCGGCGGGCACCCTTGGCGCGTTCCCGACGTGCGGCGGGCACAATAGCGGCCGGGTGGATCAAGGTGGCTGATCAACACCCTCTAAGTCCCGGTGTCACACTATTCTACGTAGCGTCGACAGGTTCTCCCGATCCAACGAAGAGGCGTCCGTGACCGCCCCCGCCAATGAAACGCTCACGCTTCTCCTCATCGAGGACGACGCGGGCGATGCCTTCCTCGTGGAGGAGCTGCTCAGCGAGGCGGACAACCCACCCAAGATCATTTGGGTGCGCAGCCTGGCCGAGAGCCGGGAGCGCCTCACCCAGGACGTGCAGTGCGTGCTCGTCGACCTCTCCCTGCCCGACGCGTCCGGCCTCGAGGCACTGGAGCAGGTGCTGTCGATGGCGCCGCACGCCGCCGTGCTCGTGCTGACCGGTCTGAACGACACCCACGTCGGCGTGGAGGCCGTCTCCGCGGGCGCCCAGGACTTCCTGGTCAAGCAGGACGTGGAGGCCCGCCTGCTGGCGCGGGCGATCCGCTACTCGATAGAGCGCAAGCGCGCCGACCTGGCCCAGCGCAGGCTGGTCGAGGCCGAGCTGCTCACCAAGGAGAACTCCCGCCTCGAACGCGGGCTGCTGCCGGTCCCGCTGCTGACCCCAGGGGTCCTGGACCACCAGGCCCGCTACCTGCCGGGACGCAGGCGCGCCCTGCTCGCCGGTGACTTCTGGGACACCGTGCAGAGCCCCGACGGCGCCGTCCACGTGGTGGTCGGCGACGTGTGCGGGCACGGCCCCGACGAGGCCGCGCTGGGGGTCGCGCTCAGGATCGCCTGGCGGACCCTGGTCCTGGCCGGGCACACCGGCAACGAGCTGCTCTCCACCCTGGAGGCGGTGCTCCGCTTGGAGCGCAAGTCCGCGGAGATCTTCACCACCCTGTGCATCGTCACGATCGACCCCGCGCTCAGCGCGGCCCGGATGCACGTGGTCGGCCACCCGCCTCCGCTGCTGATCCGCGACGGCGTGATCGGCGTGGTGCCCGGCACCCCCTCCGGCCCTCCGCTGGGGATCTTCCAGGACGTCCGGTGGTCGGCGATCGACGTCCCGCTCGGCGACGACTGGTCGCTGCTGCTCTACACCGACGGCCTGATCGAGGCCACCGTGGGCGGCGGGCCCGACCTGCTCGGCACCGAGGGCCTGCTCAGGCTCGTCCAGGAACAGGGCGGGATCGAGCTCGACCGCCTCATCGAACGCGTCATCGAGCTGAACCGCGACGCGCTCAGCGACGACCTCGCGACCGTGCTCATCTCCCGGAGCGGAAACCGATGACAGATCGTTCCGACCGTCCTGGCCGTGGTTCCAGCCCTCATCCCCTGCCCGCCCTCACCCCCTCGAAGGGGTTCGGGAACCTCCCGGTGGGGCGCTGGTTCACGTTCGCCGGGGTGGGCATCGCGCTGGTCTTCATGCTCTCGGCCGTCGTCACGATCAAGTCGATCGAGGAGACCCGGGAGGCCAGGGAGACGCTGGTCGACGTCATCGACCCGTCGGCGTTGCGCCTCCTGGAGATCTCCAACGCGATGACCTCGCAGGAGAGCTCGGTCCGGGCGTACGGCAGGACCAACGAGGAGGTCTCCCTCCAGGACTACCGGAACGCGATCACCGCGGAGCGGACCTCGCTGGACACGCTCACCGCGCTGCTCCCCCGGATACCGGAACGGCAGACGGTCGGCGCCGAGGTGGCCGCGCTGAAGGCCGCGGGAGAGGCCTGGCGGCGCGACTACGCGGAGACGGTCATCGCCGCCGTACCGACCCTGAAGACCGAGGCCGCCCGGCAGAACGCCACCATCAACGCCACCCGCTTCAACCAGGTCCGGCAGTCCCTCGCGACGCTCCAGAGCCACCTGAACCGGCTGCACGAGGCCGGTGTCGTACGGCTCGACCTCGGCTGGCAGGCCCTCTACGCCGCGCTCATCGGGGTGGCCCTGGCACTGGTCGTGGCCGGGATCGTCGCGGTGCTCATCGTGCGGTACGCGGTGCTCCGCCCGCTGGCGGAGCTGAACCAGCAGGTCCGCGCGGTCGCCCAGGGAGACTTCGACCACAAGCTCAGAGTCGAGCGCCCGGCCGAGCTGTCCGAGCTGTCGGGCCACGTCGACGCGATGCGCCGCCGCATCCTCGCCGAGTGGCGCCGGTCCTCGGAGACGCAGCGCAAGCTGGAGGAGCAGGCGGCGGAGCTGAAGCGCTCCAACGGCGAGCTTGAGCAGTTCGCCTACGTGGCCAGCCACGACCTGCAGGAGCCGCTGCGCAAGGTGGCCAGCTTCACCCAGATGCTGGAGCAGCGCTACGGCGACCAGCTCGACGAGCGCGCCAAGCAGTACATCTCCTTCTCCGTCGACGGCGCCAAGCGCATGCAGATGCTGATCAACGACCTGCTCGACTTCTCCCGGGTCGGCAGGATGGGCGGCGAGCGCACCGGGATCGACACCGCCGTGCCGTTCAGGGCCGCGCTGAACAACCTCGGCGCGACCATCGAGGACAGCGAGGCGACGGTCACCCACGACGAGCTGCCCGAGGTCTACGGCAACCGGGCGCAGCTGACCCAGCTCTTCCAGAACCTCGTCGGCAACGCGATCAAGTTCCGCTCCCAGGACCCGCCGGTGATCCACGTCGGGGCGCGGCGCGACGGGGACATGTGGGAGTTCTCCTGCGCCGACAACGGCATCGGCATCGACAGCAAGTACACCGACCGCATCTTCCTGATCTTCCAGCGCCTGCACGGGCGGGACGTGTACGCGGGCACGGGCATCGGGCTGGCGCTCTGCAAGAAGATCGTCGAGTACCACGGCGGCCACATCTGGGTCGACACCGGAGACGGCGAGAACGGCGAGAACGGCGAAGCCGCCGGGAGTGGTGAAAGGACCGCCACGCCGGGCACGACCTTCCGCTGGACCCTTCCCGCGAAGGACCTGGCCGACGTCCTCCCCGCCCTGGAGGGAGGGGAGTCCCACGGTCATCCGTGAGAGTTCCCGCCCCACCGCCGGTGCCCGCCCTCCGAGGTCTCACCCCGGCTCCGCGGGCGTCCCACCCCGCCACCGTCCCGGCGGCGAGGGTGCCACCGGTCACGCGTACGGTGACCTGATCACCGCCCGTCACCCGTGCGGTGGCCTGATCACCGCCGGTCACCCGTGCGGTGGCCTGATCACCGCTGGTCACGCGTACGGTGGCCTGGTCGCCGCCACCGCCGAAGACGCCACCGAAGGCGCCGCCGAACACGTCACCGAGTCGCGCGGCACCGTGCCGCGCTCCCCCCGGCCCGAGGGCCGGGATCTTCACGCTGGAGGAACCGATGAATGACCTGCGCTGGATCGACGTGCTCCTGGTCGAGGACGACCCGGGCGACGTCCTGCTGACGCGGGAGGCGTTCGAGCTCAACAAGGTCCGCAACAAGCTGCACGTGGTCAACGACGGCGAGCAGGCCATGGCCTTCCTGCGCAAGGAGGGCGACTACGCCGACGTGCCCAGGCCCGACCTGATCCTGCTCGACCTCAACCTGCCCCGCAAGGACGGCCGGGAGGTGCTCCAGGACATCAAGGCCGACGAGAGGCTCCGCGGGATCCCGGTGGTCGTGCTGACCACGTCGGAGTCCGAGGAGGACATCCTGCGCAGCTACAACCTTCACGCCAACGCCTACGTCTCCAAGCCGGTCGACTTCGACCAGTTCATCAGCGTGGTCCGGCGGATCGACGACTTCTTCGTGACCGTCGTCAAACTGCCCAACTCCGGCCAGCACTACTGACGGCCCCGGGGGCGCGCGCGGGGACGAATTTTAGGGGTTGCCCACCCGCCGCGCCTGTGTCTATGGCCCCCCGAGACCTCCCTGTGATCGTCCACCTCGTGAGACGTCGCAGGCGAGGTACCCTTGGCAGGCGAACGTGACAGGAATCACACCGGGTCGGTGAAATTGTGAGAGACCCCTTGCACACAACCCCTAGGCGCCGTCGTAACGTAGCCCCCACCAACATGCGCGCGCACGTGTGAGCCGGCGCGACCATGGCCAGCGCGCGGCACAACTGAAACAACCCGGACCCCTGGGCGAGCGGGGTCCGCGGGAGGTGGAGAGGTCTCGATGACCCAGACAACGGCCGAGAGCCCGGCCAGAAGGCAACGTGCGCAGATCAAGGAGCGCACTCTGCGAACCGACCAGTGGTGGCGCTATCCGCTGGTCACTTTCATCATTTTCACGGCATTCCTCGTCTACGCCACGTGGGCGATCTTTGATACAAGCTACTTCGTGTCGCCGTACCACGCGCCGTTCGCGTCGCCCTGTCTGGCGACGAGCTGCCCGCCGGACGCACGACTGTTCGGCTTCGCCCCCTTCGGCGACTGGTACACCCTGCCCCCCGGCCTGCTGATCCTCGGCCTTCCCGCGGGGTTCCGCTTCACCTGTTACTACTACCGCAAGGCCTACTACCGGGGGTTCTGGCTCTCGCCCCCGGCCTGCGCGGTGAACGAGCCGCACAAGAAGTACTCCGGTGAGTCGCGGTTCCCGCTGATCCTGCAGAACGTCCACCGCTACTTCTTCTACGCGGCGATCGTCGTCGGCCTCATCCTGGCGTACGACGCCGTGAAGGCCCTGATCGAGAGGCCCGCGGGGCTGGGCACGTGGATCCTGATCGTCAACGCGATCCTGATCAACCTGTACACCCTGTCGTGCCACTCCTGCAGGCACATCACGGCCGGGCGCCTGAACCACTTCTCCAAGCACCCGATCCGCTACCGGGCCTGGGGCTTCGTCTCCAAGCTCAACGCCAGGCACTCGCAGCTCGCGCTGGTCTCCATGTTCTCCGTCATGGGCGCCGACCTCTACGTGCGCCTGGTCGCCAAGGGCATCATCGCCTTCCCGTTCGCATAAGGATCTCCTGTGGAAATCGAGCGTCACGAATACGACGTCGTCGTCATCGGCGCCGGCGGTGCGGGTCTGCGGGCGGCCATCGAAGCCCGCCAGCAGGGCAAGCGGACGGCGATCGTCTGCAAGTCGCTGTTCGGCAAGGCGCACACGGTCATGGCCGAGGGCGGCGCCGCCGCCGCAATGGGCAACGTCAACAGCGACGACAACTGGATGGTGCACTTCCGCGACACCATGCGCGGCGGCAAGTTCCTCAACAACTGGAGGATGGCCGAGCTGCACGCCAAGGAGGCCCCCGACCGGGTCTGGGAGCTGGAGGCCTGGGGCGCGCTGTTCGACCGCACCAAGGACGGCAAGATCAGCCAGCGTAACTTCGGCGGGCACGAGTACCCCCGGCTGGCCCACGTCGGCGACCGCACGGGCCTGGAGCTGATCCGCACCCTGCAGCAGCGGGTGGTCGCGCTCCAGCAGGAGGACGAGAGACTGCACGGCGACGCCGAGGCGTACATCAAGGTCTTCCAGGAGTGCACGGTCACCCGCCTGCTCAAGGAGACGGGTCCCGGCGGGAGCGGCGCGATCTCCGGGGCCTTCGGCTACTGGCGGGAGAACGGCAAGCTCATCCTGTTCGACGCCCCCGCGATCGTGCTGGCCACCGGCGGCATCGGCAAGTCGTACGTGGTCACGTCCAACTCGTGGGAGTACACCGGCGACGGTCACGCGCTGGCCCTGCTGGCCGGCGCGAAGCTGATCAACATGGAGTTCATCCAGTTCCATCCCACGGGCATGGTCTGGCCGCCCTCGGTCAGGGGCATCCTCGTCACCGAGTCCGTCCGCGGTGACGGCGGGGTGCTGAAGAACTCCGAGGGCAAGCGCTTCATGTTCGACTACATCCCCGACGTGTTCAAGGACAAGTACGCCACCTCCGAGGAGGAGGGCGACCGCTGGTACACCGACCAGGCCAACAACCGCCGCCCTCCGGAGCTGCTCCCCCGCGACGAGGTCGCGCGGGCCATCAACTCCGAGGTGAAGGCGGGCCGCGGATCACCCCAGGGCGGCGTCTACCTCGACGTCTCCACCCGCCTCCCGGCCGCTGAGATCATCAGGCGGCTGCCGTCGATGCACCACCAGTTCAAGGAGCTGGCGGACGTCGACATCACCAAGGAGGCCATGCAGGTCGGCCCGACGTGCCACTACATCATGGGCGGCGTCGAGGTCGACGCCGACACCGGCGCGGCGGCCGTGCCCGGCCTGTTCGCGGCCGGTGAGGTCTCCGGCGGCATGCACGGCTCCAACCGGCTGGGCGGCAACTCGCTGTCCGACCTGCTGGTGTTCGGCCGCCGCGCGGGAGCCGGAGCGGCCTCGTACGTGGACGGCCTGGCGGCCCGGCCGAGGATCTCCGAGGAGGCCGTGGCCGAGGCGAGCGCGGAGGCGCTGGCCCCGCTGGAGCGCGCGGGTGAGAACCCCTACGAGGTCCACCACGAGCTGCAGCGGACGATGAACGAGCTGGTCGGCATCATCCGCAAGGCCGAGGAGGTCTCCGAGGCGCTGGAGGCGGTGGAGAAGCTCAAGGAGCGGGCCCAGGGCGTCGGCGCGGCCGGCAGCCGCATCTACAACCCGGGCTGGCACCTCGCCCTCGACCTGCGCAACATGCTCCTGGTCTCGGAGTGCGTGGCGAAGGCGGCGCTGCTGCGCCAGGAGAGCCGAGGCGGCCACACCCGCGACGACTTCCCCGGCATGTCGCCCGAGTGGCGGACCAAGATCCTGCTCTGCGCCCTCACCCCGGACGGTTCCGGTGTCACGGTGCGGGAGCAGGTGCAGCCTCCGATGCGGGACGACCTCATCGAGCTGTTCGACCGCGACGAGCTGAAGAAGTACATCACCGAGGAAGAGCTGGCCGCCTTTGACGCGCTGGCCAAGGAGTAACCATGAGTTACAAGGCGAAGTTCCGCGTCTGGCGGGGCGAGGGCGGCGAGGGCAAGCTTGAGGACTTCACGGTCGAGGTGAACGAGGGCGAGGTCGTCCTCGACATCATCCACAGGCTTCAGGCCACCCAGGCCCCCGACCTGGCCGTCCGCTGGAACTGCAAGGCCGGCAAGTGCGGCTCGTGCTCGATGGAGATCAACGGCAGGCCGAAGCTCGGGTGCATGACGCGCATGTCCACCTTCACCGAGGAGGAGACGATCACCGTCACGCCCATGCGGACGTTCCCGGTGATCAAGGACCTCGTCACGGACGTGTCGTTCAACTACCAGAAGGCCAGGGAGATCCCGTCCTTCACCCCTCCGGCCGACGTGAAGCCGGGCGAGTTCCGGATGCAGCAGATCGACGTCGAGCGGTCCCAGGAGTTCCGCAAGTGCATCGAGTGCTTCATGTGCAACAACGTCTGTCACGTCATCCGCGACCACGAGGAGAACAAGACCAACTTCGCCGGTCCGCGCTTCCTGATGCGGATCGCCGAGCTGGACATGCACCCGTACGACGTGGCCGACCGCAAGGACTCCGCCCAGGAGGAGCACGGTCTCGGCTACTGCAACATCACCAAGTGCTGCACCGAGGTCTGCCCCGAGCACATCAAGATCACTGACAACGCGCTGATTCCCATGAAGGAGCGCGTCGTCGACCGGAGGTACGACCCGCTGGTCTGGCTGGGCAACAAGATCTTCAAGCGTTCCAGCTCGAAGACCTGACCCCCTTCTTCCCGCGTTTCACGACGGCGCCGCCCACGGGCTCTCCCGGGGGCGGCGCCGTCGTCTCGCGTCGGCGGCCGGGCCCGGTCTAGTCCGGCAGCAGCTGCCGGGTCTGCTTCCGCATGATGTCGTTGGCGCGGACGGCGAAGTCGTGGATGATCGTCAGCTCCGCGTCGCTGTAGCTCCCGGCCAGATCCGCGTAGGCCCGGTTGACGTCCGCCAGGATCTCCTGCAGCGCGCCGTAGGGGCCCTCACGCACCAGCTCGACGAGCACGCGGCGCCGGTCGGCGCCGTCCCGGCTGCGGCGCACGTATCCCGCCTTCTGCAGGCGGTCCACGGCCGCGGTGATGGCGCCGCCGCGCGTCAGCCCTATCCGTACGGCGAGGTCGTGGGGGGTCTGCGGGCCCTCCTTGTCGAGGACGGCCAGGCAGTTGAAGTCGGTCACGTTGATCCCGGCCCGGCCGGCCACGCCGACGTGGAACAGCGCCAGCTGGATGGCCGTCAGGCGTCCCTGGTCGGACACGGCCATGATCATCTCTCGGCGGCCTTCCGGCTCTGTTGGCACGGCGGTCCCCTCTCTCTATTCTCTCTAAAATAGAGAGACTCGAACATAGAGAGTCTCTATTTTGGTGCGAAAAGAATAGTCGATCCTCCGGGAAGGAGTCATGCCAGCGCCCCCTGCCCAGACCGGCCCACCCGTATCCCGCCGACGCCGGATCGTCCTCGGTATCGCGCTGAGCGCGGCCTTCATGGACAACGCCGACGCGGCCATCCCCGGCATCGCGCTGCCCCGCATCCAGCGCGACCTCGGCGCCGCGCACTGGAGCCTCGTCGGCTAAGCCCTGCTGCCGATCACCGGCGGACGGCTCTTCCCGATCGGCGCCGCCATGACGCGTCGGCGGACGGCTAGGGCGCGGTGGCCGCGCTGATGGTGCCCCAGGCCATGTCGGCCATCGTCGCCATGTTCGGCCCCGCCGGGCGGACCCTCGCGTTCGCGCCGCTGGGCGCGGCGCTCAGCGTGGCGGCGTCAGCGCCCCGCTACTGGGTGGTCCGCTGACCGGGTACGACGTGCTGGGCACCGACGCCGCGCCGCTGAGCCCGCCGCTTCCCGCCCCGTCCACGGCCCGGCCGTGAACGTCCTGCCCCGCGCCCGGAGGGTGCGTCAGGTGGAGCGGCGGAAGAGGCCGCGCTTCTTCTTGCCGGTCTCCTCGCCCGAGGGCTTGCCGGTGTCCTCCTCGGAGGGCTTTCCGGTGTCCTGGCCGGGGAGCGGATAGACCGCCGTCGGGGTCGGCTCGGCGGAAGGCCCGTCGCCGGGGCTGCTCTGCGGCTCGGGCCCGAGGGACCCGGCCTCGCGCTCAGGGCCGAGCGGTGCAAAGCCGTCGTGGAGCGGCCGGTCCGGCGAAGTTCCCTGGCCGGGGGCGTCACCGGGAGCGGTGCCGAACGGCCGGAAGTCGTCGCGCGGGCCGTCGAACTCCAGGCCCCGGGCGGGCTCCTGCGGGAACGGCGCCCCGGGGAACTCCGGCGCCCCCTGCGGAAGGCGCCCCTCGGGAAGGTCGGGCCCCTGTGAGGTGCCCTGGAACTGCGAGGTGCCCTGGAACGTGGCCGCCGTGCCGTCCTGGACCGTCGGGCCGTAGGGCGACTGCCCGTGCCGCGGGTCGTACGGGTCACCGTGACCGGCGACCGGCTGCTGCTCGTAGCCGGGCGCGGGCATGTACGCCGTCGTCTGGTCGTACCCCTGGGGATACTGCTCGGGGCTGTAGCCCTCCGGGTAGACCGGGGCGTACATCTGCATGGGGACGAAGCTGATGATCGGCGCGTACGCCGTGCCGCCCTGGTAGGGGCCCGCGCCGTAGCCGGGACCGCCGGGGTAGGCCATCGGGTCCATCGGGTCGCGGCCCATCGCGCGCGGGCCCGCCCGGCGGACGGCCGCGGCGTGGGCCAGGCGGCGCAGCCTGCCCTCGAAGATCAGTACGGCGAACAGCACCAGCAGCACCAGGATCAGCGCCGGGACGCCGAGCTGGCGGCTCAGCGTGGCCCCGTCGAACTCGGACCCCGCGTTGCGGATCTCGTACACCGAGGTGCCTGAGGCGCTCTCGTCGAGCGTGGCGGTGTCGGACGGCGCGGGCGTGACGGTGGGCAGCTGGTTCGGCGCGGGGGTGGTCGGCGGGAACTGGGGGTCGTTGTTCTCCGGCGTGCCGGTGTCCGCGGGCGGGACCACCGGGGCGGTGGTCTCCTGGACCGGCGGCGGCGCGACCGCCGTCTCCTGCGGGGGCGGCGGGGCCGTGGTCTTCGTGGCCTTGGGAGGCTTCGGCGACGCCGGGACGGTTATCGTGGTGGTCACGGTCTTCTGCGGCACCGCGGTTTCCTCGGCGCCGCCCTGGGGATCCTCGGTGACCGTGACGGTGACGATCGGCGTGGGCTCCTCACAGGGCCCCGCGGGGTCGACGTCACAGCCCTCGATCTGCGAGGGTTCGACGACCATCGTCCTGATGGTCGCCCCGGCCGCGGAGGATCCGGTGAGCGGCGCCAGGGCGAGCAGGACGACGCCGCTGAGTCCTATGGACATCACAGCGGCGGAGACAGCTGCCCTGTGCCGTGCTCGCGTCACCGGTGCCCTCCGCGCAATCAACCATGAACACGTCAAAGAAATACTAGTTGGGCAAAAGTAACAGTAAACCGCGTTTTACAAAACGTGTCGCGACCGGCGACGGCGCTGGATCCTCCTCTGCAGCCACAGGAGGCCGAGCAGCGCGCCCACCGCCGCGCCCACCGCCGGGAGACCCCGGACCCCCGTCATGAGCGGGCTTGACTCGGCCACCGGCTGGACCTGGCCGTTCGGACCGTCGAGGTCCTGCGGGAGGGGCGCTCCCTGCGGGCGCGGGTCCTGCGAAAGGGGGACCTGCGCGGCGGGGAAGAGACCCGCCTGCGGCAGCTGGAGACCGTTCGCCAGACCGGGCATCTGACCGGCCCCCGCCATGCCCATCGCGATCGGCGGCGTCATGGGCCCCTGCGCGCCCGGCACCTGCGCTCCACCCGGCTGCTGTCCCGCTCCCGGGTAGCCGGGCACGGGCATGGGCCCGCCCATCGGCCCGCCGGGCCCCTGCTGCGGTACGCCGGGCTGCCCGATCCCCGGATAGCCCGGAGGCACCTGGGGCAGCGGCATCTGAGGCGCGGCGCCGGGCCTGCCGGGTTGCCCGGCGGGCCACTGGCCGACACCCGTTTGGCCGGGAGGCATCGGCCCGACCACCGGCGGGCGCGCTCCGGGCCGTCCGGGCAGCTTCTGGCCGCCTCCGGGGTAGACGGGACCCATCGGCTGGAGTCCCGGCTGTCCGGGTCCCAGCTGCGGCACCCCGGGCAGCCCCATCACCGGCTGGCCGATTCCCGGCCGGCCGGGAACCGCCTGCCGGAGGCCCTGCCGGTTCGCTCCCTGACCGCGCGCACCGGGCCGTCCGGCCGCGTTACGTCGATCGCGGGCCTTCCGCCCGGTCGCCTTGCCACCCGCCTGAGGACCCATGGCCGCGTGGTTCCTGCCGTTCTGTCCCTGGAGCGCGGGGGGCGCGGGCAGTACGGGTCCCTGGCCGGGTGTCCCCGTACCGGCCTCCGGCGCGGTGTCCGGGGCCGCGACGCCGCCGGGGACCGGACCCGCGGGACGACCGGGGGCGGCATCGTCCGGAACCGGGGCGGGAGCCACCGGGGCCACTGGCGGGGCACCGGCCTCCTGGCGTGTGCCCGGCGCGGTGACCCGCGTCTCGTGGGAGGCCGCCGGGCCTCCCGTCGCTCCCGGCTCACCGGGAAGCGCGGGCGTCCGCGGGCCCACCGGCTGCGTTCCCGGACGGGCCGGGGCCGCAGCGGTGCCGTTCGCTCCCGTCCCAGGACCGGCGGGGCCCGCACCCGCCGCGCCCGGCACCGGGGCCGGGACGGCGAACGATTTCCCGGCGATGTCGAGCAGGAACTCCGACATGCGCTGCTCGGCCTTCTGCGCCTCCGAAACCTCGGGCGCGACCAACGGGGCACCCCCGGTCTCCTCGGCCGCCTGGGGGGCCTTGAGGACCATGCTGGCGGCACCTGGCGCCCCCAGCCGGACGCGGGGCCCGGCGGACCCGGTCGCGTCGGTGCGGGTCTCGGCGACCCTGTCCTCCCGCGTGGCACGGGCGTGCTCCAGCGTCTCCAGCCCTCCGGCGACACCCCCGCCCGGCCTCATCGCCGCGTCCGTGCTCCTGATCGTGCCCTGGGCCTGCTGCCTCACCAGCTTGCCGTCGGGCCCGCTCATCCGGGCCAGGGCGGACACCGTGAGGTCCCGCGGGTGCTTCGGCACGGCGAGCAACACGTCGACGGTGCCGCCCTCGGCGGGCAGGGCGCCGATCACGCACACCCCCGCCCCCTTGGGGAGGGGCGCCGACGACCTGGTCTCCTCGGGGCACTCGATACCCCTGAGCGCCTCGGCGGGGGTCGTCATGACCGCCAGCCGCGCGTCGCCGCCCGGTCCCCGCAACCGGATGCGGTAGCGGATCACCTGCTCGGCGCGGTTCCCCCGCGCCCGCGTACCGGAGTCGGCCTTACCGGAGTCGGCGACGGCGGCCAGGTCGAGGGGCAGCGGTGCCGGCTCGCCCATCTGGACGGCGTACACCCCCGAGGCTCCGAGGGTGAGCACCCCCGCTCCGACCGCTGACACGAACCCAGCACCACGCCACCATACGGTCACCGCATATCTCCGTTCCCCGGGTACGGACACGCGACATCGCCACGTCCAGTAGCAGTTATGTCACGCTGCGGAGTCGATCAATCCTTATTGAACCGACCTTGCCCATCGTTGAGACGACCTTGTACCGCCCGGACGATTGGAAGGTCCGCGGGGAGCCACGCCACGTCGTAGAGCTCGTCCTCGGCCAGCCAGCGCAGATCCAGATGCTCCCTCGCCTCGGGCTTGCCCTCGGCGACCACCGCGAGCCAGACCCGGAGGACGTAACCGCCCGCGAGCGCCCAGTCGCCGCCGACGCGCTCGCCCACCTCGATCAGTACGCCGAGCTCCTCCTGGCACTCCCTGACCAGTGCCGTGTGCTCGTCCTCGCCCGGATCGACCTTCCCTCCGGGCAGCTCCCAGCCTCCGGCCAGCTCGGGAGGATCGGCACGCTGGGCGGCGAGCAGTCTCCCGTCGCCGTCGACGATGGCGGCGCCCACAACGACCTTTTCCATGGCTCCCGATTCTGTCAGCCCTGCTCCCGCGCCTTGAGTTGCGCGAGGATCTGGGGGTGTTGCAGCGGCCGGGTGAATCCCACGATCCCGGTGCGTTCCCGGTAGGTCGTGACCTTGATCGGCCCGCACAACCGGCACCTCGCCTCGACCATCTTGCCCGGGGAGACCACCATTCCCACGTGCCCGGGACGGTCTGGGCCGGTTCCTGGACCGGAGTTGAAGAAGACGAGGTCTCCGGCCCGCTCCTCCCCCTCGGGAACCTCCACCCCGAACGGCCACTGGCCGAACGTGGTGCGCGGGATGGTCAGGCCGACGCTCCGGTAGGCCATGTAGATGATCCCCGAGCAGTCGTAGCCCGCGGGCCCCGTACCGCCCCAGATGTAGGGCTTGCCACGCTGGGCCAGCGCGTACTCGAGGATCGCGGCCACCGTGCTCGTCGGCGCCGCCTCCAGCATGGGCTCGTCGCAGCTGTCGTCCGCCTCGGGCGGGACGGTGACCTCGCCGTCCTTGGCGTACTTCTCGGCGATCTCCATGACCTGGTCGACGTACCACCAGGCACGGTTGTAGACGAACAGCGAACGCCGCACGTCCTCCGGCGCGCCGTTCCGCTTCAGCATCTTGGCCGCGCCTAGGATGGCGTCCGCCGGGTTGTACACGTCGGCCCAGCCGTCTCCGTCGCCGTCGGAGGCGTAGCCGTTGAACGTGGACGGGATCTTGATCTTGGCCTTGCCGCCCCACGTGCTGATGAGAAACTGCATCGGCCCGGCGGCGCCCGCGTAGTTGGTGCCGCTCTGGACGCCGGGAAGCGTGGAACGGCCGTGGTTGGTCTCGCGCTTGCCGACCCCGGCGAGCACGTTCCACTGCACGCCGATCTTCCGGCCGTGCTCGCGGTACAGCTTCAGATACTCCTCGGGGATGTCGGACGTCGCGGTCTCCGACTGGTCCTCCGCCTGCCGCGCGGTGTCGCCGCACTCGGGCCGCGCCGCCCCGGTGATCGACGGGAAGGACGGGAAACTGCTGATCATCATCATCGGCGCCATGATCAGCGTGACCAGGCAGAGCGCGGCGACGCCGAGGATCAGCGCGAGGCGGAGGTGCTTGTTGTCCCTCATCCGCCCCCGCCGCCCGTCCCCCTCGGCCCGTCCGGGACCACGCCTTTCAGCCCGTACGCGACCCCGGCGTCCGTCCCGTCACGTCCGTACGGGATCACGCCGCCCGGCGTGATCCCGTCACGGCGGTGCGCGGCCCCGCACGGTCGCTCTCGGCCGTACGTGATCTCGCCGCTCATCCGGTCTCGCCGGTCTCGCCGGTCGCACCGGGCTCGGAGAGCTGGTTGTCCCCCTCCTGGCCGGAGTCCGCGGGCTGGAGATCGTGGACCCGCCAGTCGGCGCCGACCTGGATGAGCGTGACGGCGTACTCCGCGGTCCTCTCGTTCACCCCGCTCCTGGCCGTGACGTTCTGGGTGCCGACGACCACGAAGACCACCGAGGCGCTGTCGATCTGCCGGATCTCCTTCACCCGCGCCGCCCCGACGGAGACGATCTCGTCGGCCTTGTTCGCCTCGACGGTGCCCGGCGAGGTGACGGTCCGCAGCAGCGCCCCCGAGAACTCCGCCGTGACGTACCCCTTGAGGCGGTCGCCGTAGACCGCCGGGTCCTCGTCGTAGCTGAACGTGCCGTACTCGGCGGTGAACCGCTGCGCGTAGTCGGCGGCGGCGGCCAGCTCCTGCTTGGTCATCGGCAGGTAGGAGTAGACGTCGAAGGGCGCGTTGCTGGCCGTCGCCGCCGGACGCGCCGGCTCCGCGGCCGGTTCCTGCCCCGACGCCACCGTACGGGTGACGCCCGCCGGTTCCGTCCGGTTCTCCGGCCCCTCTCCGCTGTCCGGCCACATGGTCAGGTAGACGCCGACGGCGGCGAGTATCACGACCAGCACCGCGAAGACGGCTCCCCGCCGGCTGCCTCCCTCGATCATTGTCAGTCCTTGCCGCGGTTGGACGGGCGCAGCCAGAACGGCGGCGGCTCACCGGCCTCCCCGCCGCGCTCCGCCCGCCTGGTGATCCAGAGCGGAGGCGCCTCGGACGACCTGCCTCCCGAGTCACGGTTCCGTGAGCCGCCGGAGCTCCGGGAGGAGCCTCCGCCGAAGATGCTCCCGCCGGAATCGCTCGAGCCGCCGGAACCCGAGGAGCCCCGGGAGGACCCGCCGCCGTTCCGCGATCCCGAGCCGCCTCGCGAGGAACCGGAGCCCGAGGAGCCCCGGGAGGAACCGGAGCTCGAAGAGCCCCGGGAGGAGCCTCCGCCGAAGATGCTCCCGCCGGAACGGCCACTGCCACCCGAGGAGCCGGAAGACCCCGAGGACCCCGAGGACCTGCCCGACGAGGGCGCCGAGGGCCTGACCGAGGGGGACGAGGACCCGCCGTTACGCGATCCCGAGCCGCCCTGCGGGGCCCAGCCACCCGAACGGCCGCCGAACCAGCCGCCGGAACCGCTCGACGACCCGCCCGAGCCGCGCCCTGAGGAGCCCCCGGACCGGCTGGGGGGCGCGGTGCCTCCCGTACCGGCTCCGGAGAGGTTGAGCGGCGGCGCCGCGCCGGGACGGGCCGCGGTGACCGGCCTGCCGGTGCCCCTGCGTCGGCCCGCCGCCTGGGGGTCGGTGTCGAGCGGCGCAGGCTGGGCGCCGGTCGGGACCCGGGTGCCCGACGGTGTGGTCGGCGTGGCACCGCCGTCCTCGCCGCGGACCCTGCCCTGGGCGACCGCTGCCGCCGCAGCCGCGCCGACACCGGCCCCTCCGGCCATCGCCGCCGCCTGCAGCATCGGCTCGGCCTTGCGCATACCCCACCGCCCCGCCCTGACCGCCGCGACCGGCGGCAGCGCCGCCGCCGCCCGCTGCAGGGTCGGCGCGGTCGCCGCGTCGCCGAGCATCCGGGTGGTGAGCGTGTGCCCGTCCATGGACGAGAACAGGTGCTGGAACGGCCGCCGGTAGAAGAACACCGCGATCGTCAGGATCGCCATGAACATGACCTGCATGCCCCACGGCATCGCCGTGGAGATGATCAGGGCGTAGCCGTACACGAGCACGCCGAGGACGAGGGCCAGCACGGCCTGTCTCAGCAGGGTGCCGATCAGCATCTCCACCCAGCGCATCGCGATGATCCGCCCGGATCCCGGATGGACGCCGATCAGCAGGAAGACCGGCGCGAGGATCAGCAGCAGCAGGAAGCCCACCTTGAGGACCAGCAGCGAGACCGCCACCAGGAAGATCAGCAGCCCCGCGACCATCGCGGCCATGAAGGCGCCGATCGCGACCCCCAGGCGGCTCGTCCAGTCCTTGCCCTGGAAAAGGGGGAAGACCGGCGTGTTCTGGAGCTTGTCGGCGATCTCCGTCTCGTATCGTGCCTGGTGGGAGTTCGCCTCCGGCATCTGCTCGGCCTTCATCTCGGCCGCGTCTATCGTCTGGATCTCCAGCAGCTTCGCGCCGAATATCTTGATGATGGGGGCGTTGGCGTCGGCCGTGCCGAACTGGCCCATCAACCACGGCTTGCAGACCAGGGTGGACCAGAGCGCGTCGGAGTTCTGGTCGACGCCCGGCACACCGCTCTGGCCGTACCCACTGCCCTTGACCTGCGGGTTGGCCTCGCCCTTGGCGGGCAGGCAGGAGGTCCCGCCCGCGCCGGGCAGCCCGGAGAAGGCGGAGTTGACCACCTCGCCGGTCTTGTCGGTGACGACCTTGCCCAGGCCCGTGAGGTCGCCGGGGCGGCTGAAGAACCAGACCGCCACCGTGACCGCGAGGACCATCCAGATGACGCCCTCGGCGGTGGTGGTGGCGCGCTTGCGGATCAGCCCGTACCAGGCCAGCCAGATGGCGCCGAGGATCACCAGCGGCCGCAGGTACGGCCAGTACATGGCGTCGGCCAGGCGGACCACCATGTCGTCGACGACGTTCTTGATCGACTCCAGCGGGCCCTCGGTGGCCGCCGCCTGGTAGGTCGTGATGGTGAGCCGGTCCAGCGCCTTGGCCCACAGGAAGACCGTGTTGGCCATCGCGTTGCCCATCACCGCCGCGATGTCGTCGCAGCCGAGCAGGTGGGTGTGCCAGAACTGGCCGCTCATGCCGTACGTCGCGTAGTTGCCCTGGACCGCCGGGGCCTGCGCCGTCGGGGTCTGCGCCGCCGGGGCGCCCGGCTGGGCGGCGTCGGGGAGCGGCGGCTGGATCAGGCCGTCCACGCCTCCGGAGACCATGTCCGGGGACAGGTCGGGGGACATGTCGCAGGGAGCCGCGGCGGCGGCCGTGGCCGTGCCGCCGGGGAACGCCAGCGGCAACGCGAAGAAGGCGGTCAGCGCCACCAGCCCGATGGCGACCCGCCTGCCCAGCCGTCTCCCGCGAAGCGGGCTCTTTTCACGAAACCCGCTTCTCTCACGGAACTCACGAAGCCCGCGAAAACCGGACCGTCTCTCGCGAGAGCCCTCAAGAAGCCCCTTAAGGGAGCCTTTCATGACCGCACCTCCAGCGCCGCAGCCCCCGGCCTACCGACTCTGTCGCCCCCAGGAAGATCATGCACTTTCTCGTCGGGTTTGTCGTGGGTCGGATTCGTGTCCAGCCAGCGCAGCAGCTCATCCGAGATCAGGTCCACCCCGATACGGCCCGCGCGACCGTCCAGATCCCGGAAGACGCATTCGCCGTTGCCGAGCGAGCGCAGCACCGCCTTGTGCTCCTCGGAGGGTTCGACGCCGAGAAGCGCCATCACGTGCTCCACCTCGACCCGCTCCGTGGAGCGGAACGCGAAGACCGACGACAGGCAGTTCGTCACCTGCTCGCTCAGCAGGTCTCCGGCGTTCTGCGAGACCAGGACCAGCGCCGTGTTGCGGGAGCGGCCCATCCGGCTGACCTCGGGCACCAGCTTGGCTCCCTCGGGGGTGGAGGTGATCGCCCACGCCTCGTCCAGGAAGATCGCCTTGGGCGTCCGCCGGTCCAGGCCGTTCATCAGACCCCGCGCGAACTGCGCGACGAGATAGAGCAGCGCCACCGACAGCCTCTGCTCGTACGAGTAGTCGTCGCGGCCGGTCGAGGCGTCGGGCAGCGTCAGGCCGCCCAGGGTGAAGACCGTGGTCCAGCCCTCGGTGTCGATCTGGTCGCCGCCCGAGGGGTCGAAGCAGAGCCTGGCCAGATGCATGTCAGACATGGAGCGGAGCACCGCGCCCAGGTTCTTGGAGGCGGCGTCCTCGGTCTGCTCCAGGAAGTCGACGACCTTGCCCAGCGACGGGTCCTCGGCGTTGGAGACCGCGGCGACCGCCTGGATCATCGCCGACTCGCGTTCCTCCGACATCCGGGGCAGCAGCAGGCGCAGGGTCTCGGTGGCCATCGTCTTCTTCGCCGCCAGGTCGTCGCCGAACGAGAACGGGTCCAGCAGGCCGGGAGCCGCGGAACCGAGGGGGATGATCCGCGCCTTCCTGCCCCGCTTCCGCAGCAGCTGCACCAGCGACTCGGCGTCGCCCTTGGGGTCGATGACCGCGACCGTCACCCCGCGCAGCGCCATCTGGTAGATCATCAGCAGCGCCAGCGTGGTCTTGCCGCCGCCGGGCTCGCCGGTGATGGCGATCGCCGTCGGCCGGTTGCGCGTCGCCGCCACCAGCGGGTCGAAGTGCACGATGCTGCGGGCCCGGCCCAGGGTCTCCCCGACGTACGGGCCCATCCAGCCCGAACCGCTCTCGTCCACCCGGTCGCCCAGGTCGACGGTCGCGGTGGCCATGCCGCCCGCGATGGTGCGCAGCGGCTGCCGCTGCGCGTAGGCGTTGACCCGGACCCGCTCCCCCGGCAGCGTCTCGCAGAACAGCGAGAACTGGTCGCCGGTGGAGTTGACGATGTCGATGCCCATGTCGCGGTAGTGCTCCACGACCGCCTCGACCCGCTGCACGCAGATCTCCTCGGTCGGGGCCGACACGATGAGGCGGTGCCAGCCGTACACGAACGGCAGGCGCTCCTTGGTGATGCCGTGCTCCAGCATCCTGGCCGCGTCGATCTGCTCGGCCAGGGCCAGCGGCGCCTCCGCGCCCGCCTCGCGGATGTGGATGTCCATGTCACGGGCGTGGGCGAGCTTGCGCGCCACGTCCTTGCTCGCCTTGACCGGCGGGATCAGCCGCATCCTCGAACTGATCTCCACGGGGAAGGGCAGCTGGTCGGCGAAGTGCATCCAGGGCTCGCCGTCGGGGAAGGGCATCAGGTCGGGGAAGCGGGCGAAGGACATGTGCGCCACGTAGGAGTCGCCCTGCGGCTGCTCGATCCGCAACAGCGCCCTGCCGTTGTGGATCTGCCCCTCGACGAGGGATTCGATCTCCCCCTGCCCCCACCTGCGCTTGGGGCTGGCCGAGGCCGGGGGGTCGCCGAGGGAGCCGGTCGTGGCGTGCTGGAACAGCCAGGCGAGCTCGACGGAGGTGGCGTGCCTGGCGTACAGCGCGCTGGCGGACAGCGCCCTGCCCAGCCGCTCCGCCTGCTCGGACCACTTGGCGATCTCCGCCTTGGGGACGTGGTCGTCCTCGATGCCCAGGGCCTTCTCGCTGCGCTGGTAGAAGCCGAAGAGCTGCGAGAGGACGCCGGTGCCCAGCTGCCGCCCGCGCGTGCCGAGCCGCACGCCGAGGTAGACCTCCTTGGTCCAGAAGTCCTTGGCCCAGACGTGGCGGTACATGTCCTCCAGGTAGTCGCGCCAGCCCTGCCCCTCGTCGGAGGTGGCGTTCAGCGCCATCGCCCACTCGGCGGCGGGGTAGGTGCGGTGCGCCACGCGCAGGTGGACCTCGGCGTCGGGCATGCGGATGGCGGCCAGCGCGATCGTGATGTTGGTGGCCAGCGCCTCCCGCTCCTCGGGGGTGATGAACTCGTAGCTCACGGTCGGCAGCCTGAAGTAGGCCCAGACCGACGAGTCGGTGAGCAGGATCCGGTCGTCGAAGTAGCGGACGGCGAGCCGGCTGCGCGTCCGGGAGGCGCGGCTCACGGCCCCTCCCCCACCGCTCGCGCGGCCCTGCCGCCCCGGCCTCCGGACCCCTCGCCGATCCGGATCCCGCAGCGCCCACTCACCCGAACCCCGCCGCCTGTCCCGACCCGATCCAGCCCGCTCACACGAACCCCGCCACCCGTACCAACCCGATCCAGCCCGCTCACACGAACCCCGCCACCCGTACCAACCCGATCCGGCCCGCTCACACGAACCCCGGCCTGCCTCACCGAACCGCCCATACCGACTCGATCCGGCCTGCTCATACGAACCCCGGCCTGCCTCGCCAAACCGCCCATACCAACCTGATCCAGCCCGCTCGTACGGACCTCGTACGAGCCGTTCACCCGCGTCCGGCGCGACCCGCTCGCACGGACCCCGGCCTGCCTCACCACCCGCACCTCGTCTCGCCCGCTCACCACATCTCCTCGCGCCCGGGGGATCACTGGGCTAATTCCTCCTCGCTGGGTCGACCCGCCTGAACCGTTCCGAAGCCCGCCACGACGACACCGGCCAGGGCGAGGTACGCCCGGCGGCCCGGTGCCCTCAGGTGGGACGGTTCCACCCGATCGGCCCTGCCGGGGGCGAGGGCGTCCTCCCAGGGGACCCGGACGATCGCCCGGCACCTGCCCCGCGCGACCGCCTCCGCCTGCTCCACGTCGGCCATGCTGCGGCGGCTCACCCCGTTGACCACCATCACCGCCCGGTGGCGCAGGTCGGCGCAGCCGTGCCCGTCGAGCCACTCGTACGTCATGGCCACCGCGTCCGGCCCGTCCTCGCTGGCCGGGACGACGAGGACGAGCTGGTCGGCGTAGGGGAGGACCCGCGCGGCCAGAGCCGCGGCCGGGTCCATGACGATCATCTTGTAGTGCCGGTCGAGCATGTCCATCGTCTGGCCGAGCCGCCGGTCGGAGAAGAGCGTGCGGTCGGACAGGCGCTGCTCGGCACCGGCGTCGCTGTCTCCGGCGAGGACCTCCAGCCCCGAGGCGCAGCGGCTGGTGTAGGCGCGCATGCCGAGATACCCCTGGACGTTGTCGAGCCCGGACAGCAGGGAGGTCAGGGTCTCGGGCGACTCGCCCTGGATCCGGCTGGACAGGGCGTGGGAGCCGGTGCTGGCGTCGACCGCGAGAATCCGGTCCTCCCGGTAGCGGGCGAGGGTGTGGCCGAGCATGAGCGCCGTCGTGGTCTGCCCGGCGCCGCCGGTGCATCCCAGGACCACCACCCGTCGGCTGCCGCTGAACACCGCCCTGGCCCGCGCCTCGTCGACCTCCGAACCGTCCGTACGGCCACCGCCGCCGGGTCCGATCACCACCTGGGCCAGCCGCCGCCAGCCGCCCGAGGAGTCTCGGCCGACCACCGACTCCACCCGGCGGACCCTGGTCTCGGCCTCGCCGCGCGGGGAACCGGACACCGGCACCGCCGGGGTGACCGGGTCCGCCGTGGCCGATCCGGACGGGACCGCGCGGATCGACATGCCGCTTCCCTGGGCACCCGTACCCGCCGGGGCGCCGGGACCCGCCTGCGCGCCCGCGGGCCTCTCCGGCGGCCACGCCTTCGCCGTCTCGGCCGGACGCTTCGTCGGTTCCGCAGGACGCCTCGCCGGTTCCACAGGACGCCCGATCGGCGCGGGCTGCCCCTTGCGGTGCTGCCGCCGCGCGCTCTCCTCGTCCTGCCTGTCTTGTCTGTCCTGCCTGTCCTGTTGCGGGAGTTCGGCGGCCTCCGCGGCGCGGCGCCCGATCGGCGCCGGTCCGACGAACCTCGGCACGAAGGAAGGAACGGCCGGGACGGAGGGCTTCTGGACCGGGTCGGGCACGACGGCCTGTCTCTCGGCGGGCACCGCGCCTGCCGGTGTCTCCACCCGCGGCGCCCCGGGGACCGAGGGCGGCGGCACGGCCGGAGCCTCGGGCCGCTGCCTGCCGGAGGTCTTCGAGGCGGGGGCGACGGTCTCGGAGGACGCGGCGGGCGCGACCACCTCGGGGGACGCGACCCGTGCGGGAGGCGCGACCGGTGCCGGGGGCACGGGGGGCGCGACCGGTGTGGCCGGTGTCGCCGGGGCCGTGGCGGCGCGCTGGGCCTCGGCGGAGGCCGCGAGCCTGCGCAGGCGCCGCAGCGCCTCGGTGTCGATGGAGGCGGGCGGAGCCACGGTCGCGCCGGACGCCACCGGCGCGTCCTCCCTCGCCTTGCCCGCGTCCTCCTTCGCGTTGTCCGCGTCCTCTCTCGCGTCGCCCGCGTTCCCCTCGGCGGCGGATCCGGCCGCCGGAGCGCGGTCGGCGGGCGGTCGCGAGGCCGGGCCCCGGACCGGCGTACCCGACGCGGCCCCGGCGGCGTCGGCGAACGCGACGGGCTGGGGCACCGGGGTCGGGGTCACGACGGGCAGGGTCGCGGGGGGCGCAGAAGGCGCGGGAGGCACAACAGGCAGGGAGGGCGCGGAAGGCGCCGAGGACACGGGGAGAACGGCGGGGACGACGACGGGAGGCGTCTCGACGACCCGGGACGTCTCGACGGCCGGGGTCTGACCAAGGGCCAGGGTCTGACCGAGGGCCGGGGCGACACCCTGGCGGGAGGCGTGGGCCTCGGCCCAGGCGACGCGCTCGCGGGCCACGGGAGCGGTCGCGGCGGCCGCCGCCGCGGCGGCCACGGCGGGACGCACCTCACGCGAGCGGGCGGCGGCGCGCCTGGCCTGGGCGTGCCGGGCCTTGCGCGACGCCTTGACCCGGACGGCAGCGTACCTCGGCGCGGCCCGCCAGACCCGGCCGTTCAGCGCGACCTCGGCGGGCTCGGAGAGGGGGGCCATCCGGCACCAGGTGCGCGGCTCCCCCACGTAGCGCACCTGCGACTGGAGCAGCTCGGTGAGCCTCTTGCTCTCGATCACCGGCCGGGTGGAGAGCCAGGTGACGACACCGGGCGGCACCAGGTAGAGCACGTGCCAGGGGGCGGCGAAGGGCAGACCGAGCAGGTAGAGCAGGAGCGACCACGGGGCCAGCACTCCCACGAACCCACCGATCCAGACAATCGGGAGCGGCATCGGCAGCCGTAGGTCGTACAGCTTGTAGAGCCGCTTCTCGATCCTCCAGATATTGGTGTACGTGGGCAGATCCACGTGATCCTCCTCTCCGCCTCTCCTTGTTTGACCGTTCGAAGCCGGTCTCAACCCCCCGAGATGCCCAGCGCGCCCGCGATCGCCTTGGCAGTCACCTCGATGATGTTCGGAACGTAGAAGATCACTCCGATGGCGATCGCCAGGATGATGAACTGGACGAACCTTGTGATCTCACGGGTGAAGAGGAAGAAGAGGGCCACCACCGAGACGATGACCAGGAAGAGTGGTGCGAAGAAGCTGCGGAGGAAGTCGGCCAGGCCCTCGGTGTTGACGCCTGCCGGAGGAGCTGTGGGCTGAGCGAGCTCTATCGCGCTCAGCAACATGGTCTTGAGAATCACTTCTTGTCCTCCGTACTCACGATCGTGCCCGCCGGGCGGCGACGGGTCCGCGGCGCGTAAGCGCGGGAACCCGGACCGACGGCTCATCGATCAGGGGGGGTCTGCTCACCGTAAACCGGCACCATCCGATCATGCGTTACCCCGCCACAGATCGGTATGCGCCGCGGATGTCCTTGACGAACCACTTGTCGCCCTGCTTGACCATGGTGAGCAAGTAGGCCTGTTCTAGTTTGCCCCCCATTTGGCCGGGATCGGCGGGTTCCGGGTCGGTGGACGGCGCCGCCTTCGAGGGCACGCCCCACAGGACCGTCGCGGTCACCTCTCGGGTGGTGCCACCGGCGAGGGGGACGGAGAGGTCCTTGAGCTGCTGGAAGGTGAACGCGCCCCCGAAGCCCTCCAGGGTGACCCCGGCGTCGGCGTAGCGCTGCAGCGAGGCGGTGTCACCCGCGTATGCCTTGAAGAAGTCTTCCAGCGGGGTGCGCAGCTCCTGCTCCGCGGCGCGGTCGCGCTCGGGCGCGGCCTTCGGCGGCAGGTCGGCCGCCTTCGGCGCGGGAAGGATGCCCGGACGCCCGGCGACGACGAACCTCTCCGCGGCCCGGTCGCGGTAGACGGGCACCGACAGGAGCTGGCGGCGGTTCTCCGACTGGTAGGCGACGGTGACGACGGCGTTGTCGGCGTCGACGACCTCGATCCCGTACGGTTGCACCGCTCCAGCGCTCATCCTGCCGAAACCGTCCCAGCCGAACTGCGACTCGGTGCCCTCGGGCAGGTAGGGGGCGAGCCTCGACTCCCGCTCCGCGAGGCGGGCGCCGTCGAAGTTCAGGTAGACCTCGGCGAACTGGGCCGCGAAGGCGGAGGCCTGGACGGTGGGGAATCCGTTCCCCACGGCGGGCACCGCGCCGGAGGGGGCGCTCTGCTGGGTGAAGCGCTCGAAGGGCGCGCGGACCCCGTTCACGACGATGACGACGATGAGCGCCCAGAGCACGGCGCGGCCGGTCCACACCAGCCAGCGGCCACCTCCTCCGGACCAGCGCCCGCGTGACGCCCCCCGCCCGCGCGCCGGAGCGCGATCGAGATCGGGGTCGTCGGGGAAGTCCGGGTATGCCGACAGCTCAGGGTCGCCAGCGATCCGGGGATCACGCTGGACCGTCGACCTTCGAGCCATCACGCCTCCGCTCGCGTCAATCCCCGGCCGGTGCGGTGTCGTATTGCCGCCGATCCCGTTTGGCCATGGTGACGCACTTACTCTAGCCGCCCAGCCGATTCTTCCAGGAAAGCCACGCCTATGCTGCAGGCATCGTGATGACTGAGCAAACCGGGTCTGGAACCCCGGCGAGGCCGCCGATGCCGACCATGCCCGGTGAAAGACGCATTACCCCTGGCCAGCGCATGGGCTGATTACTCAAACGCCACCCATTGCTAACTAGACGGCTCCCGGACTGTCGCGACCTGCGCATTTAACACGAAATACGTCACCCAGGGTCACAACCCCTTGAAATGGACTTGCTCGCCCTAGCCGGACACCTTGATCGGGGGCGAGTACGCCCGTACCCCCCTGGCACTTCGAGGTGGGCCCGTCCGGGTTTCAGTCGACCCCGTGATCGGGCGGCAACGGATAGGCGTGCAGCAGACGCTCCAGCACTCCGGCGATCGTGTGCCCGTCGAGCTCACGCATCATCGCCATCTCCACACTCGCGTACACCTCGGTCAGCGCCGGCCGGATGCCGTGACCAACGGGGCAGTCCGGCTTCGGCTCGTGCGGGTGCAGGGCGAACGGCGTGCCTGGATCGAGCGCCGCGTAAACCTCGCGAAGGGTGATCTGCTCAGCGGGCCGCTCCAGCCACCAGCCCGACCCCGGCCCGCGTCGGACACCGACCACCCCGGCCTCGCGCAGCGGGGCGAGCACCCGCCGCACGAGCACGGGGTGGCTGGCGAGACTCTCGGCGATGCGCTCCGAGGTGATCGGCGACTCACCACGGCGTGCCGCCAGCGCGATCCAGCACAGCGCGTGGACGGCGGTGGTGAACTGGCTGTTGGCGGACACGTCGGCTCCTTGTGTAACCATCATCGTTGCACAAGGGGTCGCGGGGCTCAGACGTCGGCGGCTCGGATCCAGGTCATGACCCGGTTGCGGCGGTCGTCGACAGAGTGCCGCGGTCGAATCACGGCCGGACCTCTCCTGTGGTCACGCGCCGCAGCCGCATGAGCTCGGCATCGCCGACGTGTTCATCGGCCCAGCGCCTCCAGTCGGGGTGGGCGTGCAGCCGGTCCAGTGCCACCGCCAGTTCGGCGGGGTCGCCGAAGTCGGCCGTCCAGACGAATGCCGATCCCGGGCGCACCGGCAGCTGAGGGAACGTGTTCACCGCGGGCTCGGTCCGCCAGGTGGACACCGGAACCCGCAGAACGGCTTCGAGAAGGTCGGGCAGCCACGTCCCCTCGCCCAGGTCGACGGCGCCGCGCACGATCATCGTCGCCGTCGTGGCGCCCAGCGGGGTGTCCGAGGCGAGCCTGTTCGCGTGTGGCGGGTCGGTGTGGCGCAACAGCAGCACGTCATCGCTGTCGATCATCGTCCCGTTCGCCTCGTCGCGGTGTGCCGCCCACACCGGTCCGCCGTAGAACGCCTCCAGCGCGCGCCGCCGGTCCGCCATGTCGGCGAAGGCCCGCCACCACACGAACCGGTCGGGTTGGTCCAGGTCCTCGTAGATCGTGCCGACGAGCATTCCGGCGTCCTGCTGCCCGGCGATGAAGTGGTCGTCGAACAGCCTCCTGAGCACGGGGAAGCCGCCCGGCCGGAGCAGGTAGCGACGAAGCTCGGCCACGTCGGCCACGGCGAACGACGCCGGTCCCCCGCCTCCTTCCGTGGCGGTGGCCGCCCCGGTCACGTCGGGTTCCGAGGTGTGTTCCACTGGCAGCCCCTCAAAGTTTGTAACTATTCTTGTTACAACATCATAGAGGTGCGGCAGCGGGTCATGACAAGCCCGCTCCAGCGCGGAGACCGTGAACCAGGCCGGAGAGAGGACGGGCTTTCGGAGCATCTGCCGCTTGGGGCACTTGACGCGGCGGATGTCGCCCTCGGCTGTGCCCGAGGTGAGGCCGTCGATGTCCTGCGGAAATTTGTCGGCTGAGCCTGAACCGCCGTCACGGCGCGGACGGGACGACCGAAGGCCGAGGTGACACCGACCGATCAGGAGCGGGCGAAGGCGCCGCGGGTGCTGGCGATGCGATCCAAGATCGTGTTGACGTGCGCGGACGGCAGGGACCACAGGGAGATCTCCGCGGATCCTCGGGTACATCGCGACACGGTGTCCACGTGGCGCGACCGGTTCGTGAAACCGCGACGGAGGGGGTGATGGACGAACAGCGCCCACCCTTGATCACACCAGGCCGGGTGGAGCGAGTCGTGGTGGCGACACTGGAGCAGACGCCCAAGGGGGCCGCCCACCGGTCAAGGACCTTGATGGCCCGGCGCGGTCGACAAGGGCGTCCCTGCCGGGCTGAACATCCACCTGGTCTGCGGCAACCACGGCACCCACAGGACCCGGCCCGCCATCCCCACCGGCTCCTCCTGGACCGATCAGGCCGAGCGATGCTCAGGCTTCCTGACCGACCAGCTGAACAGGCACGGAGCCCACCACAGTGGGCAGGCCCTCGCCAGGGACATCAGCCGGTGGAACGACACCCCTCGGCCGTCCACCTGCGTTCACATGAAAGAGGAGATCCTCGAATCACTCACCCGACATCACCGGCGAACCTCTGACGCGGGACAGCGGGACACTAGACGTTGAAGCGGAACTCCACCACGTCGCCGTCGCGCATGACGTACTCCTTGCCCTCGATGCGGGCCTTGCCCGCCTGGCGGGCGGAGGCGATGGAGCCGGTCTCCATGAGCTCGTCGAAGGAGACGATCTCGGCCTTGATGAAGCCGCGCTGGAAGTCGGTGTGGATGACCCCGGCCGCCTCGGGAGCGGTGGCGCCCTTGCGGATCGTCCAGGCCCTGGTCTCCTTGGGACCGGCGGTCAGATAGGTCTGCAGGCCCAGGGTCTCGAAGCCCACCCTGGCCAGCTGGGTCAGGCCCGACTCCTCCTGGCCGACGGACTGCAGGAGCTCCAGCGCCTCGGCGTCGTCGAGCTCGACGAGCTCGGACTCGATCTTCGCGTCGAGGAAGACGGCCTCGGCCGGTGCGACGAGCGCCGACAGCTGGGCCCTGAGCTTCTCGTCCACCAGCTCGTCGGCGTCCAGGTTGAAGACGTACAGGAACGGCTTGGCCGTCAGCAGGTGCAGCTCGCGCAGGTCCTTCGGGTCGATGCCCGCGCCCTTGGCCCCGGCGTACAGGGTGGTGCCGCCGTCGAGGAGCTTGAAGGCCGCCTCCGCCGCGTCGAGCGCGGCCTTGCGGTCCTTGTTGGTCCTGGACTCCTTCTGGAGGCGGGGAATCGCCTTCTCCAGCGTCTGCAGGTCGGCGAGGATCAGCTCGGTGTTGATCGTCTCGATGTCGCGCCCGGGGGCGACGCCGCCGTCCACGTGGGTCACGTCGGGGTCGTTGAAGACCCGGATGACCTGGCAGATCGCGTCGGTGTCACGGATGTTGGCGAGGAACTGGTTGCCTCGCCCCTGTCCCTCCGAGGCGCCGCGGACCAGACCGGCGATGTCGACGAACTCGACCTTCGCCGGAAGGATCTTCGCGGACCCGAAGATCTCGGCCAGCTTCTCAAGACGCGGGTCGGGAACGCCGACGATGCCCACGTTGGGCTCGATGGTGGCGAACGGATAGTTCGCCGCCAGGGCGTTGGCGGTCTTCGTCAGCGCGTTGAAAAGCGTTGACTTGCCGACGTTGGGCAATCCGACGATGCCGATGCTCAGGCTCACGTGAGCCGAGTTTACGCGGAATGACCCACTGCTACCCGCCACGGACAGGTCACAGGTGGGAGTCACGGGTACGGACGAAGCCGGTTCCGGTGCGGGAGGGGGTGCGAACCGAGCCGGTTCCGGTCCCGGAGGGGGTGCGGACGGAGCCCGTTCCGGCCCGGGAGCGCGGACGAGCCACGGGGGCGAGCCGAGCCCGTTCCGGTGCGGAAGCGTGTCGGCGCGCCAGGAGTGGCCGGGCCTGGAATCATGCCGGGGTGGATGTCATGGCTCTCTCCTTCCAGCTCGCGGTGGGCCTCGCCGCGGGACTCGCGATCGGGTTCCTGCTGGGCCGGGCGCGGGCCGCCTCGGGAGCCGCCGATGTCACGGCGCGCCTGGCCGACGCCGAGGCCCGCGCGAAGATCGCCGAGGAGAAGGTCGTCTACATCGAGGGACAGCTCTCCGAACGGTTTCAGGCCCTGTCGAGCCGGGCACTCGACGTCAACAACCTGCGGTTCCTGGAGCTGGCGGAGACGAGGCTGGCCGCCAACCGGGCCGAGGCGGCCGGTGAGCTGGAGCAGCGCAAGCAGGCCGTCGAGCACCTGATCGAGCCGCTGAAGGACACCCTGGCCCGCGTCGAGACACAGCTGCGCGACACCCAGACGGGCCAGCGGGCCGCCCACGCCGAGCTGGCCAAGCACATCGACGTCGTCCGCGAGAGCAACGAGCAGCTCCGCGCCCAGACAAGCTCGCTGGTACGGGCCCTGCAACGGCCCGAGGCCAGGGGCCGGTGGGGAGAGCTCCAGCTCCGCAGGGTCGCCGAGATCGCCGGGATGCAGCGGTTCTGCGACTTCGACGAGCAGGTGAGCGTCACCACGCCGGACGGCGTCCTGCGACCCGACATGATCGTGCGGCTGGCCGGTGGCAAGAACATCGTGGTCGACTCCAAGGTCTCGCTCGCCGCCTACCTGGAGGCCGCCGAGTCGGCCGATCCCGACCACCAGTCGGCCCGGCTCGACGCCCACGCCCGGCACGTGCGCGACCACGTCGACCGGCTCGCCTCGAAGCCCTACTGGCAGGCGTTCAGCCCGGCGCCGGAGTTCATGGTCCTGTTCATCCCCGGCGAGGCGTTCCTCGCCCCGGCGCTGGAACGCGACCCCGCCCTGCTGGAGTACGCCATGCGGCGCCGCGTCCACATCGCCACACCGACCACGCTGATCACCATGCTCCGTACCGCGCAGTACGCCTGGCAGCAGGCCGCGCTCGGCGAGAACGCGCGGGCGATCTTCGAGGTCGGCAAGGAGCTGTACGAGCGGCTGAGCAGCATGGGACGCAACGTCGACGCCCTGGGCCGCTCGCTGAGCCGGGCCGTGGAGTCGTACAACAGGACCGTCGGCTCGCTGGAGACCAGGGTGCTGGTGAGCGCCCGCAAGCTGAACGACCTGGGGCTGGTCGAGACCGACCTGGACACGCCTCAGGCGGTCGAGGACCTGCCGCGCGCCTTGACCTCACCGGAACTGCTCGCGCGAGAGGAGCCAAGCCCGCCTCTCGTATCCCGCCTGAACGGTAGGTTGGCCAACGACCTGCCCTGAAAACTGTTCCCCGAAGGCTCCGGCGGCCGGACACTGGAGACGGCGGGATCGACGGCGCGGGGTCCGCGAGGGGCAGGGTCAGGGGGCGAGTGGTGGAAGAGCGAGGCGGCGTGCCGCCGGTCGGCGGGGTGATCGCATGAGTGAGCTTGACCGGACCGCGGGCATCCGGCTGACCGTCCGGGGCGCGCTGGCCTTCGTGCTGGCGTCCACGCTGGTGGGCAGCGTGCTGCAGGCGCTGCTCGGGGTGGCGGCGCTGACCGGGGCGGCGTTCGTGGCCGGTTGCGTGGCCGCCGCGTTACTCGTGAACCGCAGGGACCTGCTGTCGCTGGTGGTGTCCCCGCCCCTGGTCTTCTTCGTGACCACCGCGTTCATCGAGGCGGTCAGGTCCCTGTTCGCGGCCACGCCCGTGCAGGCCTTCGGCCTGGGCATGTACACCGCGCTGTCGCAGGGGGCCCCGTGGCTGTTCGGCGGCTCGTTCCTGGTGCTGGTCATCGCCTGGCGCCGGGGCCTGACCCGCTGCGTCCGCGAGCTGCGCGAGGAGCTCAGGGCGTCCAAGGCGTCGGTGCCCCGCCCCAGGAGCGGCGGCGACGGCACCGCCTTCGCCCCCGAGCCCGAGGGATACTTCGAGCCCAAGGTGTACGGCACCCCGCGCGAAGGGCAGTGACGCGCGGGCGGCCGAAGCCCGTCCGGCCCGCGTGTACGTCACCCCTCGCGGGGTGACGTTCGGAGGCCCCCGGTTCTCAGAGGCCCCGGTCAGGTGACGGGCCCCCGGGAGGCGGTTGGCCGGATCTGCGTGATCAGACCGTGGCGCGCAGGTCCCTGCGCAGCTCGTGCGGGAGCGCGAAGCGCACGCTCTCGTGGACGGACTCGACCTCCTCGACGTCCCCGAAACCGTTTCGCGCGAGGCGGGCCAGGACCTCGGCGACGAGTTCCTCGGGCACCGAGGCGCCGCTCGTCACGCCGACCGTGGTGACGCCGTCGAACCACGCGTCGTCGATGAGCGAGGCGTCGTCGACCAGGTAGGAGGCGTCGGCCCCGTGGTCGAGGGCGACCTCGACCAGCCGCTTGGAGTTGGAGGAGTTCTCCGAGCCGACGACGATGACCAGCTGGGCCTGGGCGGCGATCTCCTTGACCGCGACCTGGCGGTTCTGGGTGGCGTAGCAGATGTCGTCGCTCGGGGGGTCGATCAGGTTGGGGAAGCGCTCCTTGAGCCGGGAGACCGTCTCGGTCGTCTCGTCCACCGACAGCGTGGTCTGCGACAGCCAGACCAGCCGCTCGGGATCCTTGACCCGCACGGTGTCGACCGAGTGCAGGCCGTCGACGAGCTGGACGTGGTCGGGCGCCTCGCCCGCGGTGCCCTCGACCTCCTCGTGGCCCTCGTGGCCGATGAGGAGGATGTCGTAGTCCTGGGAGGCGAAGCGCTTGGCCTCGTTGTGCACCTTGGTCACGAGGGGGCAGGTGGCGTCGATCGTCTTGAGGCTGCGCCTGGCGGCCTCCTGGTGGACCGCCGGGGAGACCCCGTGGGCGGAGAAGACGACGATCGCGCCCTCGGGCACCTGCTCGGTCTCCTCGACGAAGATCGCTCCGCGCTGCTCCAGCGTCTTGACCACGTGGGTGTTGTGGACGATCTGCTTACGGACGTAGATCGGAGCGCCGTACTGCTCCAGTGCCTTCTCCACGGCCTGCACCGCACGATCAACCCCCGCGCAGTAACCACGGGGCTTCGCCACTAGTACGCGTCGGGTCGCGGGGGTGTCTGAAGTCATGCTCTTATGCTACGTGGACACGCCCGCGAGACAGCCCACACGCCCCACAAGCTCATGCGGCACAAGTCTTGCCACACTAGCCTTCTCGATACAGACCTCCCAGGGAGACGACATGTCAGTCCCCGACATGATTCGCAATGTCACACAAAAGGCAAAAGACCTGCCGCTGCACATGTTGCAGAGCGCGCTGAGCGGGGTCGGCCAGGCCCTGCTCCTCGGTGACCGCGTCCGGACCAGGTTCAAGGGCACCTCCGGCCAGGGCGAGGCCCCCGGGACGGTCGACGACCAGCCCGCGAAGACCGTTGAGGAGACCTCGGACCAGGCGGGGAAGCCCACCCGCCGCGAGCCCGTCATCTTCGCGCCGCGCCCTGAGAAGGCCGCGAGCAGGCCCGCCGCCGAGAGCAACGGGACCAGGACCGCCCCCGACCCGGTCATCTTCAGCCCCGCCAAGCCCGACGTCGCGGCGCCCTCCACTCCCGAGGCCAAGGCTCCCGAGACTCCCGAGACCGTCGACGCCCCGGCCACCGCCGGAACCGACGCCGTCGCCACCTCGGCCACCGCCGGAACCACCGAGGCGGTCGGCGCCTCGGCCACAGCGGAAACCACCGAGGCTCCGGCCGCCCCTCGCACCACCGAGGCCCCCGCCGCCGCCCCGGAGTCCGAGACCGCCCAGGAGTCCGAAGCCACCCCGGCGAAGCCCGCCGAGACCATCGTGACCCCCGAGGCCGCCGCCACGGAGACCCCCGCCACCGTGGAGGTGAAGGCCGCACAGGCCCCGGCCACCACGGAAGCCCCGGCCGCCGTCGAGTCTGTCGAGCCCGTCAAGACCGTCGAGCCCGCGGAAGCCGTCGAAGCCAAGGTCGCGGAGGCTCCGGCCACCGACGTCCCGGCCACCGAGCCCGAGGTCGCCGGGAGCGTCACCCCGGAGGCCACGGCCCCCGAGGCCGCCCCGGTCGAGGCTCCCGCCAAGAAGCCCAGGGCCACCAGGGCCACCAGGGCCAAGGCTCCCGTCGCGAAGCCCGAGGCAGCGCAGCCCGAAGCAGTGAAGCCCGAAGCGGCGGAGCCCCAGGCCGCGGAGGCGAGCGCGGTCGCCGAGGCCCCCGTCAGGAAGCCCAGGGCCACCCGGGCCAAGGCCAAGCCCCCGGTCGCCGAGACCGTGGAGTCCGAGGCCACCGCGCCCGAGGCCGCCAAGGCCGCCCCGAAGGCCAGGGCGACCAGGACCCGCAAGACGACCGCCAAGGCCGCCCCGGCGGAGGCCGTGGCCGAGAGCGCGGAGAGCGGCGCACTGACGAGCGCCACGGCGAACACCGCGGAGACCGCGGAGACCGCGATCGAGACCCCCGCTGCGGCGAAGGTCGAGGTCACGAAGGTCGACACCGCGAAGCCCGAGACCGCGGACGCCGCGGTGGTCGAGGTGACGGAGACCAGGGTCGCCGCACCCGAGGCGGCCGACGCCGCCGGGTCCTCCACCGTGACGACCACCACGGCGACCGAGCCCTCCACCGTGACGACCACCGCGACGGCCGAAGCCCCCGCGGCGACGGCCACCACCGTGGTCTCGGAGACCCCCGCCGAGCCCCTGCCCGGCTACGCGGAGCTGACGGTCGCGTCCCTGCGGGCGCGGATGCGTGGCAGGACGGCCACGCAGATCCGGGAGCTGATCGCCTACGAGCGGGCGACCTCCGACCGCGAGGCCGTCGTGCGGATGTACGAGAACCGCCTGGCCAAGCTGGAGACCGCGGAATAGTCACGCCCGGCGCGTAGGCTCCCGGCCATGAGCTCGAAGACCACCCCTGAGCAGCCCCTCCCGGTTCGCACGGTGTTGCAGATGGTCGGCGGCTGGATCGGCAAGCTCGGCACCGTCTGGGTCGAGGGGCAGATCACCGAGCTGACCGCCCGCGGCGGCACGGTGTTCCTGACGTTGCGTGACCCGGTGGCCAACGTGTCGGCCCGGGTCACCTGCCCGCGCGGCGTGTACGAGGCGACCCTCCCCCGGCCGGTCGACGGCGCCAGGATCGTGGCCCATCTGAAGCCCGACTTCTGGGTCAACAAAGGTTCCTTCGCGTTCACCGCGCTGGAGTTGCGGCCGGTCGGGGTCGGCGAGCTGCTGGCGCGGCTGGAGCGGCTGCGCCAGCTGCTCGCGTCCGAGGGGCTCTTCGGTGTCGACAGGAAGCGGCGGCTGCCGTTCCTGCCGGGCACGGTCGGGCTGATCTGCGGCCGCGACTCGGCCGCAGAGCGCGACGTGCTGGAGAACTCGCGGCGCCGCTGGCCCGCCGTGCGGTTCAAGGTCGAGCCGGTGGCCGTGCAGGGGCCGTACGCGGTCGGCGAGGTCACCGAGGCGCTGCGCAAGTTCGACGCGGACGGCGAGGTCGACGTGATCGTGGTCGCGCGGGGCGGCGGGTCGATGGAGGACCTGCTGCCCTTCTCGGACGAGGCCCTCGTCCGGGCGGTGGCGGCGTGCCGTACGCCCGTGGTGAGCGCGATCGGCCACGAGCAGGACAATCCGCTGCTCGACCTGGTCGCCGACGTGCGCGCGTCCACGCCGACGGACGCGGCGAAGAAGGTCGTTCCGGACGTCGGCGAGCAGATGACGCTGGTCCGCCAGCTCCGCGACCGGGGCCGCAGGGTGGCGGGCGGCTGGCTCGACCGCGAGACGGCCTGGCTGGCGGCGGCCCGCTCCCGCCCCTCCCTCGCCGACCCGGTACGCGAGGTGGAGCGCAGGGCCGAGCAGGCCGAGCAGCTCAGGGACCGGGCGAGACGTTCCCTCACCGCCTCCCTGGACCGGGCCCAGGATTCGCTGGAGCACCTGCGCGCCCGTCTGGTCTCGCTGTCTCCCGCCGCCACGCTGGAGCGGGGCTACGCGATCGTGCAGCGTCCCTCGGGCGATGTCGTACGTCTCGCGAGCGAGGTCTCCCCCGGTGACGAGCTGACGGTGCGCTTCCCCGACGACCGGGTGACGGTCAGGAGCGAGACCGCCACGTGAGCGAGGGGTAGCCGTCGTCGACGAAGCCGAACTGCCGGTAGAGGGGTTCGGCGTCGGAGGTCGCGTGCAGGTCGACCCTGCGGACCCCGCTGTCGCGGTACCACTCCATGAGGGCTCCGATGATCGCCCGGCCGTGACCCCTGCGCCGGTGGCGGGGGTCGGTGGTCATGCCCTGGACGTAGCCGTAGCGGCCGTCGGGGAGGGAGGGGCCGGGGAAGCGCTGGAAGATGAGGCCGATCCCGCAGGCCGCCAGCCCTGCCACGGGGGCGTCGACCACGTAGACGGCCGTGTCGGAGCTACCCAGCCGCTCTTCGAGGCTCTCCGCGTAACTCCTCTGCCACGCCTCCTCGATCGGGTAACTGCCGTCCTGGGCCATCCGGTCGGCCAGCACCTCGCGGAGACGCACCAGCTCGGGAATGTCCTCTGAGGTCGCCTCACGAACGTTCACCAGGGCATTCTTCCAGCCGTACGCCCCGGTGGAGCGGCCGGGGGAGGCATCTGTGGATCATCCGCGTGCGGGCACCTCGACGGAACCGCGCCGGGTGGGCGGCACGGGCTGAAGATCCTCGGGGCACGTCCTAAGGTGGGGTGCGTGGCCGATGAGAAGACACCGTCGTACGAGCAGGCGCGCGAGGAACTGACCGAGGTGGTCCGCAGTCTTGAGGCGGGCGGGCTCACGCTGGAACAGTCGATCGAGCTCTGGGAGCGCGGCGAGAGGCTGGCCGCGGTCTGCGAGGAGTGGCTCCAGGGGGCCAGGGTGAAGCTCGCGGCGGCCATGGCACAGCGGCGGCAACCCGACCCGGCCGGAGACGCCCCCTTCTGAGCGGCCCGGCCCGGACGACCCCGAGCCGCGCCACCTCCGCGATCGGCGTCCGCGTCTCCGCCCCTCACGGCGAAGCGGACGCCAGAACGTCAGGACGTGTTTCTCGGCTGCCGCTTGAGGGACCCGGCCAGGGAGGACAGCTCGTCCCACGGGGCGGTGCCGGTGACGACGATCGTGACGTCCGGCAGGAAGCGTACGAGGGAACGCTGGTTCTTGTCCTCGCGGACGCGCTGCTCCCAGGTCACGCCGTTGATCTGGACGGTGCCGGTGACCGTGGAGGTGTTGGCGAGCCGGTTGGCGAACTCGGCCGCGGGCTTCTCGTCGCTCTGGGCGAGCATCGCGTGGAAGCGCTTGGCGGTGGCGAAGCCGAGCCTCCAGGTCGTGACGCCGTTCACGTTCGTGTTCCGGGAGCTGTTCGGGACCCACCCGGCGGCGACGGGCTCGGGCGCCCACACCTGGAAGGGCGCCGTGCGGCGCAGGTCGGCGAGGGCGATCGAGTAGTCGACCCTCGGGATGTGCTCGGTCCTGCTCTGCGGCGTGATCAGCAGGAACAGGCCGACAGCGCCCAGACAGACCGCCATCGCGACCACATAGCCGTAGAAGCCCTGAGTGAACTTTCGCACGACTGTCGACACTATCCGTTCGGGAGGGCGGTCCGCCCTCGGGGGCGGCGGATCCGGGCGGTTCTCAGGCGCGGCGGATCTGGGCGATGATGGTCAGCACGTCCTCGGCGAGGGCCCGGGAGGCGTCCTCGTCGTCGGACAGGGCGACCTCGGAGACCGCGGCGGCGAGCGCGCCGGTGAGGACCACGACCAGCGCTCCCTCGTCCCCCTCGAACAGGGCGGCGTTGCGCTTGGCCCACTGCCGGAGCCGGTCGCGCATGATGACCTCGAACCCCGGCGGCCCGTCCCCGCGCAGGAACAGCGCGGAGATCTCCCGTTCGGCCAGGCAGCCCTCCAGGTAGGCGCGGGCCCCGGCGATGAACAGCCGCATCGGGTCGCCCTCACCCTCCGCCCTGGCGTCCTGGACCGCCTGCTTGGTCCGCTGGGTCTGGCGGGTCTGGAACTCCTCGAAAAGCGTGAGGTAAAGGTCGGCTTTGCCGGAAAAATGATGGTAAAGACTTCCGACACTCGCTCCCGCGCGGGCGACCACGTCGGTGACCCCGGTCTCCGCGAAACCACTCGTGACGAAGATCTCCCTCGCGGCGGACAGGAGCGCGACGCGCGTGGCGGCACCCCGCTCGGAGGTCCGCGCACCCACGCCTTTCACCAGTCGTTCCGTGTCGCTGCTCATGGTGGGCACATTATCCTCCGCCGACCGGTCAGAGGGGGGCCAACTACGATCGTTGCATTAACCACGAGAGGGGTTTCCCACCATGTCCGATGAGACGTCCGTTCCCGACGCCCTCGCCGCGGGAGAGCACGCACCCGATCGCAACCTCGCTCTGGAACTGGTCCGGGTCACGGAGGCGGCCGCGATGGCCGGTGCCCGCTGGGTCGGGCGGGGTGACAAGAACGGTGCCGACGGCGCCGCGGTGAACGCCATGCGCCAGCTGATCAACACGGTGTCCATGAGCGGCGTGGTGGTGATCGGCGAGGGTGAGAAGGACAACGCGCCGATGCTCTACAACGGCGAGCACGTGGGCGACGGCAGCGGCGCGGCGTGCGACGTGGCCGTGGACCCGATCGACGGCACCCGGCTCACCGCGCTCGGCATGCCCAACGGCATCTCGGTGATCGCGGTCAGCGAGCGCGGCTCGATGTACGACCCGTCGGCCGTCTTCTACATGGACAAGCTGGTCACCGGGCCCGAGGCCGCCTCGTCGGTCGACATCAACGCGCCGGTGGCCGACAACATCGCCGCGGTGGCCCGCGCCAAGGGCGGGGTGCCCTCGGACGTGACCGTGGTCGTTCTCGACCGTCCCCGCCACGAAAAGATCATCCGGGAGATCCGGGAGACCGGCGCCCGGATCAGGCTCATCACCGACGGCGACGTGGCCGGTGCGATCATGGCGGCCCGGGTGGGTACGGGCGTCGACCTGATGCTCGGCATCGGCGGTACCCCGGAGGGCATCATCGCCGCGTGCGCGCTCAAGTGCCTGGGCGGCGTCATCCAGGGCAGGCTCTGGCCGCAGGACGACGCCGAGCGCCGCCGGGCGCTGGACGCGGGCCTCGACCTCGACGCCACGCTGAGCACCGACGACCTGGTCAGGTCCGACGACGTGTTCTTCGCGGCCACCGGGATCACCGACGGCGAGCTGATGCAGGGCGTCCGCTACCGCGCGGGGGCTGCCATCACCAACTCCCTGGTCATGCGTGGCCGTTCGGGGACGATACGGAAGATCGAGAGCGAGCACCAGCTCTGGAAGCTGCGGGCCTACAGCGCGATCAACTTCGACAGCGCCAGCTGAGAACAGGCGCCGGAGCCGGGACCGCCCCCGGCGAGGGGCTCATGAACTCCCGGCGGGAGAGCGACGGTGGCCGACGCGGGAACGGAGACGAGCGTCGGCCGCCGCCCGGAAGCCGGGGTCAGCGGCGGAACCAGGAGCGGCGGGGCCGCCTGGGAGACTTGGCCACGATGCTCCCGAGCGTGACAAGGCCGGTGATCTCGATGACCGGCCCGTCGGGCGAGGCGGGAACCTGGTTCTTCTTGCCCCCCATGAACGCCGACGCGGGCATCTCGATTCGTACGCCCTCCGGGACGATCAGGGTGAGGGTGCCGCCCATCACGGTGACGTGCAGGGTCACGTGGCTGGACTGGAGCAGCGCGTCACACAGGTCGAGCTTGACGTTGGCGCAGATCGCGGTGGCCGTGAACCGGGTCGGCACGACCCAGCGGCCCGAGCGCTCCTCGGAGCGGAAGAGCGCCGCCACCGGGGGGACGTCGGTGCGGAGCGGCTGCGCCTCGGGCGGGAGCAGGTCGGCGGTGAGCGCGGACAGCTCTCCCAGCGTGCGGGCGCGGTAGAGGGCCCCGGTGCGCTCGTCGTGCTCCTCGTGGTTGAGGCGCCCGTCGGCGAGCGCGTCGCCCAGCACGGCGGCCACCCGTTCACGGTCGACGTCGCCCGCGCGCAGGTCGGCGGGAGCGGGCTCATGGTTGTGACGGCGGTTCGCGAGCGGCCGGGGATTCTCCACCCCTTGACCCTAATTCCCGCGGGGCCGACAGGAGCGTCCGAGGAGACAGGCCGGAAAACCTGCTATACCTACCGGTTGGATTGATAATCGCCACGTTTGTGATCTACGTTGGTGACGGCCGGGGTCGCCTCGTCGATCCGACGGCGGGAAAAGGGCCCGGTCGTAACCGTTCACCTCAGGCACCCGACCATCCCGATGTCCAGGAGCGCTGTGAGATCACCCATGGAAATTCTCGGCGGCAGCGGCGACGAGGAGCTCAACAGGCTGCTCGGGCAGTTCCGCCACGAGATCACCGGGCTTGAGAAACTTCAGGAGCGCATCTCCGAGGTCCGCGGCAGGGGTGAGGCGGCGCGGGGCCGCGTCGTCGCCGAGGCGTCGACGACGGGCGCGCTCACCCACCTCACGATCGACCCTCGGGCCATGCGGCTCGGCTCCGGCGAACTGGCCGAGGCCATTCTCCAGGCGTCCGCCGAGGCGGCCCGCGACGCCGGGGAACGGTCGAGGGAACTGGTGAGCCCGTTCATCGCCGACACCCTGCTCGAAACCGCCCTGCCGCCCCTGCCGCCCCTGGACAGCCGGTGAGCGCGGTACGGCCTCGCGCTCCGCGTGATCGGTCACAGGCCGCCCTCCGATGAACATCAGTCCCGGGCGCGTCTCGGTATACGGCTTCGGAACGCTGGGCCTCGCGGCGTTCGTCTTCAAGATGCTCGCGGTCGACTACCCGGACGGCGACCCCGACGGCGCCCGCCGGGCCGCCAAGGTCTGGGCCCAGCTCGCGAACCGCATCGAGGAGAGCCCCGACAACACCTACCCGGCCGCCGCGACGGTGTGGCAGAAGAACCAGGGCGAGGGGGTGGAGGCGTTCAAGAGGGCCATGACCTCCGAGCTCTACACGCAGCCTCCGGCGGAGAGTTTCCCCGGCCGGCTCGCCCTCGTCTGCCGTCGGAACAGCGAGGCGTGCGAGGAGTACGCCGAGCTGATCGAGACGGCGCAGCACGCCTACCGCACGGCGGCGCTGGCGAACTTCGCCAGCTTCGTCTTCCTCACCACCTTTCCCTGGCAGGCCGGGGCCGCCGGGCAGCTGGCGCAGTTCCTCATGCGAAGGGCGCAGGCGAAGATCTTCGCCAAGCTGCTCGAACACGCCATCGCGAAGACCGTGCTGACCAAACTCACCGAGTACACGATCGGCAGCATGTTCTTCGCCGTGGGGGACGTGGCCACGGTGGCCGGTGTTCACGCCCTGCGGGGCGAGGACCCGGGGTCGTTCGACGAGAACGCGAAGAAGGCGCTGAAGGAGTTCGCCGCCTCGATCGCCTTCTACGGCGTGTCCGACGTCGCCGCCCCGGGGATCAAGATGATCACCAAGAACGCCGAGGTGCAGGCGTTCCTGGGCAGGATGGCCGGAGGCTCGATCGGATACGGCCCCGCGTACGACCTCATGAAGGGGGAGAGCTACGGGGAACTCGTCCCCACGTGGAAGGAGACCCTGGGCAGAGCCCTCCTCTATTTCACGATGGCCCACAAACCAGCGGGCTGACCTGTAGGAAGTGATGCCAGATGTCCGTACCCGACCCGCCTTCCGGCGCTTCCCGCCCGCCCATGGAGATCTCCCCGGAACTTCTCCGGTCCGCCGCGGACGCCTTCGACGTCGAGAGGACCGAGCTCGCCAAAGCCGTCGGCCAGGCGGCCACGGAGCTGAACGGCATCGGAAACTTCTGGGGCGGCGGCAAGGAGGGGACGGCGTTCTTCAAGGGCCAGGGCGGCGGCACGGGGTACGAGTCCGTCTCCAGCCAGGCCATCAAGGGCACGGAGGTGCTGCTGAAGGCCCACGAGGACATCCCCGCGCTTGTCCGCCTGATGAACCACACGGTCAAGAACGCCGAGTGGGACAACGTCACCGCGATCCTCTCCGCCCTTCCCGCCCCCGACACGAGCCGCCCGGTGTGGGGAGAGCCGAACGACACCGGCGGCAAGTGACACCTCGTGGAGACCGTTCCCGGATGTCCCCGACAGCGGATACGGGACACCGGCCGGACGGTGCCGAATCCCGCCACCGCCGGGACGGACATCCTCCCTATGCGCGGAGCGAAGCCGTCGTTTCCCGCCAGCCCCGGAAAACTTCGGCACGTCACCGGGCCATTGACCGTCGAGGTCGGCGCCCCTAGCCTGACGGGAACTTGAATCCCACTCATGTTCCCCCGGAGGTCGTCATGCCGACCCCACGTGACAGGCAGGCGCGCGTGGCGACCTGGGCGGCGTTCTTCGTCCAGGGTCTCTGCTTCGCCACCCTGCTCACCCATGTGATCGACCTCCAGCACAAGTTCGGGCTCAGCGACGGCGACCTCACCGTGGTCCTGCTGCTCGTACCGGTGATCGCCGGGGTCGGCAGCGCGGTCGCGGGTCTCCTGGCGAGCCGGTACGGCAGCGCCCCGGTCCTGCGGATCTCCCAGGTCGGCGTCTGCACCGCCGTGGTCCTGTCGGGCTGGAACGGGCAGCTCACCGGGCTGTACGCGCTCAGCGCCGTGTTCGGCCTGTTCCTCGGCGCGGTGGACGCGACGATGAACATGCAGGCGGTCGCGGTCGAGCGCCGGTACGGCATGAGCGTGCTGACCGGCTTCCACGCCGTGTGGAGCGTCGGCTCGATGCTGGGCGCCGGGTTCAACTCCGCCTTCAGCGCGCTCGGCGTGGACCCGGCCTGGTCCTTCTCCGTCCCGGTGCTGATCGGCGCGGCGATCTCGGTGACCATGCTCCCCCGCCTCTACGAGCGGGACGAGGAGAGGTCCGGCGAGCGGGCCGCCCGCGTGGCGGCCCGGCTGCCGTGGCGGCCGATCATCCCGCTCTGCCTGGCGATGGCGTTCCTGTACGTCGGCGACGCGGCGGTCTCCAACTACGGCACGGTCTATATGGAGAAGGCACTGGCGGCGAGTGGCTGGCTGGTGCCGTTCGCCTACCTCGTCTACCAGGCGACCATGCTCCTGGCGCGGGTCCCCGGCGACCTCGCCGTACGCAGGTACGGACCGGCGCCGGTGGTCCGGGTGGGCGCGGTGGTCGCGGCCGTGGGCACGCTGGGGGTCGTCGTCGCGCCCGGTGTCGCGGTGGCCGTCGTGTCGTTCGGCCTGATCGGCGTCGGCCTGTCCGTCATCGCCCCGCAGTCGTTCTCGGCCGCGGGCCGTCTGGGTGCCGGGGCGGAGACCGCGATCGCGCGGGTCAACATGTTCAACTACGTCGGCTTCCTCGTCGGCGCCGCCGTGGTCGGGACGCTCAACGACACGGTGGGCGTCCGGGTGGCGTTCGTGCCCGCCGCCGTCCTGGTGGCCCTGATCGTGTTCCTCGCCAGGGGCTTCCAGCCGGACCCGGAACCCGCCACACGACCGTAGCCACGCGAGAAGCACGGCCGCACCGCGAGGAGCACCCACGACCGCGAAGGGCCTCACAGACTCACAGGCTCACAGGCTCACAGGTAGGGACGCTGGTCCCGCTTGGCCTGCTCGTAGGCCGCGCGGGCCCGTCGCACCTCCGGCAGCCCCGACACCTCCGCCACCGGGACGTCCCACCAGGCCGTGGTGTCGGGACCCGGGCCCGGCACCGTCTCGACGTACACGACGGTGGTGCCGACGGCCTCCCTCGCCTTGGTGAGCGCCACCCGCAGGGACTCGGGGCCGTCGGCGCGGATCACGTCGGCGCCCAGGCTGGCCGCGTTGGCGGCGAGGTCCACAGGGAGGAAGGCCCCGTCCAGCGCGCCCCCGGCCCCGCGCATCCGGTAGGCGGTCCCCAGGCGTCCCGCCCCGACCGACTCCGACAGGCCGCCGATGGAGGCGAAGCCCCGGTTGTCGACCAGCACCACGACGAGCTTGACGCCCTCCTGCACGGCGGTGGCGATCTCCTGGGCCATCATCAGGTACGACCCGTCACCGACCAGCACGAACACCTCGCGTTCCGGCGCGGCCAGCTTCACCCCGAGCCCTCCGGCGATCTCGTAGCCCATGCAGGAGTAGCCGTACTCGACGTGGTAGGACTTCGGGTCGGTCGCGCGCCACAGTTTGTGCAGGTCGCCGGGCATCGACCCGGCCGCGTTGACCACCACGTCCGAGGGCCGGGCCACCTCGTTGACCATGCCGAGCACCACCGGCTGGGTCAGCGCGTCCCCGGCCGTCAGGAGGGAGACCCGCTCCTGCCACTCGTGGGTCAGGCGCGTCGCCCTCGCGGTCCAGCCGGGGTCGGCGCTCCACCCTTCCAGGTCCAGGGCGCGCAGCGCCTCGCGGGCGTCGGCGACGAGCATCTCGCCGGAGTGCTTTGCGGCGTCGAAGGCCGCGACGTTGACGTTGAGGAACGCGGCCTCGCCGAACAGGGTGCGGGAGGCCGTGGTGAAGTCGGTGTAGCGGGTGCCGACCCCGATGACCAGGTCGGCGTCGCGGGCCAGGTCGTTGGCGGCGCCGGTGCCCGTGTGCCCGACCGCGCCGACCGCGCAGGGGTGGTCGTACGGCAGCACCCCCTTGCCCGCCTGGGTCTCCCCCACCGGGACGCCGTGGTCAGCGGCGAACACGGCCAGCGTCTCCCACGCCCCGCTGTAGACCACCCCGCCACCCGCCACGATCAACGGCCGCCGCGACCGCCTGACCAGCTCCGCCGCCCGCGCCAGCGCGGCGGGTTCGGGGACGGGACGCGCCACGTGCCACACCCTGCGGGCGAACAGCTCCTCGGGCCAGTCGTACGCCTCCGCCTGCACGTCCTGCGGCAGCGCCAGGGTGACCGCGCCCGTCTCGGCCGGGTCGGCGAGCACCCGCATCGCGGCCGGAAGGGCCGCGAGAAGCTGCTCGGGCCGGTTGATCCTGTCGAAGAACCGGGAGACGGGACGCAGCGCGTCGTTGACGGTCACGTCGGGGAAACGGGGGTCCTCCAACTGCTGCAGGACCGGGTCGGCGGCGCGGGTGGCGAAGACGTCGCCGGGCAGCAGCAGCACCGGGATCCGGTTGATCGTGGCCAGCGCCGCGCCGGTGACCATGTTGGTGGCGCCGGGACCGATCGAGCTGGTGCAGGCGAAGGTGGACAGCCGGTCGCGGGCCCGCGCGTAGCCGACGGCGGTGTGCACCATGGCCTGCTCGTTGCGCGCCAGGTAGTACGGGAGGTCGCCGCCGGTTCCCGCGCCCCGCTCGGCGAGGGCCTGCCCGATCCCTGCGACGTTGCCGTGGCCGAAGATGCCCAGGCATCCGGCCACCAGCCGGTGTTCGACGCCGTCGCGCTCCGACCACTGGTTCGCGAGGAACCGCAGGAGCGCCTGTGCCACGGTGAGTCTCATCGCAACCCCTCACAGGGCCTTCGTCATCGGGAGTCTCGGGTCGATCGGCCGCTCCGCCCACGAGGCGCGGATCCAGGCGTGCCGGGGGTCGTCGCAGAAGGCCATCGACCGTTCGGGCGCGGGCCCGGCCAGCACGTTCAGGTAGTAGAGGTCGTAGCCGGGGGCGGCCATCGACGGGCCGTGGTAGCCGCTGGGGACGAGCACCACGTCACCGCCCGACACCTCGGCCAGCACCTCGTGGGTCCCGTACACCCGCTGGTAGCCGGGGCCGCCCTCGAAGTAGTAGATCTCCTCCAGCACGGCCTCGTGCTCGGAGGCAGTGTCGTGCTTGTGCGGCGGGTACGACGACCAGTTGCCACCGGGGGTCAGCACCTCCACCGCGACGAGCTTGTCGCAGTCGAAGGCGTCGGGGGCGCAGAAGTTGTTGACCTGGCGGCTGGCCGGTCCCGTCCCGCGCACCTCGACGGGGACCGCGTGCGCGGGACCGTACCGTACGGGAAAACGCCTGGTCGCGCGGGCTGCGGGCAGGGCGAAGCGGCCCTCGCCGGTGATCCGCGCGGTCGTGCCGACGGGCAGGTACGCGAAGTCGGTGACCGCGTGGAAGACCGAGGTCCTGCCGTTCAGCGTGAGCCGCACCCCGTCGCACTCGACCACGCACGCGCCCGACAGCGGCAGGAGCAGCATCTCCTCGTCGCCGGTCTCGAACTCCACGCTCTCACCGGACAGGCAGAGCACACGGAGCCCCGCGTACGTCCACCCGGCCGCCTCCGGGGTGATCGACAGGGTCCACGGCGCCCGCGCGGTGCTTCCCGCGGGAACGAAGGTCATGGCCACTCCTTCCCGGCGCCGTCCCGGCCCGGTCTCCCGTTCACGTCCACCCCGTCGCCGTCCCGGCGGAGTCTCCTTCTCGCGCTTCCCCGGCTTCCCCGGCTTCCCCAGCGGAGTCTCGCGTGCTCGCCGTCGCCGTCCCGGCGGAGTCTCGCGTTCATGCCGCCTCCAGCATCGCCGCGGCGGTGTCGACGGCCGCGGCCACGTCGTCGTCGGAGGGGTACAGCAGCGCGCGGCCCACCACCAGGCCCCGTACGCCGGGAAGCCGCAGGGCCTCGCGCCAGGCCGCGTAGGTGAGCTCCGGCGCGCCGCCGGGGTCGCCCCCCAGGAGCAGCGTCGGCAGGGTGGTGGCCCGCATCACCCGTTCCATGCCGTCCACGACCGGGATCTTCAGCCAGGTGCGCGCGGAGGTGGCGCCGAGTGCCTGGGCGACGTGCATGGACCGGATGACCCCCTCGGGTGACAGGTCGTGGGTGATCGCGCCGCCCGCCCGCCGGGACCAGAACGGCTCGACCATCGCGACCAGGCCGTGCGAGGCCAGCTCGGTGACGGCCCGGCCACACGATTCCAGGGTGAGGGCGGTGGTGGGGTCGTCCATGCCGATCCGGCAGAGCATCTTGCCGCCGTCCAGACCCGCCCGGACGATCGAGGAGGTGTCGTAGGCGGTGAAGCGGTCGTCGAACTCGAAGGCCGACCCGTGCAGGCCGCCCCGGTTCATCGACCCGACCACGATCTTGTCCTCCAGCGCGCCGAGCAGCAGGAGGTCCTCCACGATGTCGGGGGTGCCGAGCAGCCCGTCCACGCCGGGTCTGGCCAGCGCCACACACAGGCGTTCCAGCAGCTCGACGCGGCTCTCCATGGCTCCGGGGCGGCTTCCGACGCCGACGACGCCCCTGGCCGTGTGGTCGGCGGCGATGATCAGGAGCCGGTCGCGCTCCTCCAGCGGGATCCCACGCCTCCGCGTCGCCGCCGCCTCCGCGATCCGGCCGGGAAACCGTGCCCGCGTGTCGAGGAGCATCCGGTGCTCTCGCTCGTTCATGTGCCTCCCACCCCTGTCCGGCCGTTCTCGCCCGCGCCGAGCACGTCCATCACCTCGTCGAGCCGGGGCATGGCCGGGGCACAGGCCAGCCGTCCGGCGACGATGGCCCCGGCCGCGTTGGCGAACCGCAACATCTCCTCAAGCGGCCGATGTTCGAGGAGACCGTGGCAGAGGGCACCGCCGAAGGCGTCTCCCGCGCCGAGGCCGTTGACCACCTCCACCGGCACCGGCGGCACCTCCACCGTCTCGGCCGCGGTCATGCCGAGCACCCCTTCCGGGCCCCGCTTCACGATCGCGAGCTCGACCCCCGCCTCCAGCAGCGCCACCGCCGCCGCGTACGGCTCGCGGGTGCCGGTCGCCACCTCGACCTCGTCCAGGTTCCCGACCGCCACCGTGACGTGGCGCAGGGCCTCGCGCACCCGCTCGCGGGCCTCCTCGGCGCCGGACCAGAACATCGGGCGGTAGTCGAGGTCCAGCACGGTGTGCGGCACGCGCCCCCTGGCCCGCCAGGCCGCGAGATGCGCGCTCCTGGAGGGCTCCTGGGACAGCCCGGTGACGGTCGCCCAGAACAGCCGGGCTCCCGCGACGGCCTCCAGGTCCAGCTCCTCGGGGAGGATCTCCAGATCCGGGGCCTTGGGGAAACGGTAGAAGTAGAGGGGGAAGTCGTCGGGCGGCCGGATCTCGCAGAACGTCACCGGGGTGGGCAGGTGCGCGACCGGGGTGACGAAGCGGTCGTCGACCCCGTACCCACGCAGCGCGTCGTGCACGAAGAGCCCGAACGGGTCGTCCCCGGTCCTGGTGATCACCGCGCTGGAGTGGCCCAGCCGGGCGGCGGCCACGGCCACGTTGGTGGGACTGCCGCCCAGATACTTGCCGAAGGTCTCGACCTCGCGCAGCGACACCCCCACCTGCAGCGGGTAGATGTCGACCCCGGCCCGGCCCATGGTCAGGACCTCGATCATGCGCGTCCCTCGCCGGGCGGCCCACCGGGAGGCGCCCCGCCGCCCCCGCGCTCGCCGCCCCCGGCTGGTCCTCCGTTTTCGGCTGGTCCTCCGTTTTCGGCCACTCCGCCGCTCCCGGTCGGCTCGCCCCTCCCGGCATGCTCGCCGCCCCCGGCTGGCCATCCGCTTTCGGCTGGCCCTCCGTTTTCGGCCACTCCGCCGCTCCCGGCTGGCTCTCCGTTTTCGGCCGGTTCGCCCGGTCCGGTCTCGTCTCCGGTGAGCCTCCTCAGGTACGCCAGGCTCTCGCGGACGTTCTCCTTGGGATCCCCGGAGTCCCCGGGCCCCCCGAACTCCCCGGGCGCGCCGTCGGTGGGGCCCAGCACGACGTCCTGCTCCAGGACGTACCAGCCGTCGTATCCGGCCGAGGTCAGGCCGCCGACGATGGCGGGGAGGTCCACGTCACCCCGGCCCAGCGGGCGGTAGAGGCCGTCCTTCACGGCCCGGCCGTAGGTCAGCTCGCCCGCCCGCACCCGCCCGGCCATGGCGGCGTCCACGTCCTTGAGGTGGACGTGCGCGATCCGCCCCGCGGCGCGGGAGACCAGCTCGGCCGGGTCGGTGCCGCCCGCGAGCAGGTGGCCGGTGTCGAGGCACAGCGACACCGGGCTGCCGTCGAGCACCCGCTGGACCTCCTCGCGGTTCTCCACCACGGTCCCGATGTGCGGGTGCAGGGTGACGGTCCTGCCGAACTCCTTGGCGTTCCTGAGGATCCGGCGCAGGTTGCCCATGAGGGTCTTCCAGGCGGTGGCGTCCAGCTCCGGCCTGGCGTCGTAGCTCTCACCGCCGGTGGAGGCGGCCAGCACGACCACGTCCACCTCGCCGTCCATGAAGGCGCGCATCGCGGCCCGGACGATCGGGAGCGGGTCGTGCTCGGCCTCGTGCAGGACGACGGGGACGAACCCGCCCACCGCCCGCAGCCCGTACTCCGCGAGAAGGGAGCGGCAGCGCGCCGGAGAGGGCGGCAGGAACCCGGCGGGGCCGAGCTCGGTGGCCGTCAGGCCCAGCTCTCTCATCTCGGCGAGCACCCGGGAACGATCCAGCTGCCGCCCCCAGCCGGGAACCTCGCAGACCCCCCAGGAAATGGGCGCTCCGGCCGTCCTCACAAAGCACCTCCACCGCTCACCAAAGCGCCTCCCCTGCTCACCGGAGCACCTTCACCGCTCACCAGAGCACCTCCACCACCCACCGAAACACCTCCACCGCTCACCAGGGCACCCTCACCGCTCACCGAAGCGCCTCCGGTGGCGCCTCCAGTGGCGGATCCGGCCTCGCGTGCGGGGTCGCCCCCTCTCACACGATCACCTCCGTTCACACGACCACCTCCGTGACGCGTACCGGACGCCCCTCGCGCCGGGAGAGCTCCGCGGCCTCGGCGAGGTAGAGCGCCGCGAGGGCGTCCTCGACGGTGCAGGGACTCTCCGTCTCTCCCCGGGCCGCGCCCAGGAAGGCACCGAGCTCGGCGACGTAGGCGGGCTCGAACCTGGCCGCGAAGTCGGGCCAGGGCTCGCCCGGCGGTTGCAGGCCCTCGGTGCTGGTCAGCGGCACGCGCGGGTCGAGGCCGACCGCGCGGGTCCCCAGGGTGCCCGCCAGCTCCATCCGCACGTCGTATCCGGCGCCGTTGTACCGCGAACCCTGCAGGGTGACGAGCGTGCCGTCGTCCATGGTGAGCAGCGCGGCGCTGGTGTCGACGTCCCCCGCCTCGGCGAAGAACGCCTCGCCCCGGTTGGAACCGGTCGCGTAGACGGTGTCGGCCTCCCTGCCGGTGACCCAGCGCAGGATGTCGAAGTCGTGGATGTGGCAGTCACGGTAAATACCACCCGATGTCGGGATGTATCCGGGGTCGGGTGGCCGGGGGTCGGCGGTGAGCATGTGCACCCGGTGCAGCGTGCCCAGCTCGCCGACGGCCAGCGCCTTCCTCGCGGCGGCGTAACCGGCGTCGAAGCGCCGCTGGAAGCCGATGTGCACGACCGTGCCGCTCCGCCTGACCGCGTCGAGCACGCGCAGGGTGTCTCGTACGCCGGGCGCCACCGGTTTCTCGCAGAACACCGGCACCCCCTTGGCGCAGGCGCGCATCAGCAGCTCGGCGTGGGTCGCCGTGGGGGTGGCGACCACCACCGCGTCGCCGTCGAACGCGTCTCCCACCCGGGCTCCCAGCCTGGCGGCCACCTCCGCCGCCCGCCCGCCGTCCGCGTCGCTCACCACCAGCTCGTCGACCCCGGGATGCGCCGCCAGGGTCGCGGCGTGGAACGCCCCGATCCTGCCGAGTCCCAGTAGCCCAACACGCATCGTGCCTCCGGAGAAGAAAGCGGCCGATCTCCAGTTCTAGGCGACGAGTCAGAGGCCGTCAAGAATTTGTCAGGACATATAGACGATTCGTCATACCGTACGGGACGTTTCACGGAGGACGTATCCGCAGGTGGGAGACGTGCCCGTGGGACGGGTCAGCGGCGCAGGGCGTCCGCGAGGGCGCGGATCGTCGCGTCGGCGTGGCGGGCGGGCAGCCGGGCGAAGCCCATCACCAGCGCGGGCGGGCCCGGGGCGTGCCGCATCGGGCCCACCGGCTCGACCGCCAGCCCGAGGTCCAGGGCCGTCTCCGCGACCGCCGCCTCGTCCCAGTCGTACGGCAGCTCGGCGAGCAGGTGGAGCCCGGCGGAGACGCCCCGCACGGTGATCTCGGGGAGGTGCTCGCCGAGGGCGAGCGCGAAGGCGTCGCGGCGGGCGCGGTACTCCCGGCGCATCCTTCTCAGGTGCCGGTCGTAGCCGCCGGTCGTGACGAAGTCGGCCAGTACGTACTGCTCCAGGACGGGCGACCCCAGGTCCAGCTCCCCTCGGGCCAGCCGCAGCGATTGGGCGATCTCGGGCGGGGCGGCCACCCAGCCCAGGCGGAGCCCGGGGGCGAGGGACTTGCTGACGCTCCCGATCAGGATCACCCGGTCGGCGGCGAGCCCCTGAAGGCAGCCCACCGGGTCGCGGTCGAAGCGGAACTCCGCGTCGTAGTCGTCCTCCAGGATCGCCGCGCCGGTCGCGGCGGCCCACTCGATCAGCTCGGCGCGGCGGCGGGGCGACAGCACGACCCCCGTCGGGTACTGGTGCGCGGGGGTGAGCAGCACCGCGCGCGCCCCGGTCGCGGCCAGGGCCCCGACGTCGACGCCCTCGCCGTCCACGGGGACGGCGACCACGTCGGCGCCCGCGGCGTGCAGCAGCGGGAGCTGGCGCCCGCCCGCCGGGTCCTCGATCGCGAGCAGGATCCGGCCGGGGGGCGGCGCGGGGTGCGCGGCCCGCCGGACGAACCAGCCGAGGTCGTGGGGCGACCGGGCCCGGGGAAGCCTCCCCGCGAGCGCCTGGATCGTGAGGCTGACCCCCTGGGCCACCCCGCCCACGATCACCAGGTTGTCCGGTTCCACGTCGGCGGCCCTCACCCTCCTGAGGTAGGCGGCCAGCTCCTCGCGCAGCGCCGGGACGCCGCCGGGGTCGCCGTAGTCGAGGGCCTCGGCGGGCAGCGTGGCGAGCGTCCTGCGCATCGAGGCCAGCCACCGCTCCCTGGGGAACGCCCCCAGGTCGGGCGCGGTGGAACGGCGCCCGTGGTACGGCTCGCGATCCCCCTCCACGGCACGTACAACGCCTGCGGCACGCGCAACGCCTGCGGCAGGTGCAACATCTGCGGCACGCGCCACGGGCGGGTCCTCCGGCGCCGGTGAGGGACCGGCGGGGAGAACCGAGGGGCGGCTCGCCGCCGGGGCCACGATGGTTCCCGCCCCGATCCGGGAGATCAGGAAGCCCTCGGCGACGAGCTGCTCGTACGCCTCGACCACCACCCCGCGGGAGAGCCCGAGATCCCTGGCCAGCTCGCGGCTGGCGGGCAGCCTGACCCCGGCCGCCAGGCGCCCGCGCCGTACCGCCTCGCGGAGTTCGCGGGCGATCTGGGCGGCGACGCCGCCCGCCGCCCGGTCGACGACGAGATGCAGATCGGCCAATTGGTCCTCTGTTCCGCTGCCACATTGGACCCGACAGGGGTGCCATTGGCTTCCTAGCATTCCGCACATGAACGTGGATGTCAGCACCACCCCCCGGCCGGACTCGCGCGGCCTGGCCGAGGCCGCGACCGCGATGTTCCTGGTGGGCACCCTGGCGGGGGTCTCCGGGGTGATCGGGAACTACCCGGTCCACGGCGGCCAGGCCCTGCGCTACCTGCTGGCGGCCGTGATCCTGCTCGCCGTCGCCCGGCTCGCGGGGCTGCGGTTCGTCCGGCTCACCCTCCGCGAGACGGCCCTGCTGGCGACGCTGTCCCTGACGGGGCTGGTGCTCTTCAACGTGTGCGTGATCGAGGCCACCCGGCACGGCGGCCCGGCGCTGGTCGGGACCGTCCTCGGGACCTCGCCGCTGGCACTGGCCCTGCTCGGCGGGCGCCCCTCGCCCCGGCTTCTCTGGGCGGCGGCGATGGTCGCGGCCGGGGCGACGGTGGCCACCGGGCTGGGCAGCGGCGACCCGGCCGGGCTGCTCTGGTCGCTGGGCGCGCTGGGCTGCGAGGTCTGCTTCTCCATGCTGGCCATCCCGCTGCTGCCGAAGCTGGGCGCGGTGCGCGTCTCGGCGTACTCGGTGACGCTGGCCGTGCCGATGCTGGTGGTGGCCGGGCTGCTCGCGGACGGCACCGCGATGGTCCGCGCGCCGACGCTCCCCGAGCTCGCGGGCCTGGGCTACCAGTCGCTGGTCGTGACGACCGTGGCGTTCTTCCTCTGGTACGACGCCCTGCCCCGGCTCGGCCCGGGAACCGCGGGGCTGTTCGCCGGATTGATCCCGGTCGGCGCCATCGCCACCGGCGCGATCCTCGGCGTGGGCGCGCCCACGGGGCCCGACCTGCTCGGCGCCGCGCTCGTGGTCACCGGCATCGTCGTCGGCCTCAGCTCCGCGGGCTCACCCGCTGCGAGGGTACGTCGGCCGGTTCGGGCGGGGCGGTCCGCTGCCGGGGGATCTCGACCCGCTGGGGCAGGCTGACCTGCCGTGCGGGCTCACCGGCCCGCCGCAGGGGCAAAGTGACCCGCTGCGAGGGCAGGCTCGCCCGCCCGGAGGCGACGTCGAGCCGCTGCCGGGAGAGGGTCAGCGGGGGTTCCGGCCAGCTCACCGGCCACTCCGGAGTGCGGCCTCCGGCTTCCTTGATGCTCGTGAGCGTGATGGCTATCAGCGACGCGACGAGACCGGCCACCACGAAGAGTGCCACGATCGCCAGCAGGACGATGTCCCCGGCCATGACGGTGCTTCCGATGTTCATGCTCTCTCCCAGCCTCCGCCGAACGCTCGGCCCGGCTCCTTCCAGCTTCCCCTGTGTCTTCGGACAGATGAGTACAAAAGACGCATAAGCCATCAATACTTGCCCCAAATATGTGGCTTTCATCTCATATGCCCGCCTGCCCGCGTGCGGCCCAACCCCGGGGATCGAGGCCGTACCCTCTAGGGAAAACAGCGCCCGCACGGAGGATCGACGACGATGCCCGAGTTCGACTACACCGACCTGCTTCCCATGGGCCCGGACGAGACGGAGTACCGCCTGATCACCGCCGAGGGGGTACGGGTCGTCGAGGCCGCGGGACGCCGGTTCCTGGAGGTCGAGCCCGAGGCGCTGCGGCTTCTCACCGAGAACGCGATCCACGACATCTCCCACTACCTGCGGTCGTCCCACCTCGCCCAGCTCCGCAAGATCATCGAGGACCCCGAGTCGAGCGGGAACGACCGCTTCGTCGCCCTCGACCTGCTGAAGAACGCGTCGATCTCGGCGGGCGGCGTGCTCCCGATGTGCCAGGACACCGGCACCGCGATCGTGATGGGCAAGCGCGGGCGCCACGTGCTCACCGACGGCGCCGACGCCGAGCACATCTCCCGTGGCGTCTACGACGCCTACACCCGGCTGAACCTGCGCTACTCCCAGATGGCCCCCATCACCATGTGGGAGGAGAAGAACACCGGCTCCAACCTCCCCGCGCAGATCGAGCTGTACGCCGAGGACCCGGGCGGCCACCCCGACGAGTACAAGCTGCTGTTCATGGCCAAGGGCGGCGGCAGCGCCAACAAGTCGTTCCTGTACCAGGAGACGAAGGCGGTGCTCAACGAGAAGCGGATGCTCCAGTTCCTGGAGGAGAAGATCCGCTCACTCGGAACCGCCGCCTGCCCGCCGTACCACCTCGCGGTCGTCGTCGGCGGCACGTCCGCCGAGTTCGCCCTGAAGACCGCCAAGTACGCCAGCGCCCGCTACCTGGACTCCATCCCCACCGAGGGCTCCCCCTCCGGCCACGGCTTCCGCGACACCGAGCTGGAGGCCAAGGTCTTCGAGCTCACCCAGAAGCTCGGCATCGGCGCGCAGTTCGGCGGCAAGTACTTCTGCCACGACGTCCGCGTCATCCGCCTCCCCCGCCACGGCGCCTCCTGCCCCGTCGCCATCGCGGTCTCCTGCAGCGCCGACCGCCAGGCCCTGGCGAAGATCACCCCCGAGGGCGTCTTCCTGGAGCGGCTGGAGACCGACCCGGCGAGGTTCCTGCCGGAGACCACGGACGACCACCTCTCCGACGACGTCGTCAAGATCGACCTCAACCGCCCGATGCCGGAGATCCTCGCCGAGCTGACCAGATACCCGGTCAAGACTCGCCTGTCGCTGACCGGGCCGCTCGTGGTCGCCCGCGACATCGCCCACGCCAAGATCGGCGAGCTGCTGGACGCGGGCGGCGAGATGCCGGAGTACCTCAAGAACCACGCGGTCTACTACGCCGGGCCCGCCAAGACCCCCGAGGGCTACGCCTCCGGCTCCTTCGGCCCCACCACCGCCGGGCGGATGGACTCCTACGTCGAACGCTTCCAGGCGGCCGGAGGCTCCAAGGTCATGCTCGCCAAGGGCAACCGCTCCAAGCAGGTCACCGACGCGTGCAAGGCCCACGGCGGCTTCTACCTCGGCTCCATCGGCGGCCCCGCCGCCCGCCTCGCCCAGGACTGCATCAGGAAGGTGGAGGTCCTCGAATACCCCGAGCTGGGCATGGAGGCCGTCTGGAAGATCGAGGTCGAGGACTTCCCCGCCTTCATCGTCGTGGACGACAAGGGCGAGGACTTCTTCACCGACACCACCGGCCCCGTCCTGACCATCGGCCGCCGCTGACCGCCTGGGACCGTACGGCCGGGAAGAGGTCTCAGGCTCCGGAGGGCGCGGGCGAGAGGTAGACGCGGAAGGTGTGGAAAGACTCGCGGAGCCGGGACCAGCCGAGCCGTTCGTAGAGGCGTACGGCGGCGGTGGCCTCGGGGGAGGTGACGAGCCAGGAGGGGCCCGCGTCCGCGGTGACGCGGCGGAGCAGGGAGGCGCCGAGCCCCCGGCCGGTGAAGCGCGGGTCGACCGCGAGCTCGTGGACCTCGAAGCGGGCCCTCGGCACCGACGCGTCGCCGTCGAGGGCGTCCGCGATGGGGCGGTAGAGGCGGTCGGAGGGCCAGGGGCCGGGGGCCTCGAAGCCGTAGGCGAACCCGGCGGGCTCGCCGTCGACGCGGGCGGTCACGCAGCGGAATCCCGGTTTGCCCGTCTGTGACGGCAGGCGTCCGGCGAAGACCTCGATCCGGTCGGGGGTCTCGTGCCGCCGGTCCTCAACACCGCGACATCAGGCTCCGCGTCGTCGAGGACCGGTGGCACGAGACCTCCTGGACCAAACTGACACTCGCCATCATGCTGCAACTGCAACTCCTTCGCAATAGATGGAGACCTAGGTCGCAAGACTGATGTAAACGCGAACAGCTTGCAATAGTGTCCAGGGAAAAGGTGATCAACGAGGAGGTAGCCCGCATGGGTGAGTACACCCTTCCCGACATGCCCTACGACTATGCGGCCCTGGAGCCCGCGATCACCGGAGAGATCCTGGAACTGCACCACTCCAAGCACCACGCCGCCTACGTCAAGGGCGCCAACGACACCCTGGAGCGGCTGGCCGAGGCGCGCGACAAGAACGAGTTCGGCGGGCTCGTCGGGCTGGAGAAGACCTTCGCCTTCAACCTGTCCGGGCACGTGCTGCACTCGATCTTCTGGGAGAACCTCTCCCCGGACGGCGGCGACCGCCCCGACGGCGAGCTGGCCTCGGCCATCGACGAGCACTTCGGCTCCTTCGAGGCGCTCCAGAGGCAGCTCACCGCCGCCACCGCCGGGGTGCAGGGCTCCGGCTGGGGCATCCTGGCCTGGGAGCCGCTGGGCCGCCGCCTGGTCGTCGAGCAGGTCTACGACCACCACGGCAACGTCGGGATGAGCTCCACCCCGCTGCTGGTGTTCGACGCCTGGGAACACGCCTATTACCTCCAGTACCGCAATGTCCGCCCCGACTATGTAGAGAAGCTGTGGACCTTGGTCAACTGGGCAGATGTCACGCATCGTTTCTCAACAGTTACAAGCGCGAAAATCTGACCCAAGTTGGCAAGAAGATTCGGCCCGGTCTCTACTGGTCGCATTACGCAAATCGGTAAGCTGCACCACATGCGTGCGCCGCCCGGATACCTTCTCGCAGCGCGCTACCGGCTGTCAGAACCGGTTGGGCGCGGTGGCATGGGCACTGTCTGGCGGGCACACGACGAGTTGCTCAACCGCGAGGTGGCCGTCAAGGAGGTCCGCCTCCCCCTGGTCCTCGACGAGGAGCTCCGCGCCGAGCTGTGCGCCAGGACCGAGCGCGAGGGGCGCGCGACCGCGATGGTCGCCCACCCCTCCGTCATCACCGTCTTCGACGTCGTCACCGAGGACGAGCGCCCCTGGATCGTGATGGAGCTGCTCCGCGCCAGATCGCTGGAGCAGCTCCTCCAGGACCACGGCCCGCTGCCGCCGCGTCAGGTGGCGGAGATCGGCCGCCAGGTCCTGGGGGCGCTGCGCGCCGTGCACGCCAAGGGGATCCTGCACCGCGACGTGAAGCCGAGCAACGTCCTGGTGACCGACGACCGGGCCGTGCTCACCGACTTCGGCCTGGCCGCGCTCGAAGGCGACGTGTCGATCACCCAGGCGGGCATCGTGCTGGGTTCCGCCGGGTACATCGCCCCAGAGCGCGTGCTGGGGGCCAAGGCCAGCCCGTCCGGCGACCTGTGGTCGCTCGGCGCGACCCTCTACACCGCCGTCGAGGGCCGGGGCCTGCACGGGCGCCGTACGGCGGCGGCGGCGCTCGCCGCGCTGACCAGCGGCGAGCCGATCCCCATGGAGCGGGCGGGACCGCTGACCCCGGTGCTGCGCGGCCTGCTCACGATCGACCCGAACTCCCGGCTCGACGCGGGACGGGCCTCGATGATGCTCGCCCGGGTGGCGGCCGGCGGGATGGTCGAGGAGTCCTTCTCCAGGCCCCCCGCGCGTCCCGGCGGCAGGCCGTCCGCGGGCGGGTCCGACGGGGCGTCGGCTCCGCCGTTCGGACGCCGTTCCCAGCACCGGGGGATGCACCGGGTCGGCTCGGCGCCGCCACCGGCACCGCGGCCCTCGTCTCCGGGGACACCCCCGCCGCCGTCGGGGCCCGCGTCGGGGCCGACGCCCCAGCTTCGGGCGCACCGGCGTCCCGGCGAGGGCGTTCACCGGAAACCTGCGGACATTTCGCCAACCTATCGCCCAATTGTCCGTTTTATGACACCCTTCATAAGGTTGGTCCTCCCGCGTCTTCTCTGGCCGAGGGAACTCCGTAAGCGCGGGTAAAGCGCTTCTCAAGGTGGAATGGCTATCTTCTTCTCATGCCGGAACAGCAGACGCGTGTGCTCGCGGACCGTTACGAGCTGATCGCGCCGCTCGGCCGAGGCACGATGGGCACCGTTTGGAAAGCCCACGACCGTTCCCTCGGCCGTGAGGTCGCGATCAAGGAGATCCGTCAGGAGCCCGGCCTCAGCGAGGCGCAGCGCGCCGAACTTCGGGAACGGATGATCCGCGAGGGTCGTACGGCCGCCCGCATCAGCCACCCCTCGGTCGCCACCATCCACGACGCGATCGTCGAGGACGGCAGCCCCTGGATCATCATGGAGCTCGTGCAGGCGCGTTCCCTGGAGCAGGTGATCGAGGAGGAGGGTCCCCTTCCACCCCGCCTTGTCGCCGAGATCGGGGCCGACCTGCTGGGGGCGCTCCGCGCGGCCCACGCCCAGGGGGTTCTGCACCGCGACGTCAAACCCGGCAACGTGCTGATCACCGAGAGCGGCCGGGTGGTCCTCACCGACTTCGGCATCGCCAAGGCGGAGGGCGACACGAGCCTCACCAAGACCGGCATGGTGATCGGCTCCCCCGGATACACCGCGCCCGAGCGGGCCCGTGGCGAGCACACCGGGCCCGAGTCGGACCTGTGGTCCCTCGGTGCCACGCTGTACTTCGCGGTCGAGGGCCGCCCGGCCTACGAGCGGTCCTCGGTGGCGGAGACCCTGGCCGCGCTGATGAGCGAGCAGGTCGACCCGCCGACCCAGGCGGGACCGCTGCGCCCGGTGCTCGAACAACTGCTGGAGAAGGACCACACGGCGCGGCTGACGGCCGCCCAGGCGGGCGCGCTGCTCCGGGCGGTGGCCGACACCCCCTCGCATCTCGCGGACTCCCTCCCCCCGGTCCCGGCGCCCGCCGTCGCCCCTCCCCCTCCCGCGCCGTCCCCCTCGGCCTCCGAGACGCCCTTCGTGGAGTACGCCAAGGAAGACCTCGACGACGAGGACCCTGAGGACCCTGAGGACCCCGAGGAGCCGGGGGAGCCCGAGGACGGCGCCGGAGGTTTCGACGCCGACCGGACCATGGTGGTCATCCGTCCCAAGGACGGCCTGCGCATCCCCGGCACACCGTCCGCCTCCCCGTCACCTCCGGCCGCCTCGGGCCGCCCGACGACCTCGCCCTACCCGGACCGCCCGCCCTTCGCGGAGCCCGGCAGGCCGGTCGCGGGACGGCAGGCCCCTTCCGACCTCGGGACCCCCGTCGCGCGAGGACCTGGTGCCTTCGGAGGACGGGGGGCGTTCGGGGAGCCGGACGCCCCGGCGGCCTTCGACGAACCGGGAGGCGAGTCGGCGGCCACACCGCCCCACGGGTTCCCGGTGAGCGGCGGCCCCGACCTCTCCGCCACCCCGCCGCACGGCTTCCCGCCGGTCGACCCGGAGTTCGGGACGCCCGGCCAGGGACGCCCGGGGTCCGAGGCGCCCCCTCCGCTGAGGCTCGTCCCCGGAAACCGGCCCGTTTCCGACAACCGGCCGGTCGCCGGTAGCCGCTCCCCCGGCGTCGGCGGCCCGCCCGTCCAGGCGGAGCCGGTGTCCCCGCAGCCCTGGCGTCCGCCGGGTCCCGAGGCGTCCGACGGCGCGTACCGCCCCCCCGGTCTGGGCACCGACCTGTTCGCGATCGCGAACCAGAACGCCCAGCCCGACCCCGGCCGCCCCGGGCCGAGGAAGCCGCCGTCGCAGAAGACCCGGATCGGCGTCCTCGTCCTCATGGGCGTGGCGGCGATCGCCCTCGTGGTGATCATGATCCTGTCGGTGGCCGCCTTCTTCTGAGGACGGTCCGCGCGGAGAGCCCCGTACCCGCCGTTTGATTCTCTCCTCAGGACGCAGACTGGGTTCATGAGCGAGTATCGGATCGAGCATGACTCGATGGGCGAGGTACGGGTTCCCGCGGGGGCCAAGTGGCGGGCGCAGACCCAGCGGGCGGTGGAGAACTTCCCCGTCTCGGGGCGCGGGCTGGAGGTCCCGCACATCGCGGCGCTCGGCCTGATCAAGGCACTCGCCGCCGAGGTCAACGCGGAGCTGGGGGTGCTCGACAAGGAGCTGGCGACGGCGATCGCCGAGGCCGCCACCGACGTCGCGGAGAACGACTGGGACGGCGAGTTCCCCGTCGACGTCTTCCAGACCGGCTCCGGCACCTCCTCCAACATGAACGCCAACGAGGTGATCGCCACCCTCGCCGAGGAGCGGCTCGGCCGTCCCGTCCACCCGAACGACCACGTGAACGCCTCGCAGTCGTCCAACGACGTGTTCCCGACCTCCATCCACGTCGCCGCCACGACCGAGGTCTCGTACCACCTGATCCCCTCGCTGCGGCACCTGGCCACCGCGCTGCGCGACAAGTCGCTGGAGTTCGACGGCGTGGTCAAGGCCGGGCGTACCCACCTGATGGACGCCACCCCGGTCACGCTGGGACAGGAGTTCGGCGGGTACGCCACGCAGATCGACAACGCGATCGGGCGGGTGCGGAGCGCGCTCCCGCACCTCGCCCAGCTGCCCCTGGGCGGTACGGCGGTCGGCACCGGCGTCAACACCCCTCCCGGCTTCGCGGCCAAGGTCATCGAGAGGTTGCGCGACGCCACCGGGCTGCCGTTCTCCGAGGCCCCCGACCACTTCGAGGCCCAGGGCGCCCGGGACGCCGTCGTCGAGCTCTCCGGCCAGCTCCGCACGGTCGCGATCTCCCTCAACAAGATCGCCAACGACCTGCGCTGGATGGGTTCTGGCCCCCGGGCCGGACTGGGCGAGATCAACCTGCCCGACCTGCAGCCCGGGTCGTCGATCATGCCGGGCAAGGTCAACCCGGTCGTCCCCGAGGCGGTGACCATGGTCGCCGCCCAGGTGATCGGGAACGACGCGGCCATCGCCTTCTCCGGCGCCTCCGGCACGTTCGAGCTCAACGTGATGCTCCCGGTCATCGCGCGCAACATCCTGGAGTCCATCCGGCTGCTCGCCAACGCCTCCCGGCTGCTGGCCGACCGGTGCGTACACGGCATCACCGCCAACGTCGACCGCATGCGCGAGTACGCCGAGTCGTCGCCGTCGATCGTCACACCGCTCAATCCGTACGTCGGGTACGAGGAGGCCGCGAAGATAGCGAAGCAGGCCCTCGCGGAGCGCAAGACCATCCGCGAGGTCGTCATCGAGCGCGGCCACGTCGCCAACGGCACCCTCACCGAGGAACGGCTCGACGAGCTGCTCGACGTCCTGTCCATGACCCGGCCGCCCTCGTAGACACCGCTCCCGGGCAGGACCGTCGCCCGGATGGGCGGATCCGGCCGTCGGCCGTGGACCGGCGCCCCGGTTGTCGTCGTAGATCGGCCGACTGGGAGACTCGGAGCATGACCCAGATCAAGTTCTACGGCCGCAGGGACGTGTGGTCCGACCGGCGTCGGGAGATCTCCGACACCGTCCACGGTTGCCTGGTGGACGTCTGGCGGCTTCCCGAGGACAAGCGGTTCCACCGGTTCCTGCTGCTGGACGCCGAGGACATGGTCTGCCCGCAGCGGAGCGAGCGGTACCTCATCGTGGAGATCGTCTGTTTCAGCGGCCGGTCCGACGAGGCCAAGCGCTCGCTGATCCGCGCCCTGTTCACCAGGGCCGGGGACGTGCTCGGTCTTCCCCCCGAGGACCTGGAGATCGTGATCCTGGAGGCACCCAAGGTCAACTGGGGCATCAGGGGCCTCCCCGGCGACGAGCTCACGCTCATGTACCCGGTCACCATCTGAGGACCGCGCGTCCCCTGACGGCGACCGGCCACGGGCGTTCGTACGCCGGAGGGTGGCGAGGCGCTTCCGGAAACGAGCCGCTTCCGGGAACGGGCTGGAAGGGACGACCGGCGCTCCGCCGGAGAGGAGGCTCGCCACATAAGCACGGAACGGAGTGTGGGGACGGGCGACATGGGCCGGGATTCGGGTCATTGCCTAGATTCGGCAGCATGATTGACCTAGCGGGTCGGCGAGCCGTGGTGACCGGGGCGGGCAGTGGGATCGGGCGCGCCTGCGCGCACCGGCTGGCCGGGGCCGGGGCCCACGTGCTGGTGGTCGACATCGACGCCGAGGCGGCGGCGAAGGTCGCCGCGGAGATCTCGGGGACACCCGTCGTCGCGGACCTGTCGGAACCGGACTTCGTCCGGGCGATCCCGCCCGGCACGGACATCGTGGTGAACAACGCCGGGTTCCAGCACGTCGCCCCGATCGAGGAATTCCCTCCCGAGGTGTTCTCCAAGATCCTCAAAGTGATGGTCGAGGCCCCCTTCCTGCTGGTCAGGGAGGTTCTTCCGGGCATGTACGAACGCGGCTGGGGCCGGATCGTCAACATCTCCTCGGTCCACGGCCTCCGCGCCTCGCCCTACAAGGCGGCGTACGTCACCGCCAAGCACGCCCTCGAAGGGCTGTCCAAGACGATCGCCCTGGAGGGCGCCCCGCACGGCGTCACCTCCAACTGCGTGAGCCCCGCCTACGTCCGCACCCCCCTGGTGGAGAACCAGATCGGCGCCCAGGCCGGAACCCATGGCATCGGCAGGGACGAGGTGGTCGAGCAGATCATGCTCGCCCCCGCCGCCGTCAAACGGCTGATCGAACCCGAGGAGGTCGCCGAACTCGTCGCCTACCTCTGCGGCCCGCACGGCTCCTTCATCACCGGCACCTCCCTCCCCATAGACGGCGGCTGGACCGCCCGCTGAGGCCGTACCAGCGTCGCCATGAACCCGTGAGACCGCGCCGGGGACTGGACTGAGGAACGAAGGAGCTGGATCTAAGCAGCGTCGCAGGTAAGCAGGAGCGAAGCGGATGAGTGACGAGGGAAGGAGCCGGACCTGAGCGGCGTCGCGAACATCGGAGAATGGTTGGTATGAGCACACGGGTCTTTCTCGAACTGCTGGCCAGGGAGGCTTCGGCGGTCGAGTTCGAGGGGCCCGTTCTCGCGGCGAGGACCGGCGGGACCGGCGCGGAGGCGCTGGCGGAGCTGGAGGAGGCCAAGCTCGCCGCGCTGAAGGTACGGGCGTTGCTGCGGCGCAGGGCGAAGCGCGAGGCGGAGCTGTCGGCGCTGTTCGACACGGCGGGCGACCTGGCCGGGCTGCGGGACCTGGACGCCGTCCTGGAGGCCATCGTGCACCGGGCCAGGCAGCTGCTCGGCACCGACGCCGCCTACATGACGCTGCACGACCCCGAGCGGGGCGACACCTGGATGCGGGTGACCGACGGCTCGGTGTCGGCGAAGTTCCGGGCGCTGCGGCTGGCCATGGGGGCGGGGCTCGGCGGGCTGGTGGCCCAGACCGCCACCCCGTACTCGACCGCCGACTACTTCGCCGACGAGCGTTTCCGCCACAAGACCGACATCGACGACGCGGTGCTTGAGGAGGGGCTGGTCGCCATTCTCGGCGTACCGCTCAAGCTGGGCGCGCGGGTGATCGGAGTGCTGTTCGCGGCCAACCGGAGCGTGCGGCCCTTCACCCAGGACGAGGTCGTGCTGCTGGGCTCGCTGGCCGCGCACGCGGCGGTGGCGATCGACAACGCCCGGTTGCTGCAGGAGACCAGGAACGCGCTTGAGGAGCTCAGCGAGGCCAACCGGCAGGTGAACGCGCACAGCCAGGCCGTGGAGCGCGCCGCGCTCGCGCACGACCGGATGACCGGCCTGGTGCTGCGCGGCGGCGGGGTCGAGGACGTGGCGGCGGTGGTGACGGAGGTGCTCGGCGGCTCGCTGACGGTCCTCGACGACGCCGGGCGCCCGATCGCCGGGGACGCGGGCGTGCTGGAGGAGGACGCGCCGGGCGAGAACGCGTTCGACCAGGCGACGTCGGGATCCGGGACGGCCTCAATGAGCGGTTCGGGAAGAGGCCCGGGGACAGGCTCAGAGGGAAGAGGCTCGGGAAGTGCCCTGAGCACAGGCTCAAGAACGGGATCGAAGCCAAGCCCCAGGCGGGCGACGCGGACCGCCGCCGACGTGATCGCGGACGCCGCGCGGTCGTCGAGGGCGCTGGGGCGCACCGTACGGCAGGGAGACCTGCTGGTCGCGTCGGTGGACGTGGGCGCGGAGCCGCTGTGCACGCTGGTGCTGCGCAACGGCGGCCAGGTGTCGGACGCCGACCAGCGCATCCTGGAGCGGGCCGCGCTGGTCACCGCGTTGCTGTTGCTGTTCAGGCGTACGGTGGCCGAGGCGGAGGGCCGGGTCAGGGGCGAGCTGCTCGACGACCTGATCTCGCGGCCCGCCCTCGACGGCCTGGCCGACCGCGCCCGGCGGGTCGGGGTGAACCTGGACCGCGACCACGTGGTGGTCGTGGTGCGCCACGGCGGCGGGCGGGAGCGGGCCGCGTTCTGGGCGTCGTCCCAGGCGACGTTGCACCACGGTCTCGCCGCGCAGCGCGGCGACGAGGTGGTCCTGCTGCTTCCCGGGGACCGGCCGGGTCCCCTGGCCAAGCGGGTGGCGGCCGAGCTGAGCGCCTCGCTCGGCCACCCGGCCACGGCGGGCGCGGGAGGGCCGGTACGCGGCGCCGCGGAGGTGGCCGCCGCGCACCGGGAGGCACAGCGCTGCGCCGACGCCCTGGTGGCCCTGGGGAGGGCCGGGGAGGGCGCCGGGGCCAGGGAGCTGGGCTTCGTCGGCCTGCTGGTCGGCGAGGGGCGCGACATCGGGGCGTTCCTCGCCACGGCGCTCGGCCCGGTGATCGACTACGACGCCCGCAGAGGCACCGCGCTGGTGCAGACGCTCACCGCGTACTTCGGCACGGGCGGTTCGCTGTCGCGGACGAGCGAGGCCCTGCACATCCACGTCAACACGGTCACCCAGCGCCTGGACCGGATCGGCCAGCTCCTCGGCGACGACTGGCAGGCCCCCGACCGGGCCCTGGAGATCCAGCTCGCCCTGCGCCTGCACCGCCTCAGCGGCTGACCCGGGCGCCTTCACATACCCACATAGGGCGCCCGTCGGCTATGGGGGTCGTACCCATAGGAGTGACGCCGGTCACTACGTACGGTAGCCGAAATCCCCCCAACAGCGACTCCCCCTGGTGAGTGAGATGGCAGAGAAAACCCGTACCCCCATCGGAAAGATCGTCGGTGCCAGCCTCGTCGGCACCACGATCGAGTGGTATGACTTCTTCCTGTACGGCTCCGCCGCCGCGCTGGTCTTCCCGCAGCTGTTCTTCCCCCAGTCGGAGCCGCTGACGGGCACCCTGCTGGCGTTCCTGACCTACGCGGTGGGCTTCGTGGCCCGCCCGCTGGGCGCGCTGGTCTTCGGGCACTTCGGCGACCGGATCGGCCGCAAGAAGCTGCTGGTGGTCAGCCTGCTGATGATGGGCGGGGCGACCTTCCTGATCGGCTGCCTGCCGACCCACGCGGCGATCGGCATGGCGGCGCCGCTGCTGCTGACCCTGCTCCGGCTCGTCCAGGGCTTCGCCCTCGGCGGCGAGTGGGGCGGCGCGGTCCTCATCGTCTCCGAGCACGGCGACGCCGCGCGCCGAGGCTTCTGGGCCTCCTGGCCGCAGGCGGGCGCCCCCGGCGGCAACCTGCTGGCCACCGCGGTGCTTGCCGTGCTGGCCGCGGTCCAGACGGACGAGGCGTTCACGAGCTGGGGCTGGCGGATCCCGTTCCTGCTGTCCGGCGTACTGGTGCTGGTCGGCATGTGGATCCGGCTCTCCATCAGCGAGTCTCCGGTCTTCCAGCAGGCGGTCGCCAACGCCGAGCCCTCGGCGTCCCTGCCGATCGTGGAGGTCTTCAGGCACCACTGGCGGGACGTCCTCATCGCGATCGGCGCCCGCTTCGCGGAAAACGTCTCCTACTACGTGATCACCGCGTTCGTGCTGGTCTACGCGACGGCGCAGGCCGGGCTGGCGAAGCCCGTCGTGCTCAACGCGGTGCTGATCGGGTCGGCCATCCACTTCGTCTCGATCCCGCTGTGGGGGGCGCTGTCCGACCGGCTCGGCCGCCGGCCCGTCTACCTGCTCGGCGCCGCCGGGGTGGGCCTGTGGTCCTTCGCGTTCTTCCCGCTGATCGACACCAAGAACTTCGCCGCCGTCACCCTGGCGGTGACCGTCGGGCTCATCCTGCACGGCGCGATGTACGGCCCACAGGCCGCGTTCTTCTCCGAGCTGTTCGCCACGAGGATGCGCTACTCGGGCGTCTCGATCGGCTCGCAGCTCGCCTCGATCGTGGCGGGCGCCCTCGCCCCGCTGATCGCGGTCGCCCTGCTGGACACCTACAAGTCGTCGCTCCCGATCATGCTGTACGTGGCCGGGGCCGCCGTGCTCACCCTGATCACCGTGTACGTCTCGCGCGAGACCCGTGGCCGCGACCTCGTCACCATCGGCACCCGCGACGAGGCGTCGACCACCCGCTGAACCGTACGGAGAACATCTGATGCGCATCGAGAACCGGCCGGTGCCCACCGGCCGGATCACCCAGAACGTCCTGTCGGTGGCGGGGAACGCCCCGGAGGGCGGCGAGACGGTGCTGTTCGTGCACGGAAACGTGTCGAGCTCCACCTTCTGGCGGGGCACGCTGCTCGCCCTGGCGGAGGAGGGCCACCGGCCGCTCGCCGTGGACCTGCGGGGCTTCGGCGACACCGAGCCCGCCCCGGTCGACGCCACCCGCGGCCTGCGGGACTACTCCGACGACGTGCTCGCCCTCCTCGACGCCCTCGGGCTGGACGGGGTGCACCTGGTCGGCTGGAGCATGGGCGGCGGGGTCGTGCTGCGGGCGCTGCGCGACCGGCCGTCCGCCGTGCGGAGCGTGACCCTGGTCAACCCGATCTCCCCGTACGGCTTCGGCGGCACGCACGGTGCCGACGGCACGCTGAACCACCCCGACGGCACGGGCGCCGGAGCGGGGGCGGCCAACCCCGACTTCGTGAGGCTGCTCGCGGCGGGGGACACCTCCGACGACTCTCCGGCCTCGCCGAGAAACGTGATGCGGGCCACGTACGTGAAGCCCGGCACGGTGATCGAGGACGAGGACGCCCTGGTCGCGTCGATGCTGTCCACGAAGGTCGGCGAGGACCACTACCCGGGTGACGCGGTGACGTCGGAGGAGTGGCCGGGGGTCCGTCCCGGTACGCGGGGCGTGCTCAACTCGTTCGCCCCGACGCACTTCCGGATCGACGACCTGCACACGATCGACCCGAAGCCGCCGATCCTGTGGATCAGGGGCGAGGCCGACGTGATCGTCTCCGACACCTCGCTGTTCGACCTGGCCCACCTGGGCGCCCTGGGGGCCGTCCCCGGCTCGCCGGGCACCCCGGCGCAGCCGATGGTCACCCAGACCCGCGCCGCGCTGGAGCGGTACGGCCCCTACACCGAGGTCGTCCTGGACACCGGCCACAGCCCGCACATCGAGCGGCCCGCCGAGTTCCGCGCCGCCCTCTCCGACCACCTGAAGCGGAGCTGACGATGCGCAGTATCGATGACGACGCCTCGCGTCGCGGTCCGGCCGCCCGCGTTCACAGCGCGACCTCACGGATCATCAAAGTCGCCGCCGTCGGTCTCGCCGTCCTGACGGTTCTGGCCGGGGCGCCCGTGGCGAGCGCGGGGACGACATCGGCGCACTGCGCCCGGCTGGACCGGGTGGCGGTGCCGGGTGCCGAGCGCCAGGTGAAGGCGTGCCTGGACGACCTCACGACGGCGGGAACGACCGTCTCCGGGCACACCGACCCGGCCGACTGGGCGGGCCTGCACCCCGCGGGGGCGGTCAACCCGAAGGGCGTGCCCGGCATCCAGGTCGACGGCTACTTCCCCGACACCTCGACCTCCAACACGACGCACGGCTGGAACCACGACTCGCAGTTCGTGCTGCGCCTGCCCGACAACTGGAACGGCGGGCTGGTGGTCACCGGCACCCCGGGCAACCGGGAGCAGTACGCCAACGACTTCACCGTCTCCGACTGGGCGCTGGCCAAGGGTTACGCCTACGCGGTGACGGACAAGGGCAACGTCGGCGTCACCTTCTACAAGGACGGCCGCAAACCCGGTGACGCGGTCGCCGAGTGGAACGACCGGGTGACGCAGGTCGCGATCGCGGCCAAGGCCGTCGTCGCCCAGCGCTACGGCAGGCTTCCCAAGCGGACCTACGCCGCGGGCATCTCCAACGGCGGCTACCTGGTCCGCTGGCAGCTGGAGAACCGGGCCTGGCTGTACGACGGCGGGATCGACTGGGAGGGCACGCTCTGGCGGGTCAAGGGCGACAACCTGGTCAACTACCTGCCCCCGGCGCTGCGGGCCTACCCGGCGGGCGACACCCAGGCGATGTACGACGCGGGTTTCGCCCGAGGCTCGGAGTTCCTGTGGCCGTTCCACTACCAGTACTACTGGGACCTGACCCAGCGCCTCTACCGTGAGGAACTCGACCCCTCCTTCGACGGCGACACCGAGGCGGGCACCCCCTTCTGCGCCTCGGGCACCCCGGCCTGCGACGCCGACTACGACTACGACGCGCGCAGGCCGTACGCGGCGGTGAGGAAGATCGGGCTCACCGGCCGGATCGGCAAGCCGCTCATCACGATCCACGGCACGCTGGACACGCTGCTGCCGATCTCCCGCTCCGGCGACGTCTACGCGGACATGGTCGGCGGGCACCGGCCGTTCCGCTACTACCGGATCACCGACGGCACCCACGTGGACAGCCTCTACGCCTCCTACCCCGACAAGCTCCGCCCGCTGCTGCCGTGCTTCCGCAGCGCGTTCGAGACCCTGGAGGGCTGGGTGGAGCGCGGGAAGAACCCGCCGCCGAGCGCGACCCTGCCGAGGCCCTCGACCGGCGACCTGCCCAACGAGTGCCGTCTGAGCGCGTGACACCACCGCCCGGCGCCGTACCGCCCCCACGGGCCGGTACGGCACCGGGCGGATGTCAGTTGAACATGTAGCGCCGCTGGACGGTCCTGGTCACCCGGACCGCGTTCCTGACCAGCGGTATCCGCAGCGCCACCCGCTTCAGCAGCGGGTACCAGGGCTCGGTGGGCCTGGCCGCGGCGGACCGGTGGATCTCCACCCTGCCGCCGCGGTTCATCTCCACCTTGAAGCGCAGCCCGGTCTCCTTGCCGTCCACCCGCAGGAACGGCGCCCAGACACCCGGCGCGAGGAACCCCTCCCGGTACACCAGCCGGGTCGGGATCTTGGCGATCAACCGCCCGGCGAGTTCCCCGGGGACGCCGGGCTCGACCAGCGCGGGGGCGGCGACCTCGCGTTCCCTGCCCGCGATCTGGCGGAACACCAGCTCCGCGGGCGGCCCCCCGCTCGGCGGCACGTACGGGACGGGTACGACGACGAAGACGTGCTTGCGCTGCCCGATGACCGTCGTCCCCGGTGAGACCAGGACGATCGACTCGGGGAACGAGCGCGGTTCCACGCAGATCCCCAGCTCCCCCAGGTCGGACCACCAGGGGACGGTGAGCCGCCTGGAGCAGTCGGCGACCATCCCGGTGCAGTTCAGCGGCGACCCCGTCACCCGGGTGCTCGCCTGCTGCACCCCGCCGTACATGCGCACGTGTATCTCCCAGAGTCCCGGCGGCAGCGGTCCGCCCGCCGCCGCCGAGTCGACGTTCAGCCGGGCGGTGCCCGTGACCTGGAGCCTGACCCCGTTGCGGTGACGGCAGCGGACCGTCGAGCAGTCCGAGGGCAGGAAGTGGACGGCCCCGGTGTCCTCGTGCCTGACGTAGACCTCGAACCGCGCCCTGGCGGCGGTCTGGCTGACGTCGGCCATCTCGGGGGGCAGGCGGAGCCCGTCGAGGGGTACGGGAGGCTCCCAGAGCAGGCCGTCGGGTCCGTGGGGGACGAAGCGCATCGGGGTGCCGTCGGCCTGCGTCATCTCCACGGTGAGCCCCAGGGTGAGCGTGCCGTCGTCCCAGGTGAGCTCGTCGAGGTCGGCCTGGAGGCGGGCGCCGCGCATGGCTCCGGCCAGGATGACGAGCTGGTCGAGCCTGCCCGCGCGGAGCAGCGCGGCGCGGGCCCGCAGCGGGACGGGCAGCAGGAGGTCGAGGCGCGGGGGGAAGCGCTGGACGACCAGCTCGCGCAGGGTCGTGAAGGTGGCCGCCCGGTCCGTGGAGGAGGTGGCGAACCTGCCTCCGCCGAGCCGTTTCAGCACCGCGGTGCGGAACCACTGGGCGTACATCCGGTCGCGCCGCCGCCCCTCGGGGACCTCGTCGTCGATGATGTCGAGCAGCTCGCGCAGCTCCGCGGCCCAGACGTAGGGGTCCTCCGGCGGGTCGGGCCGCTCGGTGACGTGGCAGCAGACCTCTCCGGCCATGACGACGACGTTCCCGGCCCGCAGGTAGGCGCGGACCACGAAGGCCTGCTCGGACAGGCACCCGCCGGGGTCGGAGAAGTTCAGCGCCTCGGCGTCGAGGAAGGCCCTGCGGAGGAGCTTGTGCGGCGTGAGCTGGGTGAGCAGCCGGTCCCTGACGACGTCGGCGTTCTCGCGGTCGGCGTCGAAGACCGTGAAGGGCGGTCTCTGGTCACTGGCCAGCCGCCCGAGGAGGATGTCGGCCTTGGTCTCCACGGCCCGCAGGTACATCCGCTCAAGAGCGTCCCTCTCCAGGCGGTCGCCCTGGTTCAGCAGGTAGACGTACTCGCCCCTGGCGACCATGAGGGCGACGTTGCGGCCGCGCATCGGCGAGCCCGTCCGCCCAAGATGGAGCACCTTGACGTTCGACCGCACCGCCGCCAGGGTGTCGAGGCGCTGCTGGATCCCGTCGTCGGAGCCGTCGTCGGCGAAGATGACCTCGTAGTCCTCGGAGGCCATCGACTGCTCCAGCACCGACCGGATGCAGGCGTCGGCGCCATCACCGGGGTTGTGCACCGGCACCACCACGCTGACCTTCACGTTCATGCGGCCAAGGGTGCGGCGCGCGGCGCCGGGAGACGATCAGACTTGCCGACTCCTGGTCTCTCAGTACCAGCCTTTGGCCTGGGAATGGGCCCAGGCGCCGCAGGGCGAGCCGTAGCGGCCCTTGATGTAGCTGAGCCCCCACTCGATCTGGGTGGCCGCGTTGGTCTGCCAGTCGCCTCCGGCGCTCGCCATCTTGTGGCCGGGGAGGGACTGGGGGATGCCGTAGGCGCCGCTGGAGGTGTTCATGGCGCGCTCGTTCCAGCCGCTCTCCTTCATCCAGAGCTTCTCCAGGCAGCCCCACTCGCCGCCCTGGCCCCTGGACTCCAGCATCTGCTTGCCCAGCGCCCTGTTGCCGGTCGGGTTTGAGGTGCCCGGGGGGAGCTGCTGCGGGTTGAAGCCGCCACCGCCCGGCGCCTCGTCAACGATCTTGACCTGGTTGAGGGCCTTGCGGTTGTCGCGCTCGGCGGCGATCTTGTCGGCCTTGAGCGCCTGAGCGGCCTGGGCCTTCAGCATGTCGGACTCCAGGTCGGAGCCGAACGGGTCGGAGCCGAGCATCTGCGCCATCTCGTCCAGGGTGAGCGGCTTCGTCGGCGGCGCCGAGGCGTTCTGGACGGCGGTGTAGGCGGTGAAGGCGCCTCCGCCCACCAGGACCACGAGCGCGGCGCCCAGGATCAGCGCGCGCTTGGAGGTCATGCCGCGCTTCGAGCTGGGGCCGGCGGGCCCGTCGGAGGCCTTCCCCCGGCCCGCCCTGCGGTTCGTACGGCGGCCGCGGGGCGCCGAGCGCTCCTTCAGTTGCTGTGATCCTGGACTCACGACCTATGAGCTTGCCGTGGGGAGGGGGGTGGTCCGCAACCGGAACGGGAGAGTTGGTCCGTACCCCGCCGGGCCCGCGGGGGTTTCCCGTGACCTAACCGCCAGGCCACGCCCCCTTTCCGGGCAATGAAAGCGTGGTAGTGATTTTGCTCACATTTTACCGTACGAGGCCACTTCGGACATTTTGGTGATCATGAAAGTGCCCGAATCGTGGTCTGACCACCTCATTCAGGTACTGTTTGCCTTATGTCTGGGTTTTGTGACCCGGCAGATCCATCCAAGCCTTGGGAGAATGATTACCCGGTGGCAGGCATCCTCCTCGTCGAAGACGACCCCTCGGTCCGGACCGGGCTGGAGCTCGCGCTCACCCGGCAGGGCCACTCCGTCACCGCCTACGCCAGCGGTGAGGAGGCCCTTGAGCACATCAAGTCCCGCCGCCCCGAGATCGCCATCCTGGACGTCATGCTGCCCGGCATCGACGGCGTCGAGGTGTGCCGCCGCATCCGCAGGCTCGACCAGCTGCCGGTGATCCTCCTCACCGCCAGGGGCGACGACCTCGACGTGGTCGTGGGGCTGGAGGCCGGGGCCGACGACTACGTGGTCAAACCGGTCGAGCCCCGCGTGCTGGACGCCCGCATCCGCGCCGTCCTGCGCCGGATGGAGTCGGTCGCCTCCGACCGCATCACCTTCGGCGACCTGGTCATCGACCGGGGCGCGCTCAAGGTGGCGCTGGGGGGCCGCGAGGTCCACCTCACCCCCACGGAGCTGCGGCTCCTGCTCGAACTCGTCCGCCACCCCGGCCAGGTGCTCAACCGCAGATATCTGCTGCGGGCCGTCTGGGACCACACCCACGTCGCCGACTCCCGGCTGGTCGACGCCTGCGTCCAGCGGGTCCGCGCCAAGATCGAGGCGGTCCCCGCCGAGCCCGAGTTCATCCACACGGTACGGGGATTCGGCTACCGGTTCAGCCCGCCGTGAGACGGATCCTCCCTCTCTCGATGCGGCGGATGTACACCGGCCTGCGCGGGCGCCTGGTGATCACGTTCACCCTGATCGCCGTCACCGCCTCCGCGGTCGTCGCGGGAATCGGCTACGAGTTCGTCAAGAGCCGCATGATCGGGCGTGCCGAGCAGGTGGCCGTGAGCGACGTGCGCAACACCCTGGAGGGCATCACGCTGCCCGTCGGCGCGCTCTGGCCGGGAGACGGCCCGCCGACCGACGAGGAGATCAGCACGCTGCAGAAGAGCCTGCGCCCCCAGGGCGGCAGGGTGGTGGTCCGCTACGAGGACTACCCCTACGCCGACGGCGACTTCGACACCGGGGACGTCCCCGGCGACCTCGCCGCCAGGGCGACCCAGCGGATGGTCGCCAAGCGCATGACCATCGGCGGTGACATGTGGCTGCTCATCGGCACCCCCGTCTGGCGGATCGAGCCCATACACACCGCCCAGCCCACCGGGATGACCGTCTTCGTGTTCGCCCCCCTCATCGAGGAGGAGCGGCTCCTGAGCGGCCTGCGGCAGCCGCTCGCCGTCGCCGGTGTCGCCATGCTGATCATCGCGCTCTCCCTGGGCCTGGTGTCGGCCAGGCAGCTCCTGCTGCCGGTCAGGCGGCTCGGCTCGGCGGCCCGCGCGCTCGGCGCCGGTCACCTGGACACCCGGCTGCCCGTACACGGCCAGGACGAGCTCGCCGAGCTGACCGCCACGTTCAACGACACCGCCGCCGCGCTGGAGCGGAGCGTCACCGAGCTGCGCTCGCTGGAGGCGATGTCCCGCCGCTTCGTCGCCGACGTCTCGCACGAGCTGAGGACCCCCCTGACCGCGATGACCGCGGTCACCGACATGCTCTCCGAGGAGGCCGAGCGGCTGCCCCCCGACCCGGCGGCGGCCGTACGGCTGGTGCTGCGCGAGATCGCGCGGCTGCGGACCCTGATCGAGCAGCTCATCGAGGCGAGCCGGTTCGACTCGGGCACCGCGACGCTGAACGTGGACACCGTGAACATCGTGGACGTGGTCTGCGACTGCCTGGAGATGCGCGGCTGGGCGGACCAGGTACGGGTGAACGTCCCCGAGGGACTCGCCTTCTCCGTCGACCCCAGGCGCTTCGACGTCATCGTGGCCAACCTGGTGGGCAACGCCCTGCGCCACGGTGAGCTCCCGGTGATGATCACCGCCCGCAGCACCCCGAACGGCCTGGAGGTGAAGGTGCGCGACCACGGCAAGGGCATCCCGGCGAAGGATCTGCCCTTCGTGTTCAACCGTTTCTACAAGGCCGGCGCCCGGGGCGACGGCAGCGGGCTCGGCCTGTCCATCGCGCGGGCCAACGCCCAGCTGCACGGCGGCACGATCTCGGTCCGCGCGCAGCGGCCCGGGACCCTCTTCACGGTCTGGCTCCCCCCGGCATGAGACGGCCCACCCGCCCGTACGCCCCTCATGGAGGACGGCCCACCGGCTGGGCCGCCCCCGGCGTGAGGTGGCTCGCCTGCCTGGTCGCCGCCACCCTGGCGCTCTGCGGATGCGGCATCTCCCCCACCGACGTCCAGGACTACGGCCGCCCGCCGGTGATCAGCTACAGCCCCACGTGGGTGACGGTCTATCTGCTCCGCGACGGACGGCTGGAGCCCGTCAAGATCCCGGTGGTCTCCGACTCGGCCAAGAACATCATCGACACCCTGTTCCGGGCCGGAAAACAGCCGCCGAAGGCGGGGCTGACCAGCGCGCTCAACGACTTCAGCCACTACGACACCAAGACGACCCGCTACTCCGACAACACCGACCAGCGCAACGAGCCGGACGACAACCTCGGCTACCGGCTGAACGTGATCATCACGGGCGAGGGCAAGATCACCAAGGAGGCTCTCGCCCAGATCACCTGCACCATCCGGCAGAACAAGCAGGAGAGCATCTGGAGCGTCGAGGTCACCCGGCTCTTCCCCGGCACCCCGCAGACGATGGGCGACCGGGGCTGCTTCGAGTACCGCAACCTCGCGGCACCCGGCGTGCGCCTGCCCCCCTGAGCGACCCCGCGCCGCCGTCCCGTACGCCGGGCGCCCTGGTTACAACCGCGAGAAGCGTGACGCGCGGAGCGCGGTCGCGGGGCCGGTACGAGCCCCGCGACCGCGCTCCGGCGGTGGCGTTCAGACGCCCGTCACATCGTGATGTCCTCCAGCATCTCGGTGACCAGCGCCGCGATCGGCGAGCGCTCCGAGCGGGTCAGGGTGACGTGCGCGAACAGCGGGTGCCCCTTGAGCTTCTCCACCACCGCCACGACGCCGTCGTGACGGCCCACCCGCAGGTTGTCGCGCTGGGCGATGTCGTGGGTGAGCACGACCCGGGAGTTGGCGCCGATCCGGCTCAGCACCGTGAGCAGCACCCCGCGCTCCAGCGACTGCGCCTCGTCCACGATGACGAAGGCGTCGTGCAGCGACCGGCCGCGGATGTGGGTGAGCGGGAGCACCTCCAGCATGCCCCGGTCCATGACCTCCTCGATCACCTCGGGCGTGGTGACCGCGCCCAGGGTGTCGTAGACCGCCTGCGCCCACGGGCCCATCTTCTCGTTCTCGGAACCGGGCAGGTAGCCCAGCTCCTGGCCGCCCACGGCGTACAGGGGACGGAAGACGATGACCTTGCGGTGCTGGCGGCGCTCCAGGACCGCCTCCAGGCCCGCGCAGAGGGCGAGCGCGGACTTGCCGGTGCCCGCCCGGCCACCCAGCGAGACGATGCCGACCTCGGGGTCCATCAGGAGGTCGAGCGCGATCCGCTGCTCGGCGGAGCGGCCGTGCAGGCCGAACACCTCGCGGTCGCCGCGCACCAGCCGCACCGACTTGTCGGGCAGCACCCGGCCCAGCGCGGAACCCCTGCTGGACAGCAGGCGCAGTCCCGTGTGGGTGGGCAGGTCACGGGCGTCGGCCAGGTCGGCCGTACCGTGCTCGAAGAGGGTCTCGACGTCCTCCGACGTCACCTGGAGCTCGTCCATGCCGGTCCAGCCGGACTCCACCACGAGTTCGGCGCGGTACTCGTCCGCGGCGAGCCCGATGGAGGCGGCCTTCACCCGCATCGGCAGATCCTTGGAGACCAGCACCACGTCCTTACCTTCCGCGGCGAGGGTCTTCGCCACGGTCAGGATGCGGGTGTCGTTATCGCCGAGCCGGAACCCGACGGGCAGGATGGACGGGTCACTGTGGTTGAGCTCGACCCGGATGGTGCCCTCGCCGATCGGCATGGGCTCGTCCAGCCGTCCGTGTGTCACCCGGAGTTCGTCGAGGGACCTTAGCGCCTTGCGCGCGAAGTATCCGAGCTCTGGATGATGGCGTTTGCCCTCCAACTCGGTGATGACGACGATCGGGAGGACGACCTCATGCTCGGCGAAACGGCTCATCGCCGTTGGATCCGCCAGGAGCACCGAGGTGTCCAGGACGTACGTGCGCCGCTGCACTGCCGGCGACGTGGGTGAGGACGAAGGGTTTGCCACGCGTTCTCCCCCGGGCGCCATGGACGGCGCCCTGCCATGAGCTGGGATGCGGACCGGCCCCGGGCCCGCTCACGAGAACGTCGAGCAGGGACCGTTGACCGGCCCTCCTCAGCAGGTCGTGACGCAAAGGCGGGCCCTCTCCGGCGTAGGTGAGCTGTGCTCTCCTACTTCTTACGGTACGTCCTGAATGCCCGACTTCCAACTGCTTAAGACTGACCGAAAGGGGTCGTTCATATGGAGTTTCAGGAACCGTACCGGCGGTGCCGCGCGGCGTAGGAGCGGAGAGCCCGCAAGAAGTCGACCCTGCGGAAGTCAGGCCAGTAGGCCTCGCAGAAGTAGAATTCGGAGTGAGCGCTCTGCCAGAGCAGGAAGCCGGAGAGCCGCTGCTCTCCCGAGGTCCGGATGACCAGATCCGGGTCGGGCTGGCCGCGCGTGTAGAGATGCTCCGCGATGTGCTCGACATCGAGGACCTCGACAAGGTCCTCGATGCTCGCGCCCTTGCTCGCGTGCTCCTGGAGAAGGGAGCGCACCGCATCAGCGATCTCACGCCTTCCTCCATACCCAACAGCAACGTTCACAATCAAACCCGGACGATGTGATGTCGCTTCTTTTGCGTTTTTGAGGACACGAGCGGTGTGATCGGGCAGAAGATCGAGCGCCCCCATGGGCTTGATGTGCCACCCGTCGGCCACGAGCTCCTGGACCACGTCCTCGATGATCTTCATCAGGAGGTCCAGCTCGTCCTTGGAGCGGTTGATGTTGTCGCTCGACAGCAGCCACACGGTGACGACCTCGACACCGGCCTCGCGGCACCAGCCGAGCAGCTCCGAGATCTTGTCCGCGCCCTTGCGGTGCCCGCGGCTCACGTCGTCGATGCCCATCGAGCGCGCCCAGCGCCGGTTGCCGTCGACGATCACGCCGACGTGCCGGGGGGCCATCTCCTTCTGACGGGACAGTTTCGCCTCAAGCCGGCGTTCGTACAGCCGGTAGACGAGATCGCGCACGTCCACTGAAGCCCCTCCCTCAGCACCTGCCACGAATGGGCACTGACAGGCAATTATCGCCGCCCCGCGGACCCCTCGGCCCCCTCTACAGGGATCTGGCGGGCTTGCCCGGCTTGTGGGACCCCAGGCAGTCCTCGGCCTCCGCGAGGAGTGCCTCCACGAAAACGCCCAGCTCAGAGGATGTCAGAACGGCACGCATCCCCATCCCGCCGTCGCCCCACGCCTCCAGGAACGCCCTTCTGGTGAGCCGCCACTCTCCGCCGGGCCCGCGCCGCCCGGGGACCCAGACCGGGATGGTCCGCAGTTGGCAGCGGAGTTCGCCCCCGCCGACGACACCGTTCCTGGCTCGGTAACGAAAGGCGAACAGTTCCGTGTCGTCGGGAAAGCGGTCGTCGGGGTCGGGCCACCGCGCCTCGTGGCCCGCACGCGCCTCCGCGACCCCCCGCGCCAGCCGGGTGAGGAACCAGCCGCACCGCTCGCCCACCGTGCCGTACAGCGCGCCGTCGCGGTGCAGTTGCAGGGTGATCTCGTACGGCGTGCCGACACTGTCACGGCACGCCACCGGCGTAACGGTCAGATAAGAACCATCAAGACAACGCAGTCCCCCCACCTCAGAGAGGGTATCCCCGCCTCAGTCCGCCAAAACATGATCAACGCCATCCATGTCCCCGCCAGCCGGGCGGCTGCTGCCATTCGGCCCAGCCGTACCCGGACCGCCCGTCCTCAGCCTGGGACCGGCACAGCGTCCGGCCACGCCAGCACGGCAGGCCCCTGAGCGCCCGGCGTCGGCCTCGGACCGGCACAGGGCGCGGGAGCCGGGCGGGGACCCTCAGGAACTGCCCCCGCAACCGCCCCCGCCCCCGCAGCTGGAACCGGAGCCGGAGTCGGAGCCGCCGTCACCCCCGCCCCCGTAGAAGCCGTAGGAGGAGCTCGCCGAGGCTCCGGAGGCACCGGAACGGGAGGCGCGGCGGCGCTGGGCGGGAGAGGGCGGCGGGCCGCTCAGGGCCAGGGCCGCCGCCAGCCGCCCGTCCTCCAGCCGCTTCAGGCCGTGCAGGGCGACACCCAGGATGTTCAGCTCGTCACCGGCGACATGGCCACCGGCGCGGGGCGGCAGGGACCTGTCCTCGCGGTGGCGCAGGCGGTGGTGGGCCAGCGCGGTCTTCCCGGCCCGGTTGGGGTGGGTGGGGTCGGCCCGGCCGGAACCGGGGGCGTCGATCAGCGCCAGATCCCTCAACCGCGCGATCAGCATGGTCACCGCGGGCCCCCTGGACACCGCGCTCCTGACCTCCCAGACGGGCACGCCGCCCTCCTTCCCCCCGAGCAGGCCGAGGATCTCGGCCTGTATCGGCTGGGTCAGCACGCCGACCTGGCCGGACACCTGGGTCAGCCGCCCGTCTCGCCGCGCCCGGACCTGCCCTCCCACGGTCAGCGACGCCAGGGCGGTGTCGACCGCCCGGGACCGGCCGCCCGCGAGCAGCGCCAGCTCGTACGGCGTCAGCTCGGGCCCCTCGTAGACGCGCGAGGGGCGGACGGCCAGGCGCAGCGCGATCAGCACCGCCACCACCAGAAGAGCGAAACCCACCACGACGAGGATCTGTACGGTCTGCATGACGGCCTCCGGGATAGCGTCCCTGCGTGAGGTTCACTACCCAGTGGACGAACGGAGAGGACCGGAAGTTTCAACGGGGCCCGATCCGGCCGGTCTGTTGGGCAGAGTCCGGTTCGGCTCACTCGATTCGGCCACGCCCGATTCAGCGGAGCCCAGCTCGGTGAGGCCCGGTTCGGCAGCGCCCGATTCAGCGGAGCCCGGCTCGGCGGAGCCCGATCCGGTGAGGCCCGGCAGCGCTCGATTCAGCAGAGCCCGGTTCGGTGATGCCCGATCCGGTGCGCCCGATTCAGCGGAGTCCGGTTCGGCGGCGCCCGATCCGGTGCGCCCGGTTCAGCGGCGCCCGCCGAAGAGCCACCACCGGCCGGGCCCGGCGTCCGGCTCGGGGGCGGGCTCGGGGCGGGGCTCCTCCGGCAGCCGTCCCGCCGTGCGCAGGTGGTCGGCGAAGTCACTGGCGTCGGCGTGGGAGCCGCCCTGCGGCTTGGGGCGGCCTCGCGCGTACGCGTCGAACTCCCCGGCGAAACCGTCGCCGAGCAGCGCGGCCAGGTCGGGCCGCAGCCTGGCCACCGTCCTGCGCCGCTTGGAGATCAGGCTGGACTCCTGGATCCGCAGCCGCTCCCGGTCGAACCCCCGGGGCGCCTCCTCCCCGGCGACCAGGGCCGCCACCAGGGCCGCCTGGGCCCTGGCCAGCGCCTCACGCGCCGCGTCGTCAGACACGGGCCATCGCGCCGCGGATCCGGCCGAGCTCCCCCTCCAGGGCGCCGTCGCTGGGGTAGTCGTCGTCCCATTCGAGCAGCACACCGGGCGGATCGACCCGGGCGCACAGCTCGGAGAGGATGTCCAGCACGTCCTGCGGGACGTGGGCGGTGTGGGTGTCGTGCCACACCCCCTGGCGGGAGTGGCCCCCGGCGACGTGGACGTAGGCCAGCTCGGACAGCGGAAGGCCGTCCAGCGCGGCGGTGGCCGACAGGCCCAGGTTGACCTGGTTCGTGTAGAGGTTCGCCACGTCGATCAGGAGCCCGACGCCGGTCATCTCGACCAGCTCGCCGAGGAAGTCGGCCTCGGTCATCTCGTCCTCCGGCCAGCCGAACAGGGCCGCGACGTTCTCCAGGGCCAGCGGCACCGGAAGCGCCTCCTGCGCCCGCCGCACGTTCTCTGCGACGACGGAGAGCGCGGCCCGGGTGCGCGGGACGGGAAGCAGGTGCCCGGCCTCCATCCCGCCCGCCCGTACGAAGGCGAGGTGCTCGCTGACCAGCGGCGCGTCCAGGGCGCGGGCGCAGTCCGCCAGGTGCGCCAGCCGCCGGGGGTCGGGGGACTCGGCACCGCCGACGCCGAGCCCGACACCGTGCGGGATCACCGGCACCCCGCGGGCGCGGAGCACCCGCAACGACTCGGGGAGCCGGGCGGGGTTGACGTTCTCGGCGATGACCTCGACGAAGTCGACGCCCGGCAGCCGCTCCACGGTCAGGTCGATCTCGGGGCGCCAGCCGATGCCCACCCCCAGCGCCGGACGCTCAGCCGCCACCGGAAGCGCCCCCGCCCCGGCCCGCCACCACCGCGTCTCCGGCTTTCGCGGCGGCGGATCCGGCGGCCGTCAGCGCCGGGGCCGGGTGCCGCTCACCCACCGCAACCGCCACCGCCGCAACCTCCGCCGCAGCTGGACCCGCCACCGCCGTCACTCGATCCGCCACCGTCGCTCGACCCGCCGGAGTCGCCCCAGCCTCCAGAGCCGAAGGAAGCGCCGTCACCCGAGCTCGACCCGCCGCCACAGGCCCCGGCGCAGCTCGAAGCACTCGCGGTCTGGCGCTGGAGCTCCTCCTCCAGGCCGGGCTCGTTGAGCTCGCTCAGGCCGTACAGGGCGACGGGAATGCCGACGGCGAAGGCCAGATCGGGGCTGAGAGGGCGGGCGCCGCGCGCGTAGGTGCCGCGGGCCGAGACGAGCACCTGGTGACCGGCGTGGCTCAGGACGTCGCGCAGGGCCCGCTTCTGCCGCGAGTGGACGGTGAAACCACCGACCAGCGAGACCATGCCCACCAGCAGCGCGAAGGTGCCCAGCCCCCCGGTCGCCCCGGCGAGCAGGATGCCCGCCACGACGACCACCTCGATGAGCGAGGCGATCTGGAGGCGGCTCAGCAGCGCCTGCGCGTGGTCGAGCGCGCCCTCGGGCACGAGCAGGCCGAGCCCCAGCAGCCGGTAGCGCAGGCCGTCGACGCTCTGCCCCTCGGCCACCGCGCGGCGGACCTCATCCACGGGGGCCGAGCCTCCGCGCCGGTGAAGCGCCTCCATGACGGCGTACTCGATCGGGTCGGGAGACGGCCTGGCCCCGGCGACCAGGCTGGCCTGGCCGCCTCGCGAGACCCGGATCGCCCCGGCCCTGGCCAGCAGGCCGAGCGCGGTGTTGATCACGCGGCGCGGCCCTCCGGAGAGATAGGCGAGCTCGTACGGGTTCGGTGGCCCGCCGTAGTGGCCGACCATGGCCGAGCGAACCCGGCGGTGCTCGCGGCGCACCGCCAGGGCCGTGGAGAGGATGACCAGGCCGACGACACAGGCGATGACGAACAGCGAGAACTCCATGTCCGCCTCCTCGGGGGGAAGGTGAGCCACGGGAGTGATGTCCCGTGTACCCAGGTATAGACGCGCACAGCCTGGCAGAAGTTTTACCCGACTTCGACGGCGCCCCGGTGATATGTCGGTCACCAGGGAAAACACGGGTCCCCAGCCCGGACAGGACCGAGGACGGCACCCCGTCCGCGCCGTTCCCGCCCTCTGGGGGCCCAGAGGTGGAGGGCCCAGAGGACACCCATCCCGGACGGCATCCGGACGGCGTGCGGCCAACCCGCCCGAGGCGCCCTCGGGCGCGAGCGGACGAACCCGGCCGGGCGAATCCCCGTCCAGGCGAACGAACCCGGGCGCTCGGCCCCGGCTGGACGGGGTCCCCCAGGGCGAACACCTCGGACACCCAACCCGGGCGAACGACCTCGGGCACCCGGCCCGGATCCGGCCGGGCGAGACCGGCCCAGGCGGGCGCCTCGGGCGCGGGCGGGCGGGTCCCGGCGCTCAGGCTGACGCTCAGCCCGGATCCGGCCGGGTGGCACCCGCACAGGCAGACGCCTCGGGCGGGGGCCACAGGCCCCGTTCAGCCCCGGGTGGCTCAGCCCAGGCGGGCGACGAGGGCCTCGTGCTCCTCCCAGAGCTCTCCGGGCAAATGGTCGCCGAAGGTCTGGAAGAAGGCGGGCATGAGCGACGCCTCCTGCCTCCAGATCTCCGTGTCGACGCTCAGCAGCGTCCGCATGTCCTCGTCGGAGACGTCGAGGCCCTCGGTGTCGAGTTTGGCGGGAAGCAGGCCGATGGGGGTCCGTACCGCCTCCGCCCGGCCGTTGAGGCGGTCGACGATCCACTTGAGCACGCGGGTGTTCTCTCCGAAGCCCGGCCAGACGAATTTGCCCTCGTCGTCCTTGCGGAACCAGTTCACGTAGTAGACGCGCGGCAGCCGCGCGTTCTCACGCCGGCCGATCCTGAGCCAGTGGGCGAAGTAGTCGCCCATGTTGTAACCGCAGAAGGGCAGCATCGCGAACGGGTCGCGGCGCAGCTCGCCGACCTTGCCCTCGGCGGCGGCGGTCTTCTCCGAGGCGATGTTGGCCCCCACGAAGACCCCGTGCTGCCAGCTGAACGACTCCGTCACCAGCGGAACCGCGCTGGCCCGGCGCCCGCCGAACAGGATCGCGGAGATCGGCACGCCCTCGGGGTCCTGCCACTCGGGGGCGATCGTCGGGCACTGCGCGGCCGGGACCGTGAAGCGGGCGTTGGGGTGCGCGGCGGGCTCGCCGGAGCCGGGCGTCCAGTCGCGGCCCTTCCAGTCGGTCAGGTGCGCCGGGGGCCGGTCGGTGAGGCCCTCCCACCACACGTCGCCGTCGTCGGTGAGGGCGACGTTGGTGAAGATGCTGTTGCCCCAGAGCGTCCTGACCGCGTTGGCGTTGGTGGACTCGCCGGTTCCGGGGGCGACGCCGAAGAAACCGGCCTCGGGGTTGATCGCGCGCAGCCGCCCGTCGTCGCCGAAGCGCATCCAGGCGATGTCGTCGCCGATCGTCTCGACCTTCCAGCCGGGCAGCGTCGGCTGGAGCATGGCGAGGTTCGTCTTCCCGCAGGCGCTCGGGAAGGCCGCCGCGACGTAGCGCGTCTCCCCCTCGGGTGGGGTGATCTTGAGGATGAGCATGTGCTCGGCCAGCCAGCCCTCGTCGCGGGCCATCGTGCTGGCGATGCGCAGGGCGTAGCACTTCTTGCCGAGCAGGGCGTTGCCGCCGTACCCGGAACCGTAGGACCAGATCTCGCGGGTCTCGGGGAAGTGGCTGATGTACTTGGTGGGGTTGCACGGCCACGGCACGTCGTCCTGGCCGGGCTCCAGCGGGGCGCCGACCGAGTGCACGGCCTTGACGTAGCCGCCGCGCTCCTCGATGAGCCGCAGGGCGTCGTCGCCCATGCGGGTCATGACGCGCATGGACACGACCACGTACGGCGAGTCGGTGATCTCCACGCCGAGCTGGGAGATCTCGCCGCCCAGGGGCCCCATGCAGAACGGCACCACGTACATCGTCCGGCCGCGCATGCTGCCCTCGAAGATCTCTCCGAAGGTACGGCGCATCTCGGCGGGGGCGATCCAGTTGTTGGTCGGCCCCGCGTCCTCCTCACGCTCGGAACAGATGTAGGTCCGGTCCTCGACCCTCGCGACGTCGCTGGGGTCGGAGGCCGCGTGGAAGCTGTTCTGCCGCTTGGCCAGACGCGTGAACGTGCCCTGCTCGACCAGCAGGTTCGTCAGGCGGGTCCATTCGGCCTCGGAGCCGTCGCACCATTCGATCCGGTCCGGCCGAGTCAGCTCGGCGATCTCGTTGACCCACCCGGCGAGCTCCTCGTGGCTGGTCGGGCTGACGGCGGTGACATCTACGGTAACGGACACTACTGGGGCTCCTTTACACTTCTCGGGGCCAAAACATCATTAACGACCGGGACGCGCTCAATCCAATTGGCGTAGACCAGTGAATTCGCGCGATCACCGCGTCACGACGCTCCGGTCCCGACGTCTCCGGCGGCGTATGGCCTGGCAGGAAACGCAAGGTTTTGAAACCCCTACCCAAAAGAAGTGACTCTAAAAAAAGCCGTTCCAGCAGTGGTATAGGCCAATGAGAAAGGTCTAAACCAATCCGCGAACAGGTTCAGACCAATTTTCTGACCATTTCCGCTGCCCAGGATCAGGAATTGACGTCCGGGCCGGCCGCCCGCACGCGGTCGACGTGCTGGAGCGCGTCCCGCAGATCGGCCAGCCAGGTGTCGGTGTGGTTGCCCACGAGGCGCACGCACCAGGCGAGCGCGTCACTGCGGCTGCGGGCCACCCCGGCGGCGACGAGGGTGTCGAGCACCTGACGCTCCGACTGCTTGAGCCGGGTCATGACGGGCACCGAGAGTGTGGTGAACATCACTGTCTCGTCACCGACGGCGACCCCCCAGGAGACCTTCCTGCGGAAGCGGTGCTCGGCCTCCAGCGCGATCTCGACGCGCCGCTCCCTGGTCTCCTCGCGGAACCGCAGGATGCCGCCCTCCATGGCGGCGGAGCGCTCAGCCTCCGAGACGTCGCCGCCGAGCGCGGGAGCCCGGAGCCTGCCGACCACCGCGATCTCCTCACGGTCGAGCACGATCTCCACCGCGCCGTCGAACCACTCCTCGGGCAGCCTTCCGGAGAACCAGCCGCGCAGCTTCTTCACTGCTTCATCGTTTTCCATGTAATTTATATTACAACGCTTCGCTGAACGAAGCCAGCAACGAGCCGGAACGCCCCGGAGCCGGAGGGAGGCCCACGGGCGACGAACCCTCTCCGCGTACGGAGCCGAGGACGGCCCCGGCCGGGTTTCTTCGAAGAGAGTGGAGGAAGGCGTTCGCGACGGTGCCGACGGGACCTCCCGGACGCGAGAATCAGCGCATGATCTCACCGCCGCGCCCCGGAGAACCGGGCCCCGAAAGATCACGCCCCGAAGGACCGCGAGCAGAAGGGCCACGCTCCGAAGGAGCGTCCCCGCGGGGACCGCACCCGGAAGGGCTGCGCGAGCGCAAGAAGGCGAAGACCCGCTGGGCGATCCAGGAGCACGCGCTACGACTGTTCGCCGAACAGGGCTACGAGGCGACGACCGTCGAGCAGATCGCCGACGCCGCCGAGGTCTCACCGAGCACGTTCTTCCGCTACTTCCCCGCCAAGGAGGACGTGGTCGTGCGGAACGAGTACGACGCGCTGATCGTCTCCGCCCTGCGCGGGATCACCCCGGGCACGGCCCCCGTCGACGCGTTCCGGCAGGCCGTACGGGTGACGCTCCAGGACTTCGGCCCCGGGGACTTCGCGCGGGCCGCCGCCGAGGCCAGGCTCATCCTGTCCGTGCCCGCGCTGCGGGCCAGGCAGCTCCAGGCCGCCGCCGGGACGCACGCGGCGATGTGCGCGGAGATCGCCTCCCGCACCGGCCGCGACCCCCGCGACCTCGCCGTGGAGACCTTCGCCGCCGCGCTGATCGGCGTCATGCTCCCCGCCGTCGGCCGCTGGGCCGCGAACCCCTCGGAGAGCCTGCCCGACCTCCTCGACGCGGCCCTCGCCCAGCTCGCCGCGGGCCTCCCGCTCCCCGGAACACCGTAGAAACCCCGGAACACCGTAGAACCCCGGAGGAACGGGACCCCGGCTAGCGGACCCGGGCGGCGACCCCCGGGCTGATCCGTACGACCCCGGCGAAGTTGCGGGTGGTGACGGGGACGAGCTTGACCACGTCGCCGGTCCTGGGGGCGTGCAGCATCTTGCCGTCCCCCCAGTAGATGGCCACGTGCGAGACGTAGCCGGGGTTGGTGGGGTCGTGCCGCCAGAACAGCAGGTCACCGGGCTGCGCCTGCGCGAGCGGGATCTGGGGGCCGGAGACGAACTGCTGGTGCGTCACCCGGGGCACCTTGATCCCCGCCTGCGCGTACGCCCACTGGACCAGGCCCGAGCAGTCGAAGCTGTCCGGCCCCTCGGCACCCCACACGTACGGGCGGCCGAGCTTGCCGATCGCGGCGGTGAGGGCGGTCGTGACCTGGGAGGCGCTCATGAAGGAGCTCGCGGACCAGCTCGTGGGTTTGCCCGCGGTCTCGCCGGTGGTCTTGGTGGGGGCCGTCAGCACCGGGTTGATCAACGCGACCTGCGCCCCCTTGGGCAGGACGCGCAGGAGGGTGAGGCGCAGCTTCGCGGAGTCGGTCTTCGGCGCGCTCACCACGAGCGCGTTGTTCTCCGGGATGCCCAGCGCGCGGGCGGTCGGCCGGGAGACCACGGCGTCGATCGCGCCCATGCCCATCGTCGCGTAGGCGCCGACGCGCAGGTGGCGCCCGGCGGTGGTGAAGCTCTTGCCCAGCGGCATGCCACCGTCGTTGCCCAGGACGAAGGAGACGGCGACCTCCCCCGCCGAGACGTTCCGCCAGAGCCTGTCGGAGCGCGCGGTCGGTTTGGGGGTGTACGCGCGGAACGTCGAGGGGTTCACCCCGAGCGTCTGCACCGGTTTGCCGTCCAGGATCACCTCGGCGGCGTCGGCGCGCTCGACCGCCCGTACCCCGGAGAGCTGGGCGATCCTGGCGACCACGGTCGCGCCGAGCGGCCTGTTCGCGACGACGAACAGGTGCGGCTGCCGCATCGAGGTGAGCGGCGCCACCGGCTCCGGCGCGCTCCCGCCCTGGGTGGGCTTCGCCACCTGGGTCGGCACGGTGGCGACGGACTTGCGCATCGTCACCGTCTCCGCGTCCGTGTCCGTCTCGGCCTTCGGCATCTGGCTGAAGACCATCAGGCCGGTGGCCAGCATGCCGACGAGCAGAACGGCCAGGATCGGGACGGCCCGCCGCATCAGGCGGGCGGTGCGGTAGCTGTAGCGGAGACGGGGGCGGTAGGCGAGGTCCTGCCGGGCTTCCCGGATCAGGTCGGAGACACGTGGCCGCCGCTCGAACACGACATCTCCCCTTCCCCACGGACTCCAGCCCTACGAGGGTGCCGTAGACCGTCCCACGATGCACGTGAACCCACTGAAAAGCGCCCTATCTGCAATGCGACCGCAAGACTTACGAAACCCTGCCAAATCCTCCGACATACGGCAATCCGCCGGGACGCCCGTCCCGGCGGATCAGCGAATGGATCGGAGTATGGGGAGGTCAGTTGCCGATGTACGGCACGGCCTCAAGGATCTCGACCGTGTTGGAACGGCCGTTCGGCATCGTGTAGGTCGCCTTCTCACCGATCTTCTTGCCGTTGATCGCCGCGCCGAGCGGCGACTTGGGCGAGTAGACGTCGATCGGGGCGCCGCTCTCCTCCCGCGAGGCCAGCAGGAACGCGACCTCCTCGTCGTCACCCTCGAAGCGGACGGTGACCGTCATGCCGGGGCCGACCACGCCCTCTGTGCGGGGCGCCTCGCCGACCCTCGCGGTGTCCAGGATCTGGTGAAGGTGGAAGATGCGGGCCTCCATCTTGCCCTGCTCGTCCTTGGCGGCGTGGTAGCCGCCGTTCTCCTTCAGGTCGCCCTCTTCGCGTGCCGCCTCGATCTTCTTGGCGATGTCGACGCGCCCGGGCCCCGAGAGGTGCTCGTACTCAGCCTTCAGGCGGTCGTACGCCTCCTGAGTGAGCCAGGTGACGCTCTCGATGCGGGAGTCGGCCACGGGATCTCCTTGCTTCCTCGGGGGCTTCGTGCTTGGTGCTTGGGGGGTTGCGGTCGGTCGAATTTCGAAAGGCTAACAAGTTAACCCCTCGACCGCCTCCCCAAATGTCTCACTATACGAGATAGCAGTACTGGACATGGCCGGAAGTGGCTGGAGCACTGGTCTCTAGCCGTTCGGTAAGCCGAACATACCCCTCACCAGCCGGAATATTGACCTCCTTGCTGCCGACCTCGACGTGGCTGACATCGGTGGCCCGCAGGCGGCAGAGCGCCGCGCGATCGGATGGTTTGACCACTTCGAAGGTGATCTGCAGAGAATCGCCGCGAGTGGCGTCGAACGCGATGACCTGGTCGATGACCTCCGTGTTGCCCTTGGCCGCCCACATCACGTAGCCCCAACCCCCGGCGCACACGGCGCAGAGGATCGCGATCACGACGTGCACGACGAAGCGCCCCCTGCGCTCCGGGCGGTCGGGAAAGTCGCCCGGGGTGCCGAGGACGGGACCGTCCTGACGGCCCTTCTCGGCTTCGCTGGTGGCCATGACGGAATCTCCCTGCACTACCTCGGTGTTATCCGAGACAATTGTCCCCTGCGAGGGCCTCGCCCTCGCGACCGCCCAAGAGAAACTAACCTCTCCCTAGAGTGACGTAAGCCGAGGGCGCGCGGGACAACACGTCGAGCGGAGCGGAACATCCGGCCAGGCAGGCCGTCCGCGACGCGGCCGACGACGATCCGAAGCGCGACCGACATAAGGAGACACCGAGCCCGTGAGTGCACCGCTCAGGCTAATGGCCGTTCACGCGCACCCCGACGACGAGTCGAGCAAGGGCGCCGCCACCATGGCGCGCTACGTGGCGGAGGGCGTGGACGTGCTGGTCTGTACGCTCACCGGAGGCGAGCGCGGGTCGATTCTGAACCCCAAGATGGATCGCCCGGAGATCCTTGAGAACATCGGCGAGGTCCGGCGCCTGGAGATGGAGCGCGCCCGCGAGATCCTCGGCGTGCGGCAGCGCTTCATGGGGTTCGTCGACTCCGGCCTGCCCGAGGACGAGAGCGAGCCGCTGCCCCAGGGCTGCTTCGCCCTGCAGCCGCTGGAGATCGCCTCGGCGCCGCTGGTGGCGGCCGTCCGCGAGTTCAGGCCGCACGTGATCCTGACCTACGACGACGACGGCGGCTACCCGCACCCCGACCACATCATGACCAACCGCGTCTCGGTCGAGGCCTTCGAGGCGGCCGGAGACCCCGACCGCTACCCGGGCACCGGCGAGCCCTGGCAGCCCCTGAAGCTCTACTACCACATGGGCTTCACCAAGGACCGGTTCGAGGCGCTGCACGAGGCGATGAACGACCGTGGCATCGGCTCCCCGTACGCCGAGTGGATCTCCCGCTGGGAGGACCGCCCGCAGAAGTGGCCGGTGACCACCCGGATCCCCTGCGGCGACTACTTCGAGCTCCGCGACGAGGCGCTGCTCGCGCACGCCACGCAGGTCGACCCGGACGGTTTCTGGTTCGTCTGCCCGCGCGACCTGCAGCGTGAGGTCTGGCCGACCGAGGACTACCACCTGGCCCGATCGCTCGTGGACGTCGAGACTCCCGAGGACGACCTGTTCACGGGCGTCCACACGGAGGTCCCGGCGGACACCGTCTCGCACGCCTGCCACTGACACGACCGTGGGGTGACGGTGGCAAACTTGACATGTGATTGCATTTGACACCGTCACCAAGGGTGACGTCAGCCCGGGCCTCCTGGGTTTCCTCGTCGTGGCCGCCATGGGGTTCGCCCTCTACCTGCTGGTCAAGTCGATGAGGAAGCAGATCTCCAGGATCGAGGTCCCCTCGGAGGCCGAGCTGAGGGAGCGGAAGGACACGACCACCACTCCCACCGCTCCCACCACGACGACGCCGACCGCTCCCTAGCCCCACCGGCCTCGCGTACTCCCCCGGCCCGCCCGGGGGCGATCGCCCATATCGCCGGACCCACGGCCCCGACCGGCCACCGCGCGACACGCGCGGGGACGGAACCGGCCGGGCCGAAACCCCGAGAACGAGCGAGGACGAGCATGGCCGACGCCACCGACGACATCGAGGTCTCCGACAATCCCGGAGCCTCCCGCTTCGAGATCCTGCTGAACGGCGAGATCGCCGGATTCGCCGCGTACCGCCTGCGCGCCGGGAAGATCATCTTCACCCACACCGAGATCCTCCCCGAGCACGAGGGCAAGGGCCTGGGGGGCAGGCTGGCCTCCGCGGCCCTCGACGCGAGCCGCTCGTCCGGCCGGTCGGTCGTGCCGCTCTGCCCGTTCGTCGCCCGCTACATCCGGCGCCACGCCGAATACCGGGATCTGGTGCCCGAGGGCTATCTCGACCTCCTCGACGAGGAGGCCTGACCCGGCCTCCCAGGCCGTACGGGGACGCCGTCAGTCGCCGAGGGCGTCCGTCGAGGACCAGGCGCGCTCCAGCGCCTTGGGCAGCCCCCACCGGCCCAGCGTGGTGAGCACCTCGGTCCTGTCGACGATCCCGAGGCACGCCCAGAGCGGGGTGACCGAGCTGAAGAGCGTCTCGGCCGCCTCCAGGTCCTCCGGCTCGTCCAGGTCGACGTCGATGTCCTCCGACTCGGCGATGAGCCTGGCGATCCGCTCGGGCGACGCCAGCACCCCGGGGCCGCGCCTGGCCAGGGCGGCGACCACGGCCAGCCAGTCGGCGTGGTGGATCGCGCACAGGGCGGCCAGCACCGAGTCCTCGTGGCTGAGCTCCCCGTCCAGGTCGGAGAAGACCTCCAGCCGGTCCTCCTCCTCGGGCAGGTCGGAGATCGGCCCCGCGATGCCCGCCGTGACGGTCAGCCAGAGCTCCTCGTCGTCGGCCGGAAGCGGCTCCCCCTCGTAGCCCGCGCAGGCCCGCAGCACGTTGCCGGGATAGCCGGGCCTGCCCAGCACCTCGCGCAGCCGGGTGGCCGCGGCCCGCAGCTCCCTGACGGGCCGCTCGGGGTCGGGCAGCTCGGCCAGGATGCGCCGCAGCTCGCTCAGGGCGAACGCCTCCTCCTCGTCCCAGGCGGCGAACAGCTCCTCGTCCTGCTCGTCGGAGACCGCGGTCCCGGGCACCCGCCCGTCGGGCAGCGGGCCGGTGAGCCAGCGCTCCTGCAGGTCCGCGTAGGCCTCCCTGGCCCCCTCGTCGCCCCGGGCGAGCGCGTCCGGGTCGATCTCGCCCGAGGCGACCCGCTCTTCCAGGTAGGTGACGAGCCCGTGGAACATCTCCTCGCCGACCGGCCCCCGCTCGTCCTCCTCGGGCCAGACGAAGAAGCTCGGGGTGAGCAGGAGCGGCTCGGTGCCCGTGGACTCCATCCAGCGCTGCACGTCTCCCACGGTCGCGGCGCCGGACTCGATCGCGCTGAGCGTCGCCTTCGCGGAGTCCCAGAAGGGCACCGACAGCGGGTTGCCCGCTGTCAGCAGCGCCCGCCTCAGGTCTGGCAGCGCCACCAGCGCCACCCCGGACGGCACCGCGAGCAGCGCGCGGGCAACATCACGCCGGGTCAGCTCGGAGGCCGCCCTTCCGGCGTGCACACAGACGAAGTCGAGATCCACGCCCAGTGAGCCTACGCCCGAAGCGCGGCGAACACACCTTCCCGCCCGGTGTCACCTCCCGTACCTGAGATACCGGCTCCGTCCGGGGAGCCGCGAGGCTCTCTCGGTTTAGTGTGAGAAGGATCGTGCGGGAAGAATCATGGCGCGCGACCTTCGCGCGCCTCGCGAGAAGAATCACGCACCGCGTACGCGGGAAAGGGTCTTGATGAACCGCTTGAAGGACGCGACGAGCCCCTATCTGCTACAGCACGCGGACAATCCCGTCGACTGGTTCGAATGGGGTGAGGAGGCGTTCGCCGAGGCCACCCGGCGGAACGTGCCGCTGCTGATCAGCGTCGGCTACTCGGCGTGCCACTGGTGCCACGTGATGGCCCACGAGTCCTTCGAGGACCGGGCCACGGCCGCGCTGATGAACGAGCACTTCGTCAACGTGAAGGTCGACCGTGAGGAGCGGCCGGACGTCGACGCGGTGTACATGGCGGCCACCCAGGCCATGACCGGTCAGGGCGGATGGCCGATGACGGTCTTCGCCACCCCTGGGGGCCACCCCTTCTACACCGGCACCTACTTCCCCAGGCAGCAGTTCCAGCGGCTGCTGACCGGGGTGTCGAACACCTGGGCCGGCGAGCGGGAGGCCGTGCTGGAGCAGGGCTCGAAGATCGTGGAGGCGCTGAACGAGCGGTCGGCGCTGCCGTCGGGGCCGCTGCCCACGCCGGACACGCTCACCCGGGCCGTACACAGCCTGGCCGAGTCCTTCGACCCGGTCCGCGGCGGCTTCGGCGGGGCGCCCAAGTTCCCGCCGTCGATGGCCCTGGAGTTCCTGCTGCGGTACGGCGCGGCGGCCACCGGGGACACGGGCGACGAGGAGCGGGCGACCGCCGAGACGGCGACGTCCATGGCCGGGCGGACACTGGAGGCCATGGCCAGGGGCGGCATCTACGACCAGCTCGCCGGGGGGTTCGCCCGCTACAGCGTGGACGCCGAATGGGTGGTCCCGCACTTCGAGAAGATGCTCTACGACAACGCCCTGCTCCTGCGGGTCTACGCGCACTGGTGGCGCTCCACCGGCTCCGGCCTGGGCAGGCGGGTGGCGCTGGAGACGGCCGACTGGCTGCTGGCCGAGATGCGCACCCCGGAGGGGGGCTTCGCCTCCGCCCTGGACGCCGACAGCGAGGGCGTGGAGGGCAAGTTCTACGCCTGGACCCGCGAGGAGATCCGCGAGGTCCTCGGCGAGGAGGACGGGCACTGGGCGATCGAGCTGTTCGAGGTGACCGGGACGTTCGAGCACGGCACCTCGGTGCTGCAGCTCCTCGTCGACCCCGATCCTGGCGACGCCGAGCGGTTCGCCCGGGTACGCTCCGCGCTGCTCGCCGCGCGGGCCCGCCGGGTGCGGCCGGGACGGGACGACAAGGTGGTGGCCGCCTGGAACGGCCTGGCCATCGCCGCCCTCGCGGAGACCGGCGCCCTGTTCGAGCGGCCGGACCTCGTCGAGGCGGCGCGCGAGGCGGCCGTGCTGGTCGACGAACTCCACACGGACGGCGACCGGCTGCTGCGCACCTCCCGCGACGGCAGGCCCGGCGGCAACGCCGGAGTCCTCGAAGACTACGGCGACCTCGCCGAGGGCCTGCTCGCCCTGTACGGGGTGACCGGGGAGGTCCGCTGGTTCCGGCGGGCGGAAGCGCTGCTCGACACGGTCCTGGAGCGCTTCTCCGACGGCTCAGGCGGGTTCTACGACACCGCCGACGACGCCGAGCCGCTCTTCCAGCGCCCACGCGACGCGACCGACAACGCCACGCCGTCCGGCCAGTTCGCCGCCGCGGGCGCGCTGCTCTCGTACGCCGCGCTGACCGGCTCGGCCCGGCACCGCGAGGCGGCCGAGGCGGCCCTGGGCACGGTCACCGTACTGGCCGACAGGCACGCGCGGTTCGCCGGGTGGGGGCTGGCCGCGGCCCAGGCGGCGGTGTCCGGCCCGATCGAGGTCGCGATCGTGGGCCCGGCGGGCGATCCGGCGACGGCCGCCCTGCACAGGACCGCCCTGCTGTCCCCCCTGCCCGGTCTGGTCCTGGCGCTCGGCGAGCCCGATGCCGGTACGGGTTCGGATGCCGATGCCGGAGGGGTTCCGCTCCTGACCGGCCGGGGCCTGGTGGGCGGCGAGCCCGCGGCCTACGTGTGCCGCGGCTTCACCTGCAGGATGCCCGTCACCACCCCGGCGGCCCTGCGCGCCGAACTGGCGGGCGAGACGTAACGGACCGGCCGGGCCAGTCGTTCGCGGGCCCGCGCCGGATCTCTCGTCGGTCGCCCTGAACTCAGTTGCCCTGAACTCAGTTGCCCTGGATGGGGTCGCCGAGCCTGCGGCCCAGGTCACCGACGCCGAAGTCGCCGCCGCCTCTGTCGCCCCCGCCGTCGTCGCCACCGCGCCCGCCGGGGTCCTGGCCGGGCCCGGGGCCACCGTCGTCGGGGCCGCCCGGCCCCTCGCCGGTGTCCTCGGGGGCCGAGGTCTGGTCGGGGCCCGGGGTCTCCTGGCCGGGGGTGGCGCTCTGGTCGGGTCCCGGCGTGCCCGCCTCGTCGGGGTCGGGCCCCGGCGTGGCCGTCTCCTGGCCGTCGCCCTCCTCGTCGCCGTGCCGGTCGTCGGAGTTGTAGTCGTACGGGGAGTAGCCGTAGTTGGATGGCTCCTTGAACTCCTTGACCGGCTTGCCCTCCATCGCCTCGGTCATGAAGGACCGCCAGATCTGCGCGGGGTAGGAGCCGCCGTACTGGGCGCTGCCGTTCACCGTCACCGGCTTGTTGTCGTCGCGGAACATGTCGACCGCCACGGCCAGCTGCGGGGTGAACCCGGCGAACCACACGGCCGCCGACTCGTCGGTGGTGCCCGTCTTGCCCGCCGCGGGACGGTCGTAGAGGCGGGCGCCGGAGCCGGTGCCCGCCTCGACGACCTGGGACAGCGCGTAGGTGGCGTCGATGGCGGCCTGCTCGCCGAAGGCGCGCTTCCCCTTGGTGGAGCTCTTGACGACCTCGCCCTCGGCGTTGGTGACCGAGCGGATCACGTGGGCCTCGCGGTGGACGCCCTCGGCGGCGAAGGAGGCGAAGCCGGAGGCGTTCTGGACGGCGCTCACCGAGGCCACGCCGAGCGGGAGCGTGGCGGCGCCCCGGTGCGGGTCGAGCTGCTTGGCGGGGATTCCGGCCTTCTCGGCGACCTGGACGACCTTGTTCAGGCCGACCTTCTGCGCGAGGTCGACGAACGCGGTGTTCACCGAGCTCTGGGTCGCCTTGACGAGGTTGACCTCGCCGTAGGAGTAGTCGCCGGAGTTGGGGATGTCGGCGGAGGCGATCCGGAGCGGGGAGTTGCCGTCGACCCTGGTGTCGAGGCCGAAGCCGTTGTCCAGGGCCGCGGCCAGCGTGTACGCCTTGAACGTCGATCCGGCCTGCACCTTGGCCGAGAAGGAGTTGTCGAACTTGTTGGCGATGTAGCTGCGACCGCCGTAGAAGGCCACGACCTCGCCGGTGGCGGGGTCGACGGCGGCCAGCCCGGTGCGGACCTTCCTGGGGGTGTCGTCCGGCAGGACCGAGGTGACGGCGCGCTCGGCGGCGGCCATCAGGTTCTTGTCGAAGGTCGAGACGATCTTCAGCCCGCCCTGGTTGATGACCTCGTCGGTGTAGCCCCTGCTCTTCAGCTCGGCCGTCACCTGGTCGAGCATGTAGCCCTCCTGACCCTTGGGCGCGAAGATCGCCTTGGGCTTGCGAAGGGCGGGGAAGCTCACCGTGGCGGCCTGCTGGGAGGTGATGGCCCCGGTGGCGACCATCCCGTCGATCACCGACCTCCAGCGGCCCCTGGCCGCGCCGAGGTCGGGGCCCCGCGGGTCGGCGAACCTGGAGGGCTGCTGGATCACCGCGGCGAGGTAGGCGCTCTCGGCGAGGGTCAGTTTGCCCACGTCCTTGCCGAAGTAGGCTCCGGCCGCCGCCTGGACCCCGTCGGCGCCCCGGCCGAAGTAGATCGTGTTGAGATACTGCTCCAGGACCCAGTCCTTCGGCTTCGACTGGTCCACCTTCAAGGAGATCATGACCTCCTTGAGCTTCCGGATTATGGAACGTTCCTGGCTGAGGCCGCTGTAGTAGTTGCGGACCATCTGCTGGGTGATCGTGGAGCCGCCCTGGAGCTGCTGGCCGCTGACCGTGGACCACATGGCGCGGAAGGTGCCCGAGAGGGAGACGCCCTGGTCCTCGTAGAAGGAGCGGTTCTCCGCGGCGATGACCGCGTTCCGCAGGCTCTGCGGCACCTTGTCGAGGGCCACGCTCTTGCGGTTGACACCCTGCCTGGCGAGCACGGTCTTGCCGTCGCGGTAGTAGATCACCGAACCCTGCGCGGTGGCCCTCGGCTGTGTGCTGTCGGGGATGGGGGTGATCGCCCACACCACCCCGAGCAGGCCGATCGCCGAGATGACCCCGACGCCGAAGACGATGAGTGTGATCCTCAGGAGCTTCCTCCTGGGACTGCCCGTCCCGCCCTTTAACACGCGTGACCCCCCGATAGGACCCGCCGCTGACCCCCGACGGTTGCGGACCGTTAAGGGTAAACGATGGATAACGGTGTCTGGCCCCTGCTTGGCATGCTACGGCTAGCCCTTCCCCTTGCGCGGGACATCGGCCACCAAAGGCAGAACACGGTATGGCACAGGGGTGTCCAAGGCGATCACCGACGAGGTCCTGACCACCCCCCGGACGTCAACGATCAGGTCGATTACCCGCTGAAGGTCGGCATTGCTGCGCGCCACCACCCGGCAGTGCATGTCGTCACCGCCGGTGATCGTGTGCACTTCCAGCACCTGGGGAATGGCGGCGAGCTGGTCGGCGACCGGATCGTGCCCGCTGACCTGACGGATCTGCAGGGTCACGAACGCGGTCACGTCGTAGCCGAGCGCCGCGGGGTCGATGTCCGGGCCGAACCCGGTGACCACCCCCCGGGAGGCCAGCCGGTCGAGGCGCGCCTGCACGGTCCCCCTGGCCACACCGAGCCGCCGTGAGCACTCCAGCACGCCGAGCCGGGGCTCCGCCGCCAGCAGGGCGATGAGCCGGGCGTCGAGCTGGTCGATCGTCATGATGTACAGATACTCCGCGATGACCGGTGAGTAGGTGTGCATGTTGTGCAGTCTTTGAAGACAGTGTTGCACAAAGAGCCCAGCAAAACAGACAGTATGCGCATGAGCGACATCTTTCCTGTGAACGGTATGGACTGCGTGGTCTTCGCGGTGGGCAACGCCAAGCAGGCCGCCCACTACTACTCCAGCGCGTTCGGCATGCGGCTCGTGGCCTACCGGGGCCCGGAGAACGGCAGCCGCGACGAGGTGGCGTACGTCCTCACCTCGGGTTCCGCCAGGTTCGAGTTCCGCGGGGCGGTGCGGCCCGGCACCGGGGTCGCCCGGCACGTGGCCGAGCACGGCGACGGCGTGATCGACCTCGCCATCGAGGTCCCCGACGTGGAGGCCGCCTACGCCCACGCGCTCGCCCAGGGCGCGCGGGGGCTGGCGGAGCCGTACGTCGTGGAGGACGACCTGGGCAAGGTGGTGATGGCCGCGATCGCGACCTACGGCGAGACCCGGCACACCCTGGTCGACAGGTCCAACTACAGCGGCCCGTACCTGCCCGGCTACGTCGCGGCGGAGCCCATGGTGGCGGCCCCCGACGTGCGCAACGGCCGCCTGTTCCAGGCCGTCGACCACTGCGTCGGCAACGTGGAGCTCGGCAAGATGGACGAGTGGGTGGAGTTCTACAAGCGGGTCATGGGCTTCACCAACATGGCGGAGTTCATCGGCGACGACATCGCCACCGAGTACTCGGCGCTGATGTCCAAGGTGGTCGCGGACGGCACCCGCAAGGTGAAGTTCCCGCTCAACGAGCCGGCGATCTCCAAGAAGAAGTCGCAGATCGACGAGTACCTGGAGTTCTACGGCGGTCCCGGCGTGCAGCACATCGCGCTGGCCACCAACGACATCCTCGGCACCGTCGACCACATGCGCGAGGCCGGGGTGAGCTTCCTGGACACCCCCGCCTCCTACTACGACGACCCCGAGCTGCGCGCCCGCATCGGCGAGGTCCGCGCGCCGATCGAGGAGCTGAAGAAGCGCGGGATCCTGGTCGACAGGGACGAGGACGGCTACCTGCTGCAGATCTTCACCAAGCCGGTGCAGGACCGCCCGACGGTGTTCTTCGAGCTGATCGAGCGGCACGGCTCGCTCGGCTTCGGCAAGGGCAACTTCAAGGCGCTCTTCGAGGCGATCGAGCGCGAGCAGGACCTGCGGGGCAACCTGTAACCGAGAACCGGCCGCGCCCCGGGAGCCTCCCCGCGACCGGGGCCGCCGCCGGTGAGAACCCTGAAAGCGCTCGGGAGCGGCCGTTCCCGGAGGCCCCCGCCGATCGGCCGGGGCCGTCGCCGACGGCGGCCCGCACCCCGGGAGGCGACCCGCGACCGGGCCCGGCCGAAGCCTGGCCGAGGCCCGGTGACCAACCGGCCCGGGGACACCGGCCCGGGAACACCGGCTCAGGGACACCAGACCGGGGACACCGGCTCGGGAGCAACCCGTAACCGTTCTTGGCTTTGCGATGGCGGTCTTGTGGTGATCACCCTTGGATGGGATCAGTACCGCCACCGCCGGAGGACCGGGGATCGGACCCGTGGTCCGATCCCGCACCGCCCGGACCGGGCTACGCGGGGCCGGGGCCAGGCCCCGGTCACGGCCCTGACCCCGGCCCCGCCCCAGGTCACAGGCCCGGCCCCGGCCACGATCCCCTCCCCGGCCACGGGCCGGGCTCCGATCCCGTCATCGGTCACCCGTCCCACCCGTCCGCGGGAGAGTCGTCCGGCGGTTTTCCCTGGCCGGGAGCCGTGCGACCGGGCGGGCGCTGGCGGCGCCTCTTCGCCGGAATCTTCGACATTCTCGTCGTCGGACTCGTCTCCTCGCCCTTCACCTACCGGACCGTCACCACCGTCACGGGAGCGGAGAGTGGTCTGTCGGTGCAGGTACCCTACGCGGAGACCCTCCTGGTGGCGGTCATCGGCTTCCTGTACTACTGGCTGCTGACCGCCTTCTGGAACGGTCAGACGCTCGGCAAGAAGATCTTCCGGCTACGCGTGGCCGACACCAACGGGCAGAGAGCCGGTGTCGGACAGGTCGCGCTCCGCGAACTGGTCACCTGGCTGATGTACTCCACCTGCTGCCTGGGCTGGATAGATGTGGCTTTCATCCTTTTCCACTCGCGCAGGCAGGCCGTACACGACATCGCGGCCAGGACGCTTGTCATAGACGCCTGATCGGCGCAGGTCACTCGCGTAGTGTGCCATTCCACGAGCTCGGCCGTCCGGCCGGGAAAGGGGCTTCAACGTATGGCGTCCAAACGGCTGGCCACCACGGCGACCGCCGCTCTTCTCTGCACGCTCGGTACAGTCGGCACGGTCGCCTGCTCGGTGTCGAACGGGGAGAGCGTCCCTCCGGTGAGTTCCGTGAAGCCGGACGCCTCCGACGTGAGCCCCCTGACGCCGGTCGCCTCCGCCTCCGACGTCACCGCCGGACGCGAGGCCGTGCCCGGCGCCCCGGGGATCGGCGACTCCGACTTCCCCACCGACGGCAACGGCGGCTACGACGTCGACCACTACGGGCTCAAGCTAGGCTACGTACCGGCCTCCAAGCACCTGTCGGGAGTGGCGCTGATCACGGCGCGGGCCACCCAGAACCTGGCGAGCCTCAACCTCGACCTCTCCGGCTTCACCGTCAGCCGGATCACCGTGGACGGCAGGCCCGCGAAGTTCGACAGGGCCGGGACCGAGCTCAACATCACCCCGGCCGCGTCCATCCCGAAGGCCGCCGCGTTCACCGTCGAGGTCGCGTACGCCGGTGAGCCCGAACCGGTCCGTGGCTCCTCCAACCTGGGCACGTACGGCTTCATCCCGACCAAGGACGGCGCGTTCGTCACGTGCCAGCCCAACGGCGCCAAGACCTGGTTCCCCGGCAACGACCACCCCTCGGACAAGGCGAGCTACGACTTCGAGATCACCGTGCCCGCCGGGCTGACCGCGCTGGCCAACGGCGAGCTCGTCGGCACGCCGAAGACCACGGGGGGCAAGACGACCTTCCGCTGGCGGGAGAGCCATCCGATGGCCAGCTACCTCGCCACCATGACGCTCGGCAAGTTCGAGATGCTCCAGGGTAAGACCCCCGGAGGCCTGAAGAACCTGGCGGCCGTCGACCCGAGGTTCCGCGACTCGCTGCGGAAGGTGTACGACGTCTCGGGAAGGGTCACCGACTACTGGAGCACGGTCTTCGGCCCCTACCCCTTCTCCTCCACCGGGGGCGTGGTCGACGACTTCCCCGCGGGCTACGCGCTGGAGAACCAGACCAAGCCCATGTACGGCGGGTTCGCCCCCGACGACGCCATCATCGCCCACGAGCTGGCCCACCAGTGGTTCGGCGACAGCCTCAGCATCACGCGGTGGAAGGACCTGTGGCTCAACGAGGGCTTCGCGACCTACGCCGAGTGGCTCTGGTCGGAGCACGAGGGCCAGGGCACCGCCGAGCAGCTCTTCCGCAGGCACTACAGCGCCGGGGCCGACGACCCCATGTGGAGCTACGCCCCCGGCCAGGCCAGGCCGGACGACCTGTTCAACAACTCCGTCTACACCCGGGGCGGCATGACGCTCCACGCGCTCAGGCAGCGGATCGGCGACCCGGCGTTCTTCAAGCTCCTGAAGGAGTGGAACGCCACGCACCGGTACGGGAGCGTCACGACCCCGGAATTCGTCGCGATGGCCGAGAAGATCTCCGGCAAGAAACTCGGCCCCCTCTTCGACACCTGGCTCTTCACCCCGAAGAAGCCGACCAACTGGTGACGTGACCGGCCCCGGCCCCCGCCTTCGCTCGTAGGACGTGGAGAACGGAATCGGTGGAAGTCCTTCGGCCGGCCGGGCGATGATCTCCCCATGAAACGGCTCGTGGTGACGACGGCGGTCTGCCTTCCGATCATCGTGGGGGTGGCGGGCCGGTGGGCCCGGGACAGGAAACCGGGAACGCCGGTATCGAGAGGCGATCCCGAGAGCCGAGCGTTTGTACGAGATCTACCTGGTGGATCGGCAGAAGGAGATGACCCCGTGAGCAGCCATCGCGGGTGGCGTGAGAGCGGCCATCTGGAGCGGGCGATCGAGACCGCTGGCGGGCCGGAGCGTTTCGAGGCGGAGGTCCGGCACCTGCGAGACGAGAACCAGGCATGGCGTCTCGCCGAGATGCGCAAGCGGCGGGGGCTTAGCCAGAACCAGGTCGCGGAGAGCATGGGCATCTCGGTCGGCCGGGTGTCACAGATCGAAAAGGGCGACGTCTCGACACGCGAGGTTCTGGACCGGTACGTGGCCGCGCTCGGAGGCACCCTCAAACTCATCGCCGACTTCGGCGACGAACAGCTCAAGGTCGGTTGACGTCACGAGCTCCCGGCCGGTTGGTGGGAGGAGAAGACCAGGACCGAGGCGGTGAAGCCGTGGACGTGGTTGTGGCCCCCCACGGGGCCCACCTCTCCGGCGGCGAAGAACCCGGCCACCCCGATGGGGCCCAGGGTGTCGCGGACGGCGACGGCGTCGTGGTCGGCGCTGCCGAACATGGCCGAGCCACGGCCGTTGCAGGAGAACAGCAGGGCGCCGTCCACCCGGCCGAACTCCTCGCGGTGCGCGTCCAGCAGCTCGTACAGGTCCTCGTCGGCGGTGGCGGCGTCGCGGACCTGGAAGCGGACGGTACGGCCGATCTCGACGACGTCCCCGATGGCCACGGCCTCCCGTTCGGGGTCGATGCCGAGCACCCCCCGGATCAGGAAGTCGCCGTGCTCGTGCTTCTCGGCGTACTCGTCCATGGCGATGCCGATCTGCAGCCCCGAGGCGACCAGGTCGCGGTCGTCCTCGTCCAGGGCGCTGACGATCTCCTCCAGCCGCGCCAGGGCGGGCTGCCCGGCGAGTTCGAGCAGGAGGTTGTCCTCGACGGAGGTGACGGCCATGGTCGGGCCGATCGGGCGGCAGCCCTGGCTGACCACGGTGCTGACGTTGAGGGCACCGCTGAGCAGCACCCCGACGGCCCCCTCGGTGTGGATCTCCCCGTCGGCGAACAGCCGGACCGCGCCGCGGCCCTGGATCGCGTTGGCCAGGCCGCCGATCAGCGGGAGGTTCCCCATGACCTCCTCGGAGCGCTCGACGAAGCCGTCGGTGGGGAAGCTGTAGGGGTCGGCGAGCAGGATGGCGGCGTGGTCGTCGGGGGCGCGGTCGGGCAGGCCGACCACGACGAAGCGGTCGTCGGTCCTGAGCGTGTCGAGCGCGAAGGTCGTCAGCCGGGCCCCGCCGAGGGAAGCGGCCCAGGCGCTCACCGCGGGGGTGACCTCGACCCCCTGCCCGTCGCCGATGACCCCGGTGGCGCTGCACCCGAGGACGGCGGCGCCGGGTGCCATGCTCATCGCGCGCAGCCCGGCGCGGGAGACGTCGTCGGGATCGTCCCCGCAGATGAAGAAGCAGAGCAGGTCGGCCGGTCCGGACAGGCCGGACAGGGCTTGGCGCACCGCGGTCTCGGCCGCGGAGACCAGGTCGGACCCCACCGCGAGACCGTCGGCGAAGCGGCTCGTCATCAGTGCCACCTGTCTCGCCTCTCCCTCTTGTCCCCTGGCTGTGGCTCGCCGGGGAGCGTACCGATCCCCCTGAAGCCCTGAAGCCTGTCATGAACCATCGTGAACTGCCGTGAGCCGGGCCGTGAGACCCGTCAGAGCCACAAAACCCGCGAAACCCGTGAAATCCGCAAAACCTGTGAAACCGCGAACGCCGGAGACCCCGCGTGGCGGCCCCCTGAGCCGGGAGCCGTCCGACGTCTTGTCTTGGAGCGATTCTCCCCACTGCCGACACAAGCACTCACGTTGGCCGCCACGCAATAGTCAAGATCCGAAAGAGGGATGAGAGTGCCGGATCGGGCGTTGTGGACGTAGGCTCGATCCCGTGCCTCAAATCCCAGAGCCACGTACTCTGCGCGAGCTGCGCGCGAGCGGCCATATTCACCGTACGGTAAAGGCCGAGATCCGTGAGAATCTCCTGACCCGCCTGCGGGCAGGAGAGCCGCGGTTCCCCGGCATCGTGGGCTTCGACGACACCGTCCTGCCATACCTGGAGCGAGCGCTGCTCGCCGGGCACGACCTGGTCCTGCTCGGTGAGCGGGGTCAGGGCAAGACCCGGCTGATCCGCACCGTGACCGGGCTCCTCGACGAATGGACCCCCGTCGTCGAGGGCTGCGAGATCAACGACCATCCCTACGAACCCTCCTGCGTCCGCTGCCGCCGCCTGGCCGACGAGGCGGGCGAGGAGCTGCCGATCTCCTGGAAGCACCGGGACGAGCGGTACGGCGAGAAGCTCGCCACCCCCGACACCTCCGTCGGCGACCTGATCGGCGACATCGACCCGATCAAGATCGCCGAAGGGCGCACGCTCGGCGACCCGGAGACCGTCCACTACGGCCTGGTCCCCCGGAGCAACCGAGGGGTGTTCTCCGTCAACGAGCTGCCCGACCTGGCCGAGCGCATCCAGGTCTCGCTGCTCAACGTGCTGGAGGAGCGCGACATCCAGGTCAGGGGCTACAACCTGCGCCTGCCCCTGGACATCCTGCTGATCGCGAGCGCCAACCCCGAGGACTACACCAACCGCGGCCGGATCATCACCCCGCTGAAGGACCGCTTCGGCGCCGAGATCCGCACCCACTACCCGCTGTCGATCGAGACCGAGCTGGTCCTGATCCGCCAGGAGGCCTCGCTCGGCGAGGTGGGCGCCGACCTGCCCGACCACCTGATCGAGGTGATCGCCCGGTTCACCCGGCTGGTCCGCGAGTCCACCGCGGTGGACGCGCGCTCGGGGGTCTCGGCCCGCTTCTCCATCGCCGCCGCGGAGACCGCGGCCGCCTCCGCCGTACGGCGTGCGGCGCTGACCGGCGAGGACCACGCGGTGGCCAGGGTCGCCGACCTGCCGGGGATCGTGCACACGCTGCGCGGCAAGGTGGAGTTCGAGGTCAGCGAGGAGGGCCGGGAGACCGAGGTGCTCTCGCACCTGCTGCGCAGGGCGACGGCCGAGACGTTCCGCGGCACGCTCGGCGGCATCGACCTGAACCCGCTGCTGGAGAAGTTCTCCGAGGGCATCCAGGTCGAGTCGGGGGTGACGGTCCCCGCGGCCGAGCTGCTGCGCAGGATCGGCCCGGTCCCGGGCCTGGCAAAGATCATGTCCCAGCTCGGCATCGGAGACGAGTCCCCCGGGCACGCCGCCGCCGCGCTGGAATTCGCCATGGAGGGCCTCTACCTCCTGCGCCGGCTGTCCAAGGACGAGGTGGACGGCATGGCGGTCTACCGCACCTGAGGTGTCTGCATGAGCTATCGCTATGGCGAATACCGGGACGGGCCCGACCCGCTCGCCCCGCCGTACGACGTCCGTTCGGCGCTGGACCGGATGGGCGACGCGATCCTGTCCGGTTCCAACCCCGCGCACGCCCTGCGCGACCTGCTCAAGGAGGGCCTGCCGGGCGCGCGGGACCGTCGCGGCCTGGAGGATCTCCTCCGGGAGGTACGCCGGAGGCGGCGCGAGGTGCGCGAGCGCGGCCGTCTCGACGGCACGCTGGAGCGGGCCAGGGCGCTGCTGGACAAGGCGATCGGCCAGGAGCGGGCCGAGCTGTTCCCCGACCCCTCCGACGAGGCCCGGCTGCGCGAGGCGGAGCTGGCCGCCCTCCCCGACGACACGGCGAGCGCCATCCGGGAGCTGGGCACCTACCGGTGGCGCTCGGCCGCCGCCCAGCGGACCTTCGAGGAGCTGCGCGACCTGCTGCGCAGGGAGGTGCTCGACAGCCAGTTCCGCGGCATGCGGCAGTCTCTGGCCAACCCCGACCCGGCCGCCATGGAGCGGGTCAGGGAGATGATGTCCGATTTGAACGACATGCTCGACCGGGATTCCCGGGGTGAGCACACCCAGGCCGACTTCGAGAACTTCATGTCGAAATATGGAGACATGTTCCCGGAGTCGCCACGAAACCTGGAGGAGCTGGTCGACGCCCTGGCCCGGCGGGCCGCGGCCACCCAGCGCCTGCTGGCCTCCCTCACCCCGGCCCAGCGCGAGGAGCTCGACCAGCTGATCGAGCAGACCCTCCGGTCGGCCGGGCTCGACGAGCAGATGCGCCGCCTGGGCGAGTCCCTCTACGCCCGCCGCCCCGACCTGGCCTGGAACACCCCGGAGCGGCTGAGCGGCGACGAGCCGATGGGGATGTCCGACGCCGTGGGCGCGCTGGACGAACTCGCCGACCTGACCCAGCTGGAGGCCGCGCTCCGCCAGGACTACCCCGGCGCCCGGATGGACGACATCGACGAGGCGGCGATCCGGCGCGCCCTGGGCCGGTCGGCCGTCGACGACCTGGAGGCGCTCAAGCAGGTCGAGCGCGAGCTGGAGCAGCAGGGCTACCTCCTTCGCAGGCGCGGCAAGCTGGAGCTCACCCCCAAGGCCGTACGCCGCCTGGGAGAGACCGCGCTGCGCCGCGTCTTCTCCTCCCTGGAGAGCGGGCGCCGAGGCGACCACGACCAGGTGGACGCGGGCTCGGCCGGTGAGCTCACCGGATCCTCACGGCCCTGGCGGTTCGGCGACGAGCAGCCAATTGACGTGGTCCGTACGGTCGTCAACGGGGTCCGGCGCGGCGGGAGCGGCGGCACGGTGACCCTGACGGTCGACGACTTCGAGGTGGCCGAGACCGAGCGGCGCACGGCGGCCGCGGTGTGCCTGCTGGTCGACCTCTCCTACTCGATGGCGCTGCGCGGCACCTGGGCCGCCGCCAAGCAGACGGCGATGGCGCTGCAGGCGCTGGTGGCCTCGAAGTTCCCCCAGGACTCGGTGCAGATCATCGGCTTCTCCAACTACGCCCGCGTGCTGCAGCCCGACGAGCTGGCGGGGCTGGAGTGGGACATGGTGCAGGGGACGAACCTGCACCACGCCCTGCTGATCGCCGGACGGCACCTGGACCGCCACCCCGACTTCGAGCCGGTCGTGCTCGTGGTCACCGACGGTGAGCCCACCGCCCACCTGCGGCGCAACGGCTCGGCGGCCTTCGAGTGGCCGCCGACCCAGGAGACGCTGGAGCTGACCCTCGCCGAGGTCGACAAGATGACCCGGCGCCGGGCGACGCTCAACGTCTTCATGCTCGCCGACGACGAGCGCCTGAAGGAGTTCGTGAACGAGGTCGGGCGGCGCAACGGCGGCCGGGTCTTCTCCTCCGGCGCCGACCGCCTGGGAGAGTACGTCGTCAGCGACTTCCTGCGGGCCCGCCGCACCCGCTGAGCCTCAGGCGTCGGCGTAGGCGACGTAGCCGTCGAGCGCCAGGTCGAAGCCGTCGCGATAGTGGCGGTAGGAGCGGTAGCAGGGCCGCCACGCCGTGCTGTTGCCGACGCCCGCGCGGGCGTCGGCGATCGCGGAGGGGACCCGCGACGGGGAGAGCAGGAGACCGCCGCCGAGATAGCGGTCGTCGGCGAGGACCGTGGGGGTGGCGGGGTCGCCGCTCGCGTAGCGGCCACGGCGCCAGCCGCTCTCCTCGTCCCAGACCAGCGCGTCGCCGCCGGTCAGGCGGACGGTGACGGTGCGCGGGTCGCAGGGACCCTGCCACCAGCTCTCGACCTGGTCCCCCAGCTCCTCGACGACGAGGCCGACGTAGCGGGACGGCTGGTCCCGCCACTCCTCGGTGTACGGCTCAACATGTTTGACACCCACGGCGGGCACTCCCTTGTGCCGTCTTACTCTGTCCGATGGAACGCCCGCCCGGCACGACCGCGACTTCACCGCCGCAGGTCTCCTCACACGGGAACGAGCACGCCCACGATCCTACTGACCCCGCGCACGTGCTCCGAGCGGAATGCGAAGATCGACAATCCCGTACGGCCAATACCGTCCTTTTCTCAACCGTGACCCCTTCGTAACAACCGTGGCGAAACAAGCGCCGTCTACCCAGTGAAGGAAAAAACACGGTTTCCGAAGGGAGAGGAAGTGAGCCTGATGCTCGCGGGAATTCTCGTGGCGCTGATGCTCATCGTCTGCGTCTGTTTCGAGTTGTGCGTGATGCCACACCCCCGCGACGGGCACGACACCGTCGAAGGCGAGTGACACCGCGCGAGCCGTACCCAGACGAGATCACCGGATACTAATGTCTGGCGCATGACAGACCTGCTGCTCTGGCTGCACATCGGTTTCGCGATCTTCGCTCTGGGGCCGATCACCGCCGCCACGATGTCCACTCCCCGATTCATCCGCGCCAAGAACGTCGATGTCCTGCGCTATCTGCACAAGACCACGCGTCTCTACGGTTTCGCGTCCGTCGGGGTCTTCCTGTTCGGGTTACTGCTGGGCCGCGAATTCCTCGGAAAGCCGTACCTGTCGGTGTCCATGACGCTTTTCATCGTCGCCGCGGTGCTGCTGATCATGGTGGACCGGGACCAGAGCACCGCCATCCGGGTCCTCGCCAGCGAGAGCCCGGACGACGACGCCAAGGTGCAGGTCGGCCGGATCGCCGCGCTCTCCGGTGTGATCGTGCTGATCTGGGTGGTCATCCTGGCGCTGATGGTCTGGGGCAACCCGGCCTGAGCCGCCCGGAGACCCCCGGCTGTGACCGGCCCGCCCCTATCCGTCATGGTTCGTACACAGGCCGGGCCGGGGCTCGTTCCTAGCCCAGTGCCTGGGTGAGGTCGGCCAGCAGGTCGTCGATCGACTCGATGCCGACCGACAGGCGCACCAGGTCGCCGGGGACCTCCAGCGGCGAGCCCGCCACCGAGGCGTGGGTCATCCGGCCCGGGTGCTCGATCAGCGACTCCACCCCGCCGAGCGACTCGCCCAGGGTGAACAGCTTGGTCCTGGAGCACAGCTCGACGGCCTCGGCCTCCCCTCCGGCCACCCGGAAGGAGACCATGCCGCCGAAACGCCTCATCTGCTTGGCCGCCACCTCGTGGCCCGGGTGGTCGGCCAGACCCGGGTAGAGCACCGAGGTCACCCTCGGATGGGCGAGCAGCAGGTCCACGACCCGCTCGGCGTTCTCGCAGTGGCGGTCCATCCGCACCCCGAGCGTCTTGAGGCCGCGCAGTGTCAGCCAGGCGTCGAACGGCCCGGCCACCGCGCCCATCGCGTTCTGGTGGTAGGCGAGCTCCTCGCCCACCCCGGCGTCCCGCGCGACGAGCGCGCCGCCGACCACGTCGGAGTGGCCGCCCACGTACTTGGTGGTCGAGTGCACGACGATGTCCGCGCCCAGCGCCAGCGGCTGCTGCAGGTACGGGGAGGCGAAGGTGTTGTCCACCACCAGCAGCGCGCCGCACTCGGTCGCGAGCTGGGCCAGGGCCGCGATGTCCGCGATGCCGAGCAGCGGGTTGGTGGGCGTCTCCACCCAGATGATCTTCGTCTTCTGGGTCACGGCGGCCATCACCGCGTCGAGGTCGCCCAGCGGCACCGGGTCGTAGTGCAGCCCCCAGCGCTCGTGGACCTTCGCGAACAGGCGGTAGGTGCCGCCGTAGGCGTCGTTCGGGATGATCGCGTGGTCGCCCGGCCTGCACATCGCGCGGAGCACCGTGTCCTCGGCCGCCAGCCCCGAGGCGAAGGCCAGGCCACGGCTGCCGCCCTCGACGGCGGCCATGGCCTCCTCCAGCGCGTTCCTGGTCGGGTTGGACGACCGGCTGTACTCGTATCCGGCGCGCAGCCCTCCCACGCCGTCCTGCTTGTAGGTGGACACCGCGTAGATCGGGGGCACCACGGCCCCGGTGTAGGGGTCGGGCTCCTGACCTGCGTGGATGGCCAACGTCTCGAATCCATGGTTCATGGGGTCAACGCTACTCGTAACAGCGGGGACTCCAGAGTCGAGGGAGCCGCTCCACGCGGCCCTACACCCTCTCCTCGTCGTACTCCCCGCTGATCCGCGAGAGCAGGACCGGGTCGGCGAGCGTCAGTGCCGCGCCGACCACGAGCCCGGCGGCCAGCAGCACGATCCCGATGATGGTCATCTCTTTCCCCCTTCGACCTCTCAAGGATCGGTGCCGGGGGCCCGTCGCCGCCTCCGCTGAAGGGCCGGTTCCGGCGGGAGCGGTTCGGCCGAACGGCCGATATGACATATCCTCCCCGAGGCTTAGGCTCGGGGACCGTGGGAGAAACGAGCCGGCTGGTCTACTGGGTCAAACGACTCAGCGAGATCGCGTTGATCGGCTGGCTCCTCCTGCTCCTGCTGGTCGACGTGGTGGCGACGACGGCGAGCGGCCTCGTCCCGGCGACACTGCTGAGCCCGGTGTGCGGCCTGGTCGGCATCGTGGCGGTGGTACGGCGCCGCAGCTGGCGGGTCCGCGGGTTCGTCACCCTGATGACGGTGTCGTTCGTGTCCTCCCTGCTCATCGGGATCGCCAAGGGCGAAGGCAGCCTCGGCGCGGCCGAGATCGGGTCGCTGCTGGTCCTCACCGTCGGAGGGCTGCGCGCGATCGAGCCGGTACGGCGGGCCGCGCTGTTCTCCCTGGCCGCGATGGTCGTGCTCGAAGCCTCCGCCAGCCGCCTGAGCTCCACGGGCCCGGAGCCCGCGGTGGTCCTCGGCTTCCTGCTCTTCGTCTGCTGGTCCTTCGCCGCCGGTATCGGCGCCTACCTCCGCTTCCAGCTGGAGCGCCGCAGAGAGGCCGTCGACACGGTACGGCGGTCCGAGCGCCTGGAGCTGGCCAGGGAGCTGCACGACCTGGTCGCCCACCACATCACCGGGATCGTGGTGCAGGCGCAGGCCGCCAAGGTCGTCGCCGAGCAGAAGCCGGAGGCCGTGGTCCCCTCCCTGGAGGCGATCGCCAACGCCGGGGCCGACGCGCTGACCTCGATGCGCCGCCTGGTCAGCGTGCTGCGCGCGGAGGACGAGGCGGCCCGCTCACCGGGCAGCACGCTCATGGACATGCGCACGATGGTCGAGCGCTTCTCCGCCGCGGGCCCCCAGGTCACCTTCGACATCGGCCAGGGCATCTCCGACGGCACCGTGGCCCCGGAGGTGATGACCACCCTCCACCGGGTCCTCCAGGAGTCGCTGACCAACGTCCGCAGGCACGCCCCCGGCACCGACTGGGTCGAGGCGGACCTGAAACTCACCGACGGCTCCGACCTGCGCGCCTGGGCCGAGGACCCCCGCATGGCGGCGAGGAACGGCCAGAACCCCCGGGGGCGGCGTACCGCCTACGCCTCCACGGGTCCCTCGACCGGCGGAGGCGTCTTCGGGGACGGCCCAACCTCCGTGGGCGCCGTACGGCTGCGGGTGCGCAACTACGGCTCGGTGGCCGACGCCAGGATCTCCCGTCTCGGTGGCGGGTTCGGCCTGGTGGGCATGGCCGAGCGCGTCGAGGCCCTCGGCGGCCGGCTCACGGCCGGGCCCACGCCCTCCGGGGCCTGGGAGGTGATGGCGGAGTTTCCTCTCTGACCCCGCTCTCCGCCTCGCCTGGCCTCAAAAAGCGCGCCCGCCTTCGAAGGCTCCCAGAACACGACCCCGGAGAGCCGGTCACGACGACCTTCGGATCTCCGGGGCCACAAAGGCGGGCGCTAGTGGCTGGCGAGGAAGGCCAGCAGGTCCTGGCGGGTGATCAGGCCCACGGGCTTGCCGTCGTCGAGGACGACCGCGGCGTCGGCCTTCTCCAGCGCCTCGACGGCGATGGAGACCGGCTCCCCCGCGCCGATCGTCGGCAGCGGCTGCGACATGTGGGCGGCCAGCGGGTCGGTCGGCCGCACCCGGCCCCGGTAGAGGGCGTCGAGCAGGTCGCGCTCCAGGATCGAGCCGACCACCTCGGCCGCCATGACCGGCGGCTCCTCCTTCATCACCGGAAGCTGCGACACCCCGTACTCGCGCATGATCGAGATGGCCGTGTCGACCGACTCGTGCGGGTGGGTGTGCACGAACTCCGGCATGCCGGAGCTCTTCTGGGTGAGCACGTCCTTGACCAGGCCCTCCTCGCTGGAGGTGGTCAGGAAGCCGTAGTCGGCCATCCACTCGTCGTTGAAGATCTTCGACAGGTAGCCCCGGCCGCCGTCGGGCAGCAGCACCACGATCACGTCGTCGGGCCCGGCCCGCTCGGCCACGCGCAGCGCCGCGACCGTCGCCATCCCGCAGGAGCCGCCGACCAGCAGCGCCTCCTCACGGGCCAGGCGGCGGGTCATGTTGAAGGAGTCCTTGTCGGAGATCGCGATGACCTCGTCGCAGATCGTGGTGTCGTAGTTGGCCGGCCAGATGTCCTCGCCGACGCCCTCCACCAGGTACGGCCGCCCGGTGCCGCCGGAGTAGACGGAGCCCTCGGGGTCGGCCCCGATGACCTTGACCCGGCCGCCGGACACCTCCTTGAGGTAGCGGCCGGTGCCGCTGATCGTGCCCCCGGTGCCGACGCCCGCCACGAAGTGGGTGATCCTGCCCTCGGTCTGGTCCCAGATCTCCGGGCCCGTGGAGTGGTAGTGGCTCTCGGTGTTGCGCGGGTTGGAGTACTGGTCCGGCTTCCAGGCGTTCGGCGTCTCCTTGGCCAGCCGGTCGGAGACCGAGTAGTAGGAGTCGGGATGTTCGGGAGAGACCGCCGTCGGGCAGACCACGACCTCGGCGCCGTAGGCGCGCAGGACCGAGATCTTGTCCTGGGCCACCTTGTCGGGCACCACGAACAGGCAACGATATCCCCGCTGCTGGGCCACGATGGCCAGGCCGATTCCGGTGTTGCCCGAGGTGGGCTCCACGATCGTGCCCCCCGGCCGCAGCTCCCCCGACTGCTCGGCGGCGTCGATCATCCGGACCGCGATGCGGTCCTTCACCGACCCTCCGGGGTTGAAATACTCCACCTTCGCCAACACTTGGGCGGAAATGCCCTCCGTCACCTTGTTCAGTCGGACGAGAGGGGTGTTGCCCATCAGCTCGACGAGCGAGTCATGTACGCGCACCGGGATATCACCTCGAAATACCAAAGCTCGGTCGGCTTGTTGTCGTGAGCACCGTGATCCCATGGGGTGGCGGGGACTCGGCTGTGTTACCAAAGGCAACGCTACCGCCCCGTACGGAGGGAGCGACGTCACGTGAGCTGGACACCGGGTGCGGCGAGAGCGGCCCGCCGCATCGCCGCGGCGGCCGCGCTGGGCGGCGGGGGCCTCACCGCGCTCGGCGTGGCGGCCTACGGCCTGCTGCTGGCCGAGGCGCTGGTGGCCCGCCGCGCCGTCGGACGCCCGCACGGCATGGAGGGACCACCCTCGGACGGCACGTACGGGGCCTTCGGCGGCGAGCCCGTCAGGATGGTCATGCTCGGCGACTCCACTTCCGTCGGCCTGGGCACCTCCGACCCCGCCGAGACGCCCGCCGTGCTGATCGCCAACGGGCTGGCCGTGATCGCCGAGCGGCCGGTGCGGCTGACCGTGGCGGGCAGGTCGGGGGCGACCTCCGCGGAGCTGGGCGAGCAGGTGGACGAGGCGCTGAAGGCCCGCCCCGAGATCGCGGTCGTCTTCATCGGGGCCAACGACGTCACCTCGCAGAGCAGGCCCGCCCATGCCGTACGGCACCTGCAGAAGGCGGTCAGACGGCTGCGGGAGGCGGGGGCGGAGGTGGTCGTGGGCACCTGCCCCGACCTGGGCACGGTCCGGCCGATCGCGCAGCCCCTGCGCTGGGTGACGCGCCGGTGGAGCCGTCAGCTGGCCGCCGCGCAGACCGTCGCCGTGGTCGAGGCGGGCGGGCGGACAGTGGCCTTCGCCGACCTGCTGGGACCGGAGTTCGACACGAACCCCGCGGAGATGTTCGGCCTTGATCGTTATCACCCATCTGCTCAAGGTTATCTCCAGATTGCTTACGCGGTGCTACCTTCCGTATGCAGTGCGTTGGAACTCTGGCCCGAGCCCCGGGCCCGGCGCGCTGAGTCGATCTACCTCGCGGCGGCCAAGGCCGCGGAGGAGCCCGGCGCCGAGGTCTCCGCGACCCGTGTCGCCGGACGAGCGACCGGACTTCACGGACGGTGGGTGACCATGCTCGGCCGAAGGCCGTGGATGCGGCCCAACGACGCCTGAACACGGTCACCCTCCGCTGCGAAGCCGTAACGCCTCGCCCGCATTGGAGTGGAATACCCGTGATCCGGCCCCTCGCGAAACCGGCCCTGGTGCTCGCCGGAGCTTTGACCCTGGGCGGCTGCTCCGGCACTGAAGCGGCCACCCCCGACCATCCCACCTGGCACAACACCGAGATGAACGCGGTCAGCCGCACCACCACCGCCGGTGGCGTCGCCACGACGACCTCCATGAAGCCCGACGGCACGCTGGAGACGGTGGCCCTCGACCTCGCCACGGGCAGGAGGCTGTGGGCCCACCCCTCGACCATGGCGGGCCGCCTGCCGGGGATGGGGGTGCCCGCCCCGGCGATCGTCGAGACCTCCGCGGGCCAGGCCGTCGCGGTGACGCTCGACCCCGCCAGGCGGGGCCGCTGGAAGGCCACCCTCGTCGGCTTGGACGCCAGGACCGGGGCGCGTAAGTGGAGCCGCCCGGTGCACTCCACCTTCGGCCCGCAGCGGTGCGGGGCGTTCGTGTGCGTGTCCGAGAACACCGCGCTCGCGAGCGCCCGCGTCGTCGTCCTCGACCCGGCCACCGGCAGGGCCATGTGGAAGATCCCCGGCATCGCCGAGGCCGAGTGGTCCGACGCCTCGCGCGTGGTGTTCCTCCGCCTGGCCCGCCATCCCGTCCTGGAGGCGCACGACCTGAAGACCGGCAAGGTCGTCTGGCGGGTCCCCGTCGAGCAACCCCTCGGCGCCGGGGTCGACCTGTCGGGAGGCTGGTCCTTCGGCGCGTCGGGGGGAAACCTCGTCGGTTACGTCGCCCCGTACACCAACCCGAAGACGAGCAAGGTCTCCGCCTTCGGCCTGTTCTCCGTCAAGCTCGCCGACGGCACGGTCAACTGGATGCGCCCGTCGGTGGTCCGCGTCTACCCCAGCGGCAGCCCCGGCTTCGCGCCGGTGGTCCGCCCGGTCGACCAGGAGGGCCGGTACGGCGGGTTCGCCCGGCTGGAGGCGGGCAGCGGCCGGGTGCTCGGCCAGATCTCCGCCGAGCAGGTTCCCGAGTCGGGCTGGTGGCTCGCCTTCCCGCCCCGCATGGAGAAGGTCGGCTTCCTGCGGCACGACAAGCCGGGCAACGTCTTCGACCTGCCCACCGGCCGCAACGCCGACGTCAAGAACGAGCGCGCCTGGTCCTTCTGCGTGACCGATCCCAAGCCGCTCCCCCTCAAGGGCCAGAACTCCGGCTTCTACTCGGTGGCCTCGCTGTGTGAGTACAGGCTGGCCGACGGCAAGCGGGTGTCCGGCTCCGGCGCCCCGCCCCTCTGGTTCACCGGCAGCCAGAACGGCTGGCGGATGTGGCGCGACGAGAAGGGCGGCCTCCACGGGATCAAGGACGGCGACGGCACCTCCCCCGGCATGTACGGCTGACATCCACGGCCAGGCCCCGTCCCACCCCGGGGGGACGGGGCTTTGTGCGTCCCGTACAAAGTTCTGTTACCGCGCCCCCGGGGCGTGGCTTCGGGCATACCGCACGGTACGCTCCGCTGGAGGAGCAGACACGAACCCAGGAG